>CAIZLW010000011.1 GCA_903933915.1 uncultured beta proteobacterium | reverse complement strand
CGAACCGAGGTCGATGACCTTGCGCCGCTCGACGACATTGCTCACTGAAGGATGGACATGCAGGATGATGCTGCTGTTGTCGTCGATCTGTGGCGTCACATCAAGCGCAATGCCGGAGAAAAACGGCGCCACGGTGATGGTCGGCGTCACCGTGGTGCTGGTGCCACTGGTGCTCGACGTGGTGCTGACATTGGTGACGAAAAAGTCGTCGGTGCCGACCTTCAGCACCGCTTTCTGGTTGTTGATGGTGGCAACCCTCGGGCTCGACAGCACATTGACCCCGCCCTGGGTCTCGAGGAAAGTCAGCAGCGCCGCAAAATCCTGCGTCTGCAGCGCCAGTCCGAACAGTCCGCCGGCAGCACCGGTACCCAGCGCCAGCGCGCTCGCGACCCCACTCACAGAGCCGCCTGCGAATACCGAGTCCGCACGCAATAAACCGTCGGGGCCGCGGGCGGTGGCCGTACCGATCACCCCATCCCGCTGCAGCGCGGTGCCGGGCGTAATGACGCCAGCGCCGAATCGCGTGGTGCCGTCGCGAAAACCCGCCCAGTTGATGCCCGCCTGATAACCGTCGCGCAAACGGACCTCGATGATCTTGGCCTCGAGCATGACCTGGCGCTCGACGATCAACTGCATCGCGGTGAGAAACTGTTCGACGCCGCGCAATTCATTGGGCATCGCGCGAACCACGATCACGCCGGACTGCGGATTGACCACCACGCTGCGGCCCGTTGCACCGCCCAGTATCGCCGTCAGTGACCGCTGGATATCACCCCAGAAATTGGAATCCGAAGTGGTCGTCACCCGCGAGCTTTCCGTCGCCCGCGTATTGCTCGCACCGGTCGGGCCGGTTGTGGGCACCGGGGTTGCGCCGGGGGCCGGCGTGCCCGGGCTGCTCGAGCCGTCGGTGATGGAACCCGAACTGACGCGGGTCTCGGTCTGGCCGCGACGCAGCGCCTGCAGGTAATTCACCTTGAAGATGCGGGTCTGCAACGATGCCGGCAGTATCGTGATGCGGTTGCCCTGTACGGTGTAGTCAAAGCCGTAGAGATCACGCAGCGTGTCAAGCGCCTCGGTCACCGTGACATCCTTCAGGTTGACCGACAGTTCGCCTTTCACATCGGGGTGCAGCACCATGCTGAAACGGGTGCCGGAGACGATGGCGAGGAACACCTGGCTGGCCGGCGCATTGTTCACCGAAAGATCGAACCGCGAATCGGGTTTATGTCCGTCCGCGCGCGGCATTTCAACCATTAACGGCGGCATCAGCGCGCGGCTCACCGCATCGGATGTCGCCGCCGGCACCTTGCGGGTCTGCGCGGCTTTGTCGAGTTCGCGATGGATCGAATCCAGCGTCGGGCTACCGCCCTGGCGGGGCGGTTCAGCACAACCGGCAATCAGCAGACTGATTGCGAGGGCCAGACCGCGTTGTATGTTGTTCCGCCTGATCATATTCACTTTGTTGATTTCTTGACGCTTTTAGCAGCCGCAGGGCTCACGGCGCGTTTTTCCACCAACGGATACAAACGCAGCACCATCACATCCGCACCGTTCTTCAGCACGGCCTCACTCTCGGTCAATCGTACCAGCTTCGATGACCCGTAACGTCCACCAAGCGCCACCATCTCACCGCTGATCACCGCGATTTTGCGCGACGGCGACAACATGACTGACTGTAGCACCGGCCCACCGGAACCAACAGCCTCCGCCGACTCTGCCTGCCCACCCGGTGGACGTGTCGGATCGGACAAAACCTGGGCAGCCGCCACAGCTGCGCTCATCAAGCCCAATAACAGTGCAGTCCAATGCCTCATACCACCAGCCAGACTTTGTTCATGCTCAAGGTATGCACCGTGAGCGTCAGTTTCAAACGCGGATGTTTGGTGGCATCCAGCGCTGCCCTGCCCCAGAACAACTGCCACGGCAGCTTTTCCAGATGCGCCAGGTAACCATGCAGTTCGGCGTACGAACCTTCAATCTCGATTTCGAAACTGTGCTGGTAAATGCTGCGCTCGCCGGTGGGCGCCCCTTTGCCTTCGCCCTTGGGCGCGCTGCCACTGCCGGTCTGAAACTGTTGTACCGGCAGCTTGCGCAAGCTGACCAGCGCCAACCCGCGCTCCCGCACCAACACCCCTTCCAGCAGATTGGCCACCTGATCGGGCGGCACCAACTGCTTTTGCAAACCCTGCAACTTGGTATCGATCTCGGTAATTTGTTTGCGCAAGCCATCGCGGTAACGGCGCTTGACCTCATCCGGATCGATGACTTCCCGCCCTGATGCGAGCACCTGCTCACTCGCCTTGATGGTGGCGCGGGCTTCGGCAACCTGCCCGGCCAGACGCTTGTACTGGACAGCCAGCGGATTCAGCGCCAGCGTGTCAAACAGCATCACCACCACGGCAACGCCGCCGCCAGCCATCATCGCGCGTTCGCGCAGCGACCTTGCGGCAAACTTGTCGCTCCATTGCCGCCACAGTTCGTGCAGTCGGCGCATCAGCGCTTATCCCCCGGCGTTGCGGCCGCCGACGCAGCACCCGGGACTGCCGGCTCGGAAGTGGCCAGCGAAAATTCCAGGTAACGCGGCGCTTCCGGCTTTTCAGCAGCAGCCTGCTTGCCGGGGTCGGCAGGAACCACCGGCAGCGGCGACGGGCGATGCAGTTCCAGCGCGGAAAACGAACGGCCCTTCAGCGCAGGCTCGCTGTTCAAGCGCTGTATATAGGTGGGCACCAGCTCGGCCCTGACGACACGTCCCTGGATCACCACGTCACCGCTGCCACCGACTGAAAAACCGGTCAGCCACAGCCCGTCCAGCGATTGCCGCGAAAACGCCTGCATGTAGCGCGCAAATCCTTCGCGATTGCCCAGCGCGCCGCCTTCCAGCACGCCCATGCTGTCGCGCGCGGATTTCAAATCCGTCTCCAACCGCTGGATTTCACCATCGAGCACGGCATTGCCCTTTTGCGCGCCGTCACCCTTGAGCCGGCTGGTGTAAACATTCTGCGCTTTCATCAAGCCCTGCGCCGACGCCAGTTCCTCGCGCAGTCCGGCGACACGATGCTGGTCATAGGCCAGCATGCCCAGCATGGTCGCGGCCGTGACCCCGACCAGCGCTGCGGCGCGCCCCAGCGTCAGCACCAGCCGCTGCTTGCGGAATGCCGGGCCGAGGAGGTTGATGTACTGGCTCATCGCGCCGCCACCCCTTCGCGCATCGCCGCGCCGATCAGCTGCAGGCATTGCGTCTGGCGCAGTGGATCACGCAGTTCCGGCACCCCCGGGAAATCCATGATTTTTTCGAGATCGAACATCTCGACCGGCAGCGTCAGGTTGCTGTTCAGGTATTCAGCCAGCCGCTCGCCGCCAGGCACCTGCGAAATCACCACACGTGCCACGGCAACGCTGCGAAACTGGCGGTCGAAGTGGTCGAGCGAGCGCTGCAGTTCCAGCGCAATCCGGTCGCGCAGGCCTTCCGCCGCCGATTCATCTTCAAAATCCTTCAGCGCCACGTCGATGCGGCGCGACTGGTACAGCTCGCCGCCGCTGGTGAAGGTCAGTGTCGCCGCAGCCTCATCGAAACAGAGCAGCGCCAACCCGCGGCCCTCCTGCTCCAGATATTTCGCGATATTGCGCTGCGCGAGTTCGGGAATATCGATGACATCCAGCTCGATGTCGGCATCATTGAACGGCCTCACCGTTGCCGCGATCAGTTCGTTGCGCGCGGCCACCGCGAGCATTTGCGACGATTGCGCGCTGCCATCGCTGGCCGGCACGTGCAGCGCATCGATCATCGCGGCATCGACCGGATAGTCGAGCATGTCCTTGATTGACCAGCGCACGGCGCTGCGCGCTTCGGCCACAGGCACTTTCGGCGCATCCACCGGGAACAGCTGGTAGTCGCGGGGTTTCAGCATTGTCATGCAGTGATAGCGGTCGAGATTCAGTTCGCGGCGCAACCGTTTCAGCGTCACCACGTCATCGCCTTCCTTGCGAAACGACTCGCACAGCAGCACTTCCGGCCGCGGCTTGCCTTCGACGAGCACGTGCGAAAGATCCACACGATCGGGATACAGGTTCAAGCACAACCAGCCGGGCCGCAGGCTTTTACCGAACAGATTCATGGATTCCTGAGCAGGGTGACGCCAAGTTGACCAAAAATAGCATAATTTTCAATGTTGTCAAACACTTATGCCATATTTCTCATGTGTTTGCAGGCGTAAAAACCGATTATTTTTCATAAGTCATTGTTTTTATTTGGCATTTATAAATACCGCTCATTCAACAACCACAATCCCTAGTGCCGTGATTACTGCTCCCTACGATATATCGACTGATCGCTGCCGCGATTGATGCCGAAGCGCAGGCGCGCTGACGGATCCTTGGTATAGGTATTCGGCGGATTGCACCACAGCCCGCGCAGGTGACTCAGATCGCCGGCCGCCGTGGTTGCCGGCGCAAATCCGGCGCAGGCGTCGGCATT
>CAIZLW010000010.1 GCA_903933915.1 uncultured beta proteobacterium | reverse complement strand
GTCGCAGGCCTTCATCGTCGGCGCAGCATGGTCGCCGTTTTACGGCGCGATGGCAGCGGCGCTGACCTTTGCCCCGGAAGCGCGCCTGACGCAGCTGATTTTCTGGGGTATTCCGGTCGCGGTCGGCGGCATCACCGTCACTTGGTTCACGCTGACTTCGGAGCGGCATCGCGGCGGCCGCGATTTTGTCGGTTACCCGCTGCATCTGGAAGCCTTATGGGTGCCGGCAGTGCTGGCGGTCTGCGTACTCGCTATTCACGAATGGCAGCCGCGCTGGTCGGTGCTGGCGGTCATTGCTGCGATGGCTTCGCTGGTGACCGTGGTGACGCTGGTCCTGCGCAGCGGCAGCGGCATCGGTGCCGGCGCCACGTTATTGCGCCATGTGCATAACCGCCTGCCGGCAATGAACGGAGAACTGACCCTGTTTCTGGCGGCCGGCATTCTCTCTGCCGGTATGACCGGTGCCATTGACGTGCTGGATCTCGGCTTGCCGTTCTCGCACTTCGGTCCCCTGCAAGCCAGTCTGGTGCTGATCGTGATGAATCTCTGTGCATGGATTGGCCTGCATCCGATCATTCTGGTGTCGGTGCTGGGACCGTGGATCATTCCGCTGCAACCCGATCAGACGATGCTCGCGATGACCTTCCTGATGTGCTGGGGCGTCGGACTGACGGCCTGCCCGATGTCCAACACCATGCTGGCGATGGCGGGGCGTTACGGACTGCCGTTCGGGGAGTTGCTGGGCATGAACCGCTGGTTCAGCGCCAAGGTGACGATAATCTGTATTGCGGTGATCTATGTGTATGCCGCTTTGCACGGCGGTCTTTAACCCTAGAGGCGGCTGAGTATTTCAGCGCCTTTCGCCAAAGTCGCTTCCGACTTGGCAAAGCAGAAGCGCAGCACCCGATGCGCCGGCGGCTGGCGGTAAAACACCGAAACCGGTATCGACGCCACGCCATGTTCCTTCGTCAATCGCACTGCCAGATCGGTATCTTTTTCATCGCTGATGGCATCGTAAGCGAGATTCTGGAAAAACGTGCCGCGGGAGGGCAGCGGCTTGAAGCGTGAGCCCTTCAGGCCTTCCAGAAAGAAATCACGCTTTTTCTGATAAAACGCCGCGAGCTGCAGATAGGCCTCGGGATTCTTCATGAACTCGGCAAAGGCGTACTGGAAGGGGCCGTTGGCGACGAAGGCGTTGAACTGGTGCACCTTGCGGAATTCCGCCATCAGTTCGCGCGGTGCGGCGACATAGCCCATTTTCCAGCCGGTGACGCTATAGGTCTTGCCGAAGGACGACACCAGGAAACTGCGTTCGGCCAGGCCGGGAAAACGCGTCACGCTCTGGTGCTGGTGACCGTCAAACACGATGTGTTCATAGACTTCATCGCTGATCACGGCAATGTCGGTGCCGTGCAGCAGGCTCTCGAGCATGCGCATGTCTTCCGATGACATGACGGTCGCCGTCGGATTGTTCGGGGTGTTGATGATCAGCAGTTTGGTGCGCGGGGTGATGGCGTTCTGCACCGCCTGCCAGTCGATGCTGTAGTCGGGATAGCGCAACTGCACATAGACCGGCACGCCGCCGTGCACTTCCACGGCCGGGGCGTAACTGTCATAGGTCGGTTCAAACAGGATGACTTCATCGCCGGGGCGGATCATCGCCGCAACGGCGGTGTAGATGCCGTAGGTGGCGCCGGGAACCACGGTGATTTCCTGTTCGACGTCGTAGCAGATACCGTACAAGGATTCATTTTTGGCGGCGATGGCTTCGCGCAGCGGGGCGACGCCGGCCATCGGCGGATACTGGTTCAGTCCGGCGTTGATGTATTTGGTGACCAGCGCACGCAGTTCCGGTGCGCAGTCGAAATCGGGAAAGCCCTGTGACAGGTTGATGGCATTGTGCTCGGCGGCAAGCCGCGACATCACCGTAAAAATGGTGGTGCCGACGCGGGGTAGTTTGGAATCAATAGGGCCGGGATAGGTGGGCATCAACAGATTTCAGTGATTCAGATGGTGCATTTTAGCTCAGTCGTTTCGTGCAGTCGCCGTCTTCAGTGTGGCCAGATAGCGGAAATCATCGATGTAATCCTGCAGTCGGTGCGTGAGGTGGGTGCGTTGTTCGGGTGTGAGCATTTTATCGACGGCGGCGTAAAGCTCGGCGCGCCGTTTCCACGAATCTTCAAAGCTGCGGGCCAGACCCGGCGGGCGGTTGCGTTCCCAATTTACCAGCCAGTCGCGCACGCGTTCCGGGTATGCCG
The DNA here is from genome assembly GCA_903933915.1 of uncultured beta proteobacterium. Classification (GTDB taxonomy): domain Bacteria; phylum Pseudomonadota; class Gammaproteobacteria; order Burkholderiales; family SG8-41. The sequence continues at coordinate 12,766 of CAIZLW010000010.1, read as the reverse complement.
CGCGCTCGATATGGCGAGTTTCCAGCAGTGCGAGAAATTCGCGCTGGCGGCGCAGGCGGTCCTCATGGCGCAGCAGGTCAGTCAGTGGCAACTGCTGCAACAGTGCAATGAGGCGGGTTTCCTGGCTATCTGACAGCGAGCCTACCCAGTCGCGTATCTGTTTCAGTGCGTTGCGCTGCTGGTGCTGCCGTCTGGCAGCCACGGATTCCTGACTGCGGTTCTCTTTGAGGAATTTCTGGTTCATGCGATCAAACTCGCGCCGCAGGTGGTCGATTTGAGCGGGGCTCAGTCCTGCCAGCAGTTCAGCGGCATCCGGTGCTGCGCGGGCGGCAATCACCGCGTAGCGCGATTTCATGCCGTCAACCAGCCACAACAGGTCGTCCGCCGCCATCCCGCGCTGGGCCCGGATTTTGGCTTCGGCGAGGAACCGCGCGTATTCAGGCAACTGTTCACGCCGATGCCAGGCGTGCAACCGTTCGAAGCGTCGCGAGAAGTCGTCGCGTTGCAGTGGCTCCAGATCGAAGTATTCGTGAGCCATCCAACCGGCAAGGGTGTCGACCTGGCCGTAACCCACACGCACCATGCTACAGCCTGAACACAGCAGCAGGGCGAGTATGCAGAGCAGTAGGCGGATCGTACGGTGCGGTACGGATGGGGGCATGTCGGCTTGAGTAGTTGGAGTCGGCGGAGGCATCAGCCCCGGCCATGGTCAAAGGGCGGAAAAATAAGCGGCCATCTTTTTACGCTGCGCGGCGTCGGGCAGACGCCCGGTGCAGGCCGCCATGTTGTCTTCAATATGCGCGACACGCCCGGTGCCGGGGATGGCACTGGTCACGGCCGGGTGACTGATGATCCATTTCAGGAAGAACTGTGCCCAACTGCTGCAATCCAGTTCGCTGCACCACGGTGGCAGCGGTTTGCCGCGAACCTTGCCGAACAAACCGGCTTGCGAAAACGGCCGATTGATCAATGTTGCGGTGCCGGAATCGGCGCAGGCCGGCAACAATCGCGCTTCCGCCTCGGGTTCGTCCAGCGAGTAGTTGATCTGCAGAAAATCGAAGTCGCCGGTTTTGACCAGCTTTTCCAGTTCGGCATGCGCGCCGGCATGGTAATGGGTGATGCCGAGATAACGGATGCGCCCGGCTTTTTTCCATTCGCGCAGCACCGGCAGGTGGGTTTTGAGGTCGAGCAGGTTGTGCACCTGCATCAGGTCTATGGTTTTGGTCTGCAGCAGGCGGAACGAATCTTCCATCTGGCGGATGCCGGCGTCGCGTCCGGAAGTCCAGACCTTGGTGGCGATGAACAGCGACGGCCGTACCTTCAGCCCCGCGGACAGCGTGCCGGCCGTGGCTTCGGCATTGCCGTACATCGGCGAGGAATCAACGACGGCACCGCCCAGTTCGACGAAACGCTGCAATACCGTCTTCAGCTCGGTGGCGGCCAGTTGCGCGCCGGGCACGTCGAACACCTGATAGGTGCCGAGGCCGATGGCTGGCAGCCGTTCGCCGCTACGAGGAATGGCGCGGGTGATCAGATTGGCCGGGGCGGCTTTGGATTCAGTCATGGCTGAAAGCAGGGCGGCGGCGGCGCCGACCTGCAGCAGGGCGCGCCGTTTGGGGGAATAATCGCGCATGGGGATATGCACTCATGGTGATGATGGTTTGTGCTGCAACGAGTAGCCGAGATCCTGCATGCAACGACGGATCAGATCCTGTTCCAGGGCAAAACGTTCCGTGTCTGCTGACGCCGGCTTTACCGCGATGGCGCGCCCCTGCGGGTCAACAATCACCTGCGGTACGCGCAGCGGCGCGCGCTGCAGCATCGCCTGGTTGCGGGACTCGGCGGTGCAGCGTGTCTGATCGCGAATGATGTCTTCCTCCGCGGTTCCGGCCTTTTGCCATTCGAGCGGGGCGCAACCGGCCAATAACAGCGCCAGCAGTGCGCCATTGCGCCGGTGTGCATGATCGGGGTTGAGCATGGGCCCTTAGCGTAGCAGAATGGGGCCGGTTGACCCATCTGCAACAATCCCGGAGGCGCATGTTGTCCGACCCATTGATCCGCGACGGTCTCGTCGTGTTTGCCAAACGCGCCTGCGAAACCTGCGTGCTTGTTGAAAACGAGATGCGCAGGGCGTCACGCGAGTTGCCCGGTTTTCGCATCATTTCCCAAGATGATCCGCAGTTTCCTTCGGGGGTGCCGGATGTTGTTGATGATCGGGAACTCGATTGGTCATGGGCGCATCGCATCGAAATCATGCCGACACTGCTCCGCTTTGTGCGCGGTGAAGAGGTGGAGCGGGTGGAGGGCTGGGATCGCGCGGGTTGGCAGCAGCTGACCGGAATTGCCGATATCGGTGCCGGTCTGCCACTGCAACGGCCGGGTTGCGGATCGCTGTCCACGCAGCCCGGCACATTCGAAAAACTTGAGGCCAGGCACAGCGGTGCGACCTGGCTGGCTGCGCGCAAGGTGGAATACGGCGACAACATCGACCCGGTCGAAGTCTGTTACGAGCGTGGCTGGACCGACGGCCTGCCGGTGACGCCACCGACCGACCAGCGGGTTATTGCCATGCTCAAAGGCACTTCGCGCAAGCCGGACGACATCGTCGGCGGCATCCCGCCGAATCTGGCTGAATGCACAGTCGAGAAAGTCGCCATCAATGCGGTGATGGCCGGCTGCAGGCCGGAATACATGCCGGTGCTGCTGGCGGCAATCGAAGCGGCGCTGGAGCCGGTGTTTACGCTGCATGGCGTGCTCGCCACCACTTATTTTTCCGGGCCGGTGATCATCGTCAATGGACCTGTGGTCAAACGCATCGGCATGAACAGCGGCATCAATGCACTGGGCCAGGGCAATCGCGCCAACGCCACCATCGGCCGCGCGCTGAACCTGATCGTGCGTAATGTCGGCGGTGGCCGTCCCGGCGAAGTGGATCGCGCGACGCTGGGTTCGCCCAGCAAATATACGATGTGTTTTGCCGAGGATGAATCGGATCCGGCGTGGCAGCCGCTGGCCCAGGCGCGGGGCATCAGACCTGGTGTTTCGGCGGTAACGCTGTTCCAGGGACACGGCCCTGAGGCGTTTGTCGACCAGAAATCGCGCACGCCGGAAGCGTTAACCAAATCGTTTGCGATGTCGCTGGTGAAAATCGGCCACCCCAAGCTGGTGCAGTCGGCGCGGGCGATTGTCGTGCTGTCGCCGGAGCATTACGCCATTTATCGCGAGGCCGGCTGGGATCGCGCGCGCATCGAGCGCGCAATGTATGAAGCGACGATACGCCCCGGCGCCGAACTGGTGGCGGGTGCGGATGGCGTCGGCGAGGGCATACCGGCAAGCCGCGCCGGCGAGCAGGTGCCGAAATTCCATGAAGATGCATTGATGGTGGTGCGTGCCGGCGGCGCCGCCGGTCTGTTCTCGGCAATTCTGCCGGGCTGGCTGGCCGGCCGCAGCCGCACCGAACTGCAACCTGTGACCAAGGAGATCACCGAATGACTACGATGAACTGGCTGCGCGATCCGACCGCGGAAACCGAAGCGGTGATGCGTGCGCGCCGCGCGCCGCCGCAATCACTCGACGGTCTGACAGTAGGGCTGTTCGACATCGGCAAGACGCGCAGCGACGAGTTTCTGAACCGGATTGAACAGCGCATGACCGAGCGCGGCATCAAGACCAAACGCTTCGGCAAGCCGACCAATGCCAAGGTTGCTTCGCGCGAAATTGTCGACCAAGTCGCCAATGAAGCCGATGTCGTATTGATCGGCTTGTCCGATTGAGGGTCATGCACGTCGTGCAGTCTGCACGACCTCATGACCTTCGATCAGCGCGGTTTGCCGGGCGTGTCGATTGTGACCACGGAATTTCGCGATGCGGTGTCGGTGCAGAGCCGGGCGCTGGGTTTCGAGCCGGCGGTGGTGTATGTTCCTCACCCGGTGCAGAACCGTACCGCGGATGAACTGGCTGCAGTCGCGGATGCAATCATCGACAAGGCGCTGGCTTGCCTGACCACAGACAATACAACAGGCAATAAAATTAATTAATAAAAACATATAGTTATGATCAACCGCCGACGGGCATATGCCATCGGCGATTCTGCAATCCAACACGGGAACAACAATGAAGATTCTGGTTTATGGCGCTGGCGCCATTGGCGGGTTTTTTGGCGGCAGGCTGACGGTTGCCGGCGAAGACGTGACGCTGGTGGCACGTGGCGCGCAGTACGACGCGATGGCAACGCGCGGTCTGATCCTCGAAGGCCCGCGCAGCGGCATGCCTGATCCGATCAAGGTGCGCGTGTGCCGGCCAGGCGAGGAGAAGGGTCCGTACGACGTCATCTTTGTGACATTGAAATCGCAGCAGATCGCGCCGGTTGCGCAGCATCTGCGTGGTCTTGTTGCCAAGGACGGCGTGCTGGTATTTCCGCAGAACGGCATTCCCTGGTGGTATTTCCAGGGCGTGCCGTCGAAGTTCAAGGATGCACAACTGAAAACGCTGGATCCCGACGGCGTGCTGATGCGTACTTTCGAGCCGCACATGATCATCGGCGGCACCGCGCTGAAACCGGCCGATCTGATCGCACCGGGCCATATCCGTCTGCCAGATGCCGAAACCGATGCGCTGGTCATCGGTGAAATCGACAACACGGTGACGCCGCGCGTTCAGGCCATTGCCGACGTTGCGACCCGCGCCGGCTGGAGCGGCAAGGTTTCGAATGATGTGCGCCTGGTGAAGTGGACCAAGCTGCTGTCGAACGCGGTATGGAACCCGCTGGGCGCGATTACCCAATCGACCGCGCGCGAAGTGGCCGAGTTTGCCGGATCCAAGCCGCTGGCAGTGGCGATGATGCGGGAAGTGATGGCTGTGGCCAATGCCGTAGGCACCAAAATCGATGTCGATGTCGACGCGCGGGTGGCCGATGCGGCCAATCGCGCGTCTTTGCCGACTTCGACGCTGCAGGACGTACGCGCGGGTCGTCCGCTGGAGATGGATGCCATCATCAATGCCGTGCTTGAGCTCGGTCAGATGACCGGTGTGCCGACGCCGTCACTGTCAGTGGTCGCCGCCTGCGCCAACCTGCTGAACCGCCGCATCAGCGATGACGGCGTGGCGATCCGGCCGGTGAAGAGGGCGTAATGCCCTTGTAGCCCGGATGGAGCGCAGCGCAATCCGGGGGGTGACGTTTCCCGGATTCCTGCCTGCGACCTTTCCCTAAGGGGCCTTCCTTCGCGGCGCATCCGGGCTACGAATGCTGAGCTGCCGTCATCTTGGCGTACGCCGAGATGGCGGTTTTTGTTGTTTACTTTTAAAGTAATGCGTCGATGTGCGCTGCCATCCGGCTGCGCATCGCGGCATCCGGCATTTGTCCGCGACCGGCATCGAGATTGTCGAGCATGTATTCGACCTTGTCGGTGCCGGGCATCACGGCATTCACCGCCGTGTGGCCGAGCAGGTATTTCAGGAAAAACTGGCCCCAGGTGGCCATGCCGGCTTCCGTTGCCCAGGCCGGCACTGTATTGCCGCTCACCGCGCGGAATAGCACACCGCGGGCGAAGGGCAGGTTGCACAACACCGCGGTGCCGGTGTCGGCGGCGGTGGCGAGCAGGCGCTGTTCGACGCTGCGCTCCGCCATCGAATAATTGACCTGAATGAAGTCGATTGTTTCCTGCCGCATGATTTCGATCAGGCGGTCGTTGGCGCGCGGCTGATCCTGGGAGTGGGTGACGCCGATGTAGCGGAATACGCCTTGCTGTTTCCATTCGCGCACGATGGCCAGTTGCGAAGCCATCATGCCGCGATCGAGAAAGCCGACGTTGTGCAGCTGCATTAAATCAAACTTTGGCGAGCGCAGGCGCTGCTGCGACTGCTTCATCTGCGCGACGAATGCAGCGTTGTCATTGGACCGCACCTTGGTGGCGAGGAACACCTTGTCGCGTACTTTCAGGTCGGCCAGCAGATCGCCGACCACTGACTCGGCCGAGCCGTATGAGGGCGCCGTATCGATCAGCCGCGCGCCGCCGGCGAGAAAGGTACTGATGACTTTGGCGCGTTCGGCGCGTTGTGTGGGGTCGTTGCCGATGTCGAAAATGATCGCGGTGCCGAGACCGATCACCGGCAGGGGCTCCTTGGTTCTCGGGATCGGACGGGTGATCAGCGCTTGGGGCGCGGCTTGCGCCCATGAACTGCCCGGCAGGGTGCTGGCCGCCAGTCCGGCGCCCAGATTCAGCATGTCACGGCGCGTGTATAAGCCATTGATTTTATTCATTAAAAAATAAGACCTCAGTGGGATTTGGAAATATCCGTGGTGCGTTTTTCGTGGCTGCGGCCCAGCGCCAGTGCGAGCGCGAACCAGCCCAAAGCAACCGGTACTGCGGCCAGCGCAATGGCGTTGAGTTCCATGCCGAGGCCGCGCAGTGCATGGAACAGCCAGCCGCTGGCGGCGTCGCCGCCGCGGAACACTACGTTGTCGATCACATATTTGGCTTTGTATTTTTCTTCGCGCCCGACCACGGTGAACAGCACTTCACGCGCGGGGTTGGAAATGGCGAAGTTGGCTGCGCGTTGTGTCGCCTGAAAAGCAATGACCACCCACAGCATCGGCGTCAGCGCCAGCATCAGGAACCCGGCGGCAAATACCAGCGGCAGGAATGCCGCGGCGGGACCGGCGCCGAAGCGGCGGATCAGTTTGCCGGTGGCCAGAAATTGCACGGTGATGGTGAGCAGGCTGACGGCGAGATCGATCTGCGCGAATATCGCCGTACGTTTGTTGGGGTCATCGGTCAATGCCGAAACAATGCTGGCCTGCTGAAAGTACAGAAACGTTCCGGCGAGCGACAGCAATGCGACCCACAGTGCGATGCCGGCGAGATAGGGCGATCGCGCAACCATGATCAACCCGGCGATCCAGCTGCCGCCGAGCGCAGCTTCGCGCGGTGCAGTGGTGTTCGATATCGGGGTGTTTGTCTTCAACGCATCAGCTGCGGATTCCAGTCGCATCGCGCATAACACCGCAAACTCCAGCAGCAGCGCGGCGATCAGCAGCAGGTTGGCGCGACCGACGGGCTCGGCCAGCCACACCGCGATCGCCGGACCGAGCAGCGCACCGGCGGAACCGCCGGCGGCGATGAAGCCGAACAGGCGCTTGCCCTGTTCCGAGGCATAAAGATCGGACATGAACGACCAGAACACCGACACCGCAAACAGGTTGAACACGCTGATCCACACAAAAAACACTTTGGCGGTATCTGCCATCGCGAACTTGAAGGTCAGCAGCAGCCAGAAGATCAGGATGTTGGCGACAAAGAAGTGATAAACCAGCGGGATGAAACGGCGGCGTGGAATGCGCGCGACCATTGCGCCGAACACCGGCACCACCGCGAGCATGACGATGAATGTGGCGGTGAACAGCCAAGGCAGATTTTTGACGCCGCCGGCGATGCCCATTTCGTCACGCACCGGGCGCAACACGTAATAAGCCGCCAGCAGGAAGAAAAAATAGGCGAAGGACCACAGCAGCGCGCGCACTTCTTCGGGCCGCACAGCGACGATCCGGGTAAGCCAGTGTGGATGAGGGGTCGGGGCGCTCATGCCGTCGCCACGGCGCTGCGCCGGTCACGGCGGGGATGGCTGCTAAGGTTTGAATTCACTGCGGAAATCCGATTTTCCGTGGTTCGCATTCGAGTCTATCAGAAGGTCGTCCGGCAGCGTCGAGCCGCTGGCAAATTACGGTTTAACCCATGTCGGCATCGGGGTTACGGGCGTCTGCTGGGTTACAATATGCGGAACAAATCGTGCATCGCCGGCCCTTGCCGCAGCGCGTGCATTCCAGGTCCTTTTCGAACCCGTGAGGAGATGATGATGCGTGTCCTGCAATTGGCATGGCGTGGTGCGGCATTGACTGTTCTGGTGGCCCTGGCCGGCCTGGCGCAGGCCCAGAATTACCCGGTGAAACCAGTGCGTGTCATTGTGCCTTTCGGTGCCGGCGGTCCCGCAGACGTTTACGCGCGTTTCCTCGCCCAGCAACTGCAGCAGCCGCTGGGGCAGAACGTCATCATCGAGAACCGTCCCGGCGCCGGCTCGATCATCGGCACTGATGTGGCGGCCAAGTCGCCGGCTGACGGCTATACGCTGCTGCTGATGTCGAACACACACACTGTCAACGAATCGCTGATCCCGAAAAAGCCCTTTACGCTGATGAAGGATTTTGCGCCGGTGGCGCCGATCAATTATTCCGACCTGATCCTGGTCGTGCATCCTTCGCTGCCGGTGCGCAGCGTCGGCGAACTGGTCAAACTCGCCAAAGCCAAGGACAAGGGACTCAACTATGCGTCCTCGGGCAATGGCACGCCGTACCACATGGCCGGCGAATACTTCAAGGCGCTGAGCAAGACCGATATCGTGCATGTGCCGCACAAAGGCAGCGGCGAGGCGCGCACCAGTGTGCTCAGCGGCCAGGTCGAAATGATGTTCGATGCGGTGACGACGATGACCACGCATGCGCGTGCCGGCAAGGTGCGCGCGCTGGCGACGACGGGGCAGAAACGCTCCAGGGTCACGCCGGAACTGCCGACGGTGTCGGAGGCGGGCGTCAAAGGTTATGAGGCGACGATCTGGCTCGGCGTGATGGCGCCGGCGCAGACGCCGCGGATCATCCTCGATCGCCTGAACGGGGAGATCGGCAAAATCACCACGCGCGCAGATACCGCTGCAAACTGGGAAAAGCAGGGCGCCGAGGCGCTGGTGATGTCGGTAGCCGAGTTTGAAAAGTATCTGAACCAGGACATCGCCAAGTGGGCGCATGTGGTCAAGGTCTCCGGCGCCAAGCCCGACTGATAGTGCGGTGATTCCGCCGTCCCGGCGACGGCGGGTTTTAATTTATCAAAGGAGTGAACGGAATGCGTCTGGTTACTTTTTCCGATGCGCGGGGCATGCGCATCGGCGTGCATGATCAGGAATCCAACACCATCGTCGATCTGTCGGCATCGACGCGGCTGCCCAAGGAGATGACGGCGTTTGTCGCGCTGGGCAAAAAGGGTCTGTCGCGCGCGCGCAAGGCAGTGAAAAGCGGCGAAGGCCGGATTCCGGCAGGCAGCGTCAAGCTGCTGGCGCCGTTCCCGCGCCCGGCGAAAAACATCCTCTGCGTCGGCAAGAATTATCACGACCACGCCAAGGAGTTCCACAACAGCGGCTTCGACGCGAGCGCCGGCAAGGATGCGATTCCCGACGTGCCGATCATGTTCACCAAGTGGCCGAACTCGGTGATCGGGCCCAATGACGCGATTCCCAGCGCCAACGACTACACCAATTCCGTCGACTACGAAGGTGAGCTGACCGTGGTCATCGGCGAAGGCGGTCGCAATATTTCGCAGAAAAACGCCTATAAACATGTCTACGGCTACACCATCATCAACGACGTGACCGCACGCACGCTGCAGAACCGCCACAAGCAGTGGTTTCTCGGCAAGAGCCTCGACGGTTTCTGCCCGATGGGGCCGTGCATCGTCACCTCCGACGAGATCAAGGACGTCACTCAGCTCAGGCTGATCACCAAGGTCAACGGCGAAGTGCGGCAGAACGCCTTTGTCAGCCAGTTGATCTTTGATATCCCGCGGTTGATCGAGGATCTGTCGCGGGTGATGACGCTGGAACCAGGCGACCTGATCGCCACCGGCACCTGCGCCGGCGTCGGCATCGGTTTTAATCCGCCCAAGTTTCTGAAACCCGGCGACCATGTCGCCATCACCATCGAGCCGATCGGCACGCTGGAAAACCCGGTGGCCTGATGCAATTCGTCCGTTACGAACGCAACGGCGCGCTGCGATTGGGTGCGCTGGAGGGCAACGATGTGGTGGATCTGCTGGATGCGGCGCCCAACGGTACCGCACCCGGCATATTGGCCGCTTTTTCCGACATGACCCTGCTCATCGCGGCAGCTGATGCCGGGCTGGCCGTCGCCCGTGCGGCATTGAAGGCGGCATCGGGTGCTGCGCGCACGCCGCTGGCCAAAACCCGGTTGCATGCGCCGATCGCACCTTCGCTGATCCTGTGCAGCGGCGAGAACTACTGGGACCATCGCGAAGAGAAACCCGAAGTCACCCGCAAGGACCCGGAATTTTTCCTGAAGACCGGGCTGGGCGTGATCGGCCATGGTGACGACATCGTGCGCGATGAGCGTGTCACCCAAAAACTCGACTATGAAACTGAAATGCTGATTGTCATCGGCAAGGCCGGCCGGCATATACCGGCGGCGCGCGCGCATGAACATATTTACGGCTATTCGGTGATGAACGACGTCACTGCGCGCGACCGCCAGGTCACGCTGCGGCCCGACGGTTCCTCGGTCTACAACCTCGGGCCAGGCAAGAATTTCGATACCTGCGCGCCGATCGGCCCGGCGATTGTCAGCGCCGACGAGATCCGTGATCCGCAGGCGCTGGATTTGCGCACATACGTCAACGGCGAACTGCGTCAGAGCAATACCACGGGCAAGATGATCTGGACCTGCGCGCAGTTGGTGGAATTCTTTTCAACCTTCGTCACCTTGCATCCCGGTGTGATTATTTCCACCGGCACGCCCGGCGGCACCGCCTGGGGCAGCGATGCGGAGCTAGGCGGCAAAAAACCGATGCGCAAGGACGTGGTGACGGCGTCGGGTTATCTGCAGCCGGGCGACGAAGTGGTGTGCGAGATCAAGGGTGTGGGACGTCTGGTCAATCGGGTGGTTGCTGCCTGATCCGTTGCAAATTCAATGACGAGGAGGATGACAATATGAAACGCATCGTATTTGCGGCCATGACCGCGCTGATGGTCATTCCTGCGCAGGCCCAGGAAGCTTTTCCGAGCCGTGCGATATCGATGGTGGTGCCCTTTCCGCCGGGCGGCGTGGCCGACGTTACCGGCCGGCCGACGGCTATTGCGCTGGAAAAAGTATTCAAGCAGCCGGTGTCGATATCGAATCGTCCCGGCGCCGGCGGTGCAGTCGGCAATGCCGTGGTGGCCAACGCCAAACCGGATGGATATACGCTGCTGATGGCGCTGTCGAGCATCTCGGTCATCCCGGAGGCGGACAAGCTGTTCAACCGCAAGCCAGCCTACACGCTGGATCAGTTTGCCCCGATTGCGCTGATCTCGGCGGACCCGGTGATCCTGGTGGTGCACCCGTCGCTGCCGGTTAAAACGATCAAGGACGTGATCGCACTGGCGCGCAAACAGCCGGGCGAGCTGTCGTATTCCTCGTCGGGTGTTTACGGCGCGCTGCATATGCCGATGGAAATGTTCCTGCATGCGGCGCAGTTGAAAATGCGTCATGTGCCGACCACCGGCGGCGGCCCGGCCATCACCCAGTTGCTGGGCGGCCATGTGACGATGACTGCGGGCGGTCCCGCGGCGATCACCTCGCACGTCAAGGCCGGCAAACTGCGCACCATCGTCAGTTGGGGCGGCGAGCGTCATCCGAATTACAAGGATGTGCCGACGTTCAAGGAGCAGGGTTACGACATCGAGTATTACATCTGGGCCGGGCTGTATGCGCCGGCAGCGATTGCCGAGCCGGTGCTCAAGGTGCTGCGCGACGGCGTTCGCCAGGCGGTGAATGACGCCGAATTCAAGAATCAGATGGCCAAAGTGAATTCGCCGATCAAATATATGGACGCCCCGGAATTCGCGAAATACTGGGATGCCGATGCCAAACGCCTGGCCGCAGTGGTCAAGGTTGTCGGCAAGGTGGGACCGTAAGCATGACCGGTGCAAAAGAGGGGGATGCGCAGGCTGCCGGCGGTTTGCGCAACGATCAGGTCTCGGGCGGGGTGTTGATCGCGCTGGCGTTGGTCGTGGTCTGGTTCAATCGTGAGTTTCCGGTCGGCACCCTCGCCGATCCCGGCCCGGGATATGTGCCTCTGCTGCTGGCGTGCGCTCTCGGCGCTATCGGCTTGCTGGTGGCGGTGCTGGGTTCGCGGTCACAGTCGTTCGCCGAAACCGAGTGGCCGGAAGCCACGCGTGCACTGATCATCATGGCAGCCTGCGTTGCCGCCACCTTCGCCCTGGAGCGCATCGGTTACCGGCTGACCACCGCCGCATTCCTGGTGTTTTTTCTCGGCGTGATTGAGCGCAAACATCCGCTGTCGGTGGTGATGGTGTCTGCCGGTTTCAGCCTCGCTTCGTTTTATGTGATCAGCGTTTTATTGAGAGTACCGCTGCCGCGCGGTCCTTGGGGCTTCTGATGGTTGAAACTTTCAACAGTCTGATGATGGGGTTTTCGGTGGCTTTCCAGCCGGAGGTGCTGATGTACGCCTTTTTCGGCTGCATCATCGGCACGCTGGTCGGCATGATGCCCGGGCTGGGTCCGCTGGCAGGGATCAGCCTGCTGCTGCCGGCGACCTTCGGCCTGAATCCGATCATGGCGATCGTTCTGCTCGCCGGCGTTTATTACGGCGCGATGTACGGCGGCTCGACGACATCGATTCTGATGCGCATCCCCGGCGAAGCGGCTTCGGTGATGACCTGCGTCGACGGTTATGCGATGACCCAGCAGGGGCGCGCCGGTCCTGCGCTGGCCATTGCGGCGATCGGTTCGTTTTTTGCCGGCACTTTCGGCGTGATCGGCCTGATGCTGATGGCGCCGACACTGGCGTCGTTTGCGCTGCGATTCGGTCCCCCGGAATACACCGCGCTGCTGCTGATGGGCCTGTTCGTTCTCGCCTACATGAGTGGCGGCTCGATGCTGAAGACGCTGGCGATGGCCGTGCTGGGCCTGCTGCTGGGGATGATCGGCATC
>CAIZLW010000009.1 GCA_903933915.1 uncultured beta proteobacterium | reverse complement strand
GGCAGCGGTGGCGAGCTGCTCCATCGCGGTGACGGCGTTTTCTTTCATCACGCCGCGGCCGATGACAAACAGCGGCCGCTCGGCCTTGCTGATCAGCGCCCAGGCCGCATCCATCTGCGCCGGATCACACACGGCGGGGACGGTGCTGCGATAGGCGGCAGGTGCCGTGGTCTCCGGGGTTACCTGCTGCAGCAGCACTTCGCTGGCGGCTTCGATATGCGTCGGGCCCTGCGGTTCGGTCAGTGCAACACGAAAGGCCTTGCGCACCGCTTCCTGAATTTTTTCAGGGTAAGGAATGCTGTAGGCCCATTTGGTGATGGGCTTCATGAACGGAATCTGGTCCATGTCCTGTGTGGCATCGCGTTCGCGCATCATGCTTTCCTGCACACCGGTGATGCTGATCACCGGTACGTTGCCCTTGAACGCGGCGGCGGTGGCGGTGACGATGTTGGTGATGCCCGGGCCTTCGGTGACGGTGACCACCGAGGGTTTGTTGGCGGCGCGGGCAAAGCCGTAGGCCATGAATGCGGCACCCTGTTCGTGGCGGGTCAGGATGAAGCGGATCTGCGGCGTGACGCGCAGTTCGTCGAGGATGGCGAGGTTCTGTGTGCCGGGAATGCCGAAGACATGATCGATGCCTTCGCGCAGCAGGCCGTCGACCAGCGCGCGAGCGCCGCTGATGGTCGGACCGGATTTATGTTCCTTGGTGCTGAAGCCCATGATGTGATTCCTTGATGGCGTGATTCCCGTGGAGAGCGGATGTTAATTCAAAAGATGCACCAAAAGTTGTGTCGTCCGGGGCGTCGTGGTCCACCCAATGAAATGATGAGCGCAATCAATGGCTCCATTGAGGGGATTTGATTGCCTTACCCGGTCGGCAGTGCTCCAATGACCCCCAAGGCCGGGCTAAACCGGTAATTGCAGGAGGAGATCGATGAATACCCGAACGCTTAATGCCTGGATCGGCGCGTTGATTGTCGCCGTGGTCATGATATTGCCCGCGGCGGCGCAGAATTTTCCGTCACGTCCGGTGCGCATGGTGGTGCCGTATCCGGCGGGGGGTGCGAATGACATCGTGGCGCGACTGGTGTCGCCGACGCTGATCCAGCAGCTCGGGCAGCAGGTCATTGTCGATAACCGCGGCGGCGGCAATACGCTGATCGGTTCGGAGATCGTCGCCAAGTCCGCCCCCAACGGCTACACGCTGCTGGTGGTCGCTGCCGGTCATGCCATCAATCCGGCGCTGTACACCAAGCTGCCGTACGACACGGCGCGTGATTTTGTGCCGGTGGCGCAGTTTGGTGACGGCGCTTACGTGTTTGTTGCCCATCCCGGCGCCGGCGTGTCGACCAGCGCGGAGTTGATCGCGTTGGCGAAAGCCAAACCGGGCCAGGTGTCGTATGCCTCATCGAGTACCGGCAACCTGACACACCTCGCAGCGGAGCTGTTCAATTCGCTGGCGGGCATCAAGATGCTGCATGTGCCGTATAAAGGCGGCAATCCGGCGATGGCCGATCTGCTGGGTGGACGTGTGCAGGTGTTTTTTTCGACGGTAGCGGTGGCCAGACCACATCTGCAGGCCGGCAAGATCAAGGGGCTGGGCGTCACCACCGGCAAGCGTACGCCGGCGTTGCCTAATGTCCCGACAATTGCTGAATCGGGATTGCCCGGTTATGCGGTCAGCGGCTGGTACGGCATCGTCGCGCCCAAGGGCGTGCCGAAAGCAGCCATCGACAAATTGCATGCTGCGGTGCTGGTCGCAGTGCGCCAGCCCGATATCCGCGAGAAGCTGCTCAGTGTTGGTGTTGAGGCGACGGAAGTGTCGCCAGCCGAATTCGGCAAGCTGATCGATACCGACATCGAAAAATGGAACAAGGTGGCGAAGCCGCTGAACATCAGCATGGAATGATCGCTTGCCGTATCGCCATGAAAAAGCCCCGCTTCCGCGGGGCTTTTTGTTGCGCCAATCGTTTATGCGGCTTTTTTCTGCAGCGCGCGCAGTTGTTTGGCAATGAAGGCCTTGACCATGTCGTGCGACAGATCGGCTTCCGGGCTCGGCACAGCAGTCCATTCGTGTTCGCTGTCCTTGAAAATCTCCAACTGGCAGTCGCCGCCGGCGGCGCGGTAGGTCGCGGCGAATTTTTCCTGGATTTCCGGAATCACGTTGTCGTCGTGGCCGCCCTGCATGATCAGCAGCGGCAGTAACCGTACGTTCTCCTTGCGATCGAGGATTTCCTGCGGGTTGCCTTCGTGGATGGTTTCCGGCGGGTTGAAAAAGGTGTCGGATTTTTTCATCATCTCCTTGTTGCCCTTCTTCTCGGCCTGGGCGCGGCGTGCCACCGGGTTGCTGATCGGCGACCGAGTGGCGATGTAGACCGCGGTGGCGTCCAGGTGCGGCGCTTCCGGCAGCGGAATTGCCGCGTATTTCGGATCATGCGGCTTCATGCCGATCAGTTGGGCAACATGGCCGCCGCTGGAACTGCCGAGGATGCCGAAATGGGTGATGTCGCCGTTCAGTTCCCTGGCCTTGTGCTTCAGCCAGCGGATGGCGTAGTGCGCGTCCTGCACGCAGGCAGGATACGGTGCCTCTTCCGACAGGCGCATGTCTGGCGACATCACTAGCATGCCGGAGGCGGCGATGGCACGCGCCATCGGTTCATTGGCGTAACGGTCCTTGCGACTCCAGGCGCCGCCGTGCAGGTCGATCAGCACGGGGAAGGGGCCGGTGCCCTGAGGCTGGTAGAAGCGGGCGATCAGCGTGCGCTTTGCGGTCTTGCGTAGTTCAACTTCCCAGCATTTGACGGCGAAGAGGTTGTCGGGATTGTAAGGGACGGTCATGGTGCTCCTCCGGACGGGTGCGAGTGGCGAAAAGAACATATCATAAGCCCTCCCGCGCCAGTACCGCACGGGCTGTTAATGTTGAAGTCCTGAAGTCCACCATCCAAAATCCAGAAGGGAAACATCTCATGCTTTGGCTCATCACCTGCGTCGACAATCCGAATACCGCGGCCATCCGCGGCACCGTGCTGCAGCCGCATCGCGATTACCTGGCCAGCCAGAAGGGCATTATCGTGCTCTCCGGTGCGACGCAGAACGATGACGGCACCGAGGCCATCGGCAGCGCCTTCGTGCTCAACGTCAACAGTCGCGCAGAAGCCAAGAAGTTTTCCGACGGTGATCCGTTTACCCAGAACGGCGTGTTCAAGACCATCACCATTACCCGCATGCGCAAGGGGCAGTGGAATCCGGGCGTTGCCGAAGGCGCCTGATCAGCTTGGGGTCTTCGATTTGCCCCAGCCATTCTCGAAATTCCTGCGTGAAGCAACCGGTCTTCGCTGGTGTTGAGGCGTGATGTGGGCGGGATCGTGGTGGGGGACATTTGTTTTGATTTGTTGTTTCACACCCCGCTGGCGCAACTAATGCGCCAGCGGGGTGTGAGCTATGGTAATAAACAAAATAATCCGGACAACGGTCCGTACTAACCAGGAGGAAGGCCATGAGATTTGTTACGACTCGGTTGCTGGTTGCAGTCGCTGCGCTGCTTGCGTTTCAGGCTACGGCCCAGGAATATCCGACCAAGCCGATCCGCGTGCTCGTGCCCTTCCCGCCGGGCGGTGCGGCCGACACGATGGCAAGGCTTTATGCGCCACCCGTGTCCAAAGCGCTGGGCCAGAATCTGGTGATTGAAAACCGGCCGGGGGCCAATACGGTGATTGCCACGGAAGTGGCGTCGCGTGCGCCGGCCGACGGCTACACCATGCTGGTGATGGCGACGAGTTTTACGGTGAATCCGTTTGCGTACAACAAACTGCCCTACGACACGTTGCGCGATTTTCACGGCGTGACGCGGATGGTCTACAACCCACTGATCTACTGTGCGCATCCTTCGCTGCCGGTGAAAAACATGAAGGATCTGGTGGCGCTGGCGAAGGCGCGGCCCGGACAGTTGACCTGGGGCGTGTCGAGCATCATCGGCGGCGGACGCATCGCTGGCGAACTGTTCAAGGATATTGCGAAGATCGACATTGTGAATGTGCCGTTCGGCGGCGGCGCGCCGGCAACGACGGCGATTCTCGGCGGTCATATCACGCTGCTGGTCGGCAACGTGCTCGACTGTTCCCATTACATTCCCACGGGGCGCCTGCGCGGCATTGCGGTGACTTCGGCACAGCGCGCGGCGAATCTGCCGGATGTGCCGACGATTGCGGAATCCGGCTGGCCGGGGTTTGAGTCGCTGAACTGGTTCGGCGTCATGGTGCGTGCCGGCACGCCGCGGCCCATTGTCGAGCGCCTGTCGGCGGAAATCGCCAAGGCGCTTAAGACGCCGGAGGCTGGCGCGATCCTGACCAAGCAGGGGTTCTCGGAGGGCACCATGTCGCCGGCGGATTACGACGGCTATATCCGCAACGAGATGCAGCGCAACGAAAAAATCCTGAAGAAGCTCAACCTGAAGCTCGATTGATTCGATCTCTGGATAAAAAAAGGGCGGCGCAGAAATGCACCGCCCTTTTTGTTGCGCGACGTTTTACTGGATTTTCTGCAGCGCTTCGATCAGTTCGTCGTTGGGCATGATGCCGCGCGGATCTTCGACCTTGGCGTAGCGGATCACGCCGGCCTTGTCGATGATGAACCACGAGCGTTTGGCGCGCAGATAGCCGGCAATGCGTTTGGCGTCATTGGCCATCGCCGGATTGTCGTTGAGCACGCCGTACTCGCGGGTCATGATGCGGCGCGTGTCGCTGAGCAGCGGGAAACGCAGGCCGAGCCGCTCGGCGAAGATGGTGTTGGCATTGTTGAAGTCGACGCTGACGCCCAGAACCTGGGCGTTGGCGGCCTCGAACTTGGGAAGATCAAGCTGGAAGGCCACGATTTCGCTGGTTCAGGTGTCGGTAAATGCGGCGATGTAGAAAAACAGCACGACGTTTTTCTTGCCGAGATAGTCGGCCAGTGCGACCGGTTTGCCGGTCGAAGAGATCACCGAAAAATCCGGCGCCTTGTCGCCCACCTTCAGGGTCTGGGCCTGTGCCGGCGCGGCGAACAGCGCCGCAGCACCGAGCAGTGCTGCAGTCAGCCAGCGGTGCAAATTGAAACTTGTCGTCATCACGGTCTCCTGTTGGAAGAACTACTTGCGGTTGAGGCTACGCGCATAATTCCGAAGTTCAGCGCTGTCGAAATCGATATGCCCTGTAGTGCGGGCGCGGATCATGCCTTTGGTGTCGATCACCACGGTCGACGGCACGCCACGCACGCCGAAATCGCGGGCGACCGCCATGTTGGCGTCGATCAGCGCGGGCATGGTGTATCCGCCGCGGGCAAAAACCGGCTTGACCGCGGCTTCGCCCACGCCATCGATCGACACCGTGATGACCTGGATGCCGTCTTTTTTCAGTTCGTTATGTGCCCTCTGCACGGAGGGCATTTCACTGACGCAGGTTGTTCACCATGAGGCCCAGAAGCGGATCACCGTGACCTTGTTGCGCAGGTCGGTGTCACTGCCGCTGGTGCCGTTTAATCCCGGGATATGGAATGCGGGCATCGGCGTCGGCGGTGTGACCGGTTGCAGGGAGTTGGCCGATGCCGTGAGCGTGGTCGCGGAAAACATCAGGCCGGATAGCAGGAGTGCGGCAAGAGCTGCGGTGGGGCGCATGGAACCTCCGGTGGACGGATGCCTGATGGCATCCCGCAAAGATTCTAACGCCATTGTGTGGATGTGCAACGGCGGCGTCTTTCGCGCCGCCGCTTGGTTGTGGACGTGCTACAGGCCGTCACCGGGAAGGGACTGCCTGCAGCAGGGTTATTGCGGTTCGATGCCGGCGGCCTTGGCGATGTCGGCGAAACGTTTAACGTCCGCGCGATATTGCTTGGCCCAGACCTCGGGTGGATCGCCGTTGGGTTCATAGCCGTTGTCGACGAAGTGGGCGTGAATCTTCGGCTCCTGCAGCGCCTTGTGTACCGCCTGCTGCAGTTTCAGCGTGATCGGCGCGGGGAGTTTGGCGGGTCCGAACATGCCGTGCCAGCCGGCATCGCCGACATAACCGGGAATGGTTTCACCGATGGTGGGCAGTTCCGGCATGGTTGACAGGCGTTTGGCGCCGGTGAAGGCGATTGCACGCACGCGCCCGGCCTTGTGCATGGGCTGGCCGACCGATGCTGCAGGAAAGTGAAGCTGGACTTCGCCGCTGGCCACTGCCGTCATCGCCGGCCCGCCGCCTTTGTACGGCACATGCAGCATCTCGACCTTGGCCATGCTGGCGAGCAGCGCGCCGGCCAGATGCTGGCCGTTGCCGACGCCGGCGGTGCTGTAGCGCAGCGACTGCTTTTTCGCGACGTCAATCAGTTCCGCGGTGTTCTTCACCGGAAGGCTGGGGTGCACCACCATCATATAGCCGAGACCGGTGGCGACATTGGTGATCGGGGTGAAGTCGCGCACGATGTCGAAGGGCATTTTTTTGTGAATGGACGGGTTGACGGCAAAGCCGAAGGACGTGTTCATCACCGTATAGCCGTCGGGCGTCGCGTTTTTCACGGTGTCGGCGCCGACGATGCCGTTGGCACCGCCGCGGTTGTCGATGACGAATGTGGTGCCGATTTCGGTTTCAACCTGGCGGAACAGCACACGCGAGAACACGTCGACGTTGCCGCCGGCGGGGAAAGGTACTATCACGCGGATGGGGCGGGTGGGGTACTGCTGGGCGGCTGCGGACTGACCTGCCAGCAAAACGGCGAACAGGCCAAGAATGATACGAATGCTGTACTGCATAATTAATCTCTCCTCCAATGCGGTGATACACACGGGCTGCGGCGTGCGCGGATTTTTTTGTATGCCCATCGCCGTCACGCATTTTAGTGGCATTGGACGGAGAGGGGGCAACAAGTTTGTGATGAGATAATGTGGAACGCCCCGGTTGAGGGGCTGATCCTGATCAGGAGTTGTCATTGAGCAAACCCATCGTGCTGGTCACCGCACCGACCGTTTCCGAACTGGCCCGGAACCTGCTGCGTGACGGCGGTATGGAAGTGGTTTTTATGCCCGAATCCGTCATCGACGAAGCGGCGATGATCGCGGCGCTGGCACGGCACCGGCCGGCCGCCTTGTTACTGCGCGGTTCACCGCCATTAAATGCCCGTGTTCTTGCGTCCGCATCGGGGTTGAAGATCATCGCCAAGCATGGCGCTGGCGTGGATTCGGTCGATATTGCACAAGCTACCCGGTTGGGCATCGCGGTTATGGTCACCGGCGGCGCCAACGCCGACGCCGTCGCCGAGCATTCCCTGGCCCTGATGCTGGCGCTGACGCGGGAACTGCAGCGGTTCGATCGCGAGACGCGGGCCGGACGGTGGCGCAACCTCGATCTGTTTATCCGTGATTTCCGCACCCGCACGGTGGGCATCGTGGGTTATGGCCAGATCGGCGAGCGCACCGCGCGGCTGGCGCAGGCCTGCGGCGCGACGGTGATCATCCATACGCGGTCGGCGATGACGCCGCCGCAGGGCATGACGGTGGAACCCGATCTCGACCGACTGCTGGAGCGGATCGACATTCTCAGCCTGCATTGCCCCCTGACTGAAAAAACCCGCGGCCTGATCGGCGCGCCGCAGTTTGCACGCATGAAGCCCGGCGCTTTGCTGATCAATACATCGCGCGGCCCGGTGGTGGATGAGACGGCGCTGCTCGCCGCCTTGCAGTCGGGACATCTTGCCGGAGCCGGGATGGATACCTTCGCCGTCGAGCCGCCGGACGCCGCGAATCCATTGTTTGCGCAGCCGAATGTGATCTTCACGCCGCATATCGCGGCGGCAACCACGGATGCGATGACGCGTATGGGCACGATCGCGGTCGACAACATCCTCGCCTGGCTGCGCGGCGAAGTGCATGACCCGCGCAATTTTCTCAATCCCGAAGTGCGGGCGGGTGCATGAACAGTGCACACCATGCGGAACGAATGTAGACGCGGCGGCCTGGTCGCGGTATTGGTTGAGCTGTGATGCGTGGGTTGTAATGTGCCGGGCGTTTTGACGCACGGCCGGTGAATCGAAAAAGGAGCTGCACATGAAAACGACAACTGACAAGATTTTGGCCAAACAGGAAGGTCCGATCGGCTTCCTGATTTTCAACAACCCCGAGCGCCGCAACGCGGTGTCGCTGGAGATGTGGCAGGCCGCTGGCGAAGTGCTGGCGGCATTTTCGAAAGACGACAGTGTGCGTGTCATCGTGCTTACGGGGGCGGGCGACAAGTCTTTTGTCGCCGGCGCCGATATTTCCAAATTTGAAGACGAACGCGCCAATGCCGAAGCCCAGGAAAAATATTCGAAGGTTTCATCCGGCATGCGTTCGATCCTGCGCGGCACCGGCAAGCCGACGGTGGCGATGATCCGCGGCTACTGCATCGGCGGCGGCATGTCGCTGGCGCTGAGCTGCGACATGCGCATCTGCTCCGATGACGCGCAGTTCGGCATCCCCGCCGCCCGGCTGGGCATCGGCTACGGCATGGAAGGGCTGCGCCGGCTGGTGGAACTGGTCGGACCGTCGGTTGCCAAGGAATTCGTGTTCACGGCCCGTCGCTATAATGCGAACCAGGCGTTGCGCATGGGCATTGTCAACGAGGTGGTGCCGGTGGCCGAACTGGAAAACACCGTGCGTTCCTGGGCGCAGACCATGGCCGAAAACGCCCCGCTGTCGATACTGACCGCGAAACGCGTGGTCGACGAGCTGATGAAGGATCCCGCTGATCGTGACAACGCCTTGTGTGATCAGCTGGTCAAGGATTGTGGTGCGAGCGAGGATTTCATCGAAGGCCGGCGTGCGTTCATGGAAAAACGCAAGCCGGTTTTCAAGGGGCGCTGATCGTGGCCGCATTGATCAACCACGGCGTGCGCCGGTTGGCGATGGCGGTTGCCGCAACCGTGATTGCGGCCGCTGGCGGTGTTGCTGCGGCTGCCGATGCGCGCACCGGCGCGTATCCGACGCGACCGGTGCGATT
>CAIZLW010000008.1 GCA_903933915.1 uncultured beta proteobacterium | reverse complement strand
GCACCAACCAGCACCGCACACTCTACTTCGGTGCCAATCGTAATCCGCAGATGCTGGTCAATGCGCGGCAGTTTGAAGTGGCGGACGATGATGCTGCGGCTGCGTAGTGCGGCGGCGAGTTGTGCGGCATCGTGTGCCGGGTGGCGGGTGAAGATGAAATTGGCGGCGGACGGCAGAACATCGAAACCGAGGGATTGCAGTTCAGCCGTCAGCGTTTCACGGCTGTTGATGACGGCCTGACGTGTTGTTTCAAAATGCTCGCGATCAGCCATGGCGGCAGCTGCACCGGCAATCGCCAGGCGGTCGAGCGGGTAGGAGTTGAAGCTGTTTTTTACGCGCTCCAGTGCTTCGATCAGGTCGCTGTGGCCAACTGCATAACCCACGCGCAAGCCGGCCAGTGAGCGGGATTTGGAGAGCGTGTGCACCACCAGCAGGTTGGGGTAACGATTGACCAGTGCAATGGCTGATTCGCCACCAAAGTCGACGTAAGCCTCATCAACAATCACTACCGACTGTGCGTGTGCGAGCAGCAGTTTTTCGATATCGGCCAAGGGCAACAAGCAGCCGGTCGGCGCGTTGGGGTTGGGGAAGATGATGCCACCGTTGTTCTGCCGGTAGTCGTCAACGCGGATCTGAAAATTTTCATCCAGCGGCATGGTGATGTAGTCAATGCCATATAGCCCGCAATACACCGGGTAGAAGCTGTAGGTGATGTCCGGGTAAAGAATGGGCGCATCGTGCTTGAGTAGCGCCATAAAGGTGTGCGCCAGCACTTCGTCCGAGCCATTGCCAACAAAAACCTGTTGGGGCGTGATGCCGCAATCCGCAAAAAAATCAGCAACGGCTTGCTTGAGTAAATCGGCATTCGGGTCGGGATAAAGGCGCAGCGATTCTCCGTTACCCCCGCCGCTGCCCAGCTCGCCAGCCATCGCCGCCACAGCATGTGGTGACGGCGGATAGGGGTTTTCGTTGGTGTTGAGCTTGACGAGATTCGGCAGCTTTGGCTGCTCTCCCGGAATATACGGGGTCAGGCTGTGAACAAGGGCACTCCAGTATTGGCTCATCGTCGGTTCATTGTTAGCTGGCTAAGCCTGAAATGGTATCATGCGCTTTGCTAGGTTTCAGGCGGTGCAATGCGCCGGAATGTTTCAAACAACATTGGAACCCTACTGAAACACTATTTTTTGCTACTTTGTGATGGTGCCTCCATGCGGCAAGCCGAAATTTCCAGAAATACCCTCGAAACACAAATCACCGTTCGTCTCAATCTGGACGGTACCGGGCAGGGCAAGTTCGCCACCGGGGTTGCTTTTCTTGATCACATGCTCGACCAGATCGCCCGTCATGGCCTGATTGATCTGGAGGTCGAGGCCAAAGGTGATTTGCATATCGACGCGCACCACACGGTCGAAGATATCGGCATCGCCATTGGTCAGGCATTGGCGGTAGCGTTTGGCGACAAGAAGGGCTTGCGCCGTTATGGTCACGCCTATGTGCCGCTGGATGAAGCCTTGTCGCGGGTCGTGATTGATCTTTCCGGCCGGCCCGGGCTTGAGTTTTTTGTCGAATTCAAGCGCGCGATGATCGGTGCTTTCGACGTTGATCTGACGCATGAGTTTTTTCAGGGGTTGGTCAATCACGCGCTGATGACCTTGCACATCGACAACCTGCGTGGTGAGAATGCGCACCATCAGGCCGAGACCGTGTTCAAGGCCTTTGGCCGTGCGCTGCGCATGGCGGCTGAGCTTGATCCACGGGCTGCGGGCAGTATTCCCTCGACCAAGGGAACGCTCTGATGGACGTTTCTGCCGGTGCGATTGCTGTGGTC
>CAIZLW010000007.1 GCA_903933915.1 uncultured beta proteobacterium | reverse complement strand
GCTGCGGCACCCAACGCTGCGACGTTGGCACCCGGCGCCCGTGTTCAAGACGGCGCCCAGTGCGTGAATATCAAGAACAAGGACAACGTTGACGAGTGCCAGCGCTGCGTGGCTGGCAAGGGCGCGTGGGTCACCGGGCAGGGTTGCCAGGCAGCTCTGGCGCCCAAAGCTGCAACACCCGCTATCGCGGCACCTAATGCTGCGGCACCGACTGCCGCGGCGCCCAACGCTGCGACTTTGGCACCCGGCACCCGCGTTCAGGACGGTGCCCAGTGCGTGAACATCAAGAACAAGGACAACGTTGACGACTGCCAGCGCTGCGTGGCGGGCAAGGGTGCGTGGGTCACCGGGAAAGGATGCGCGGCTCGCTAAGACGGTGGTTGGGGGGGATTTATCGTGTCTGCCCCCATTTACCTGCATTTACCAATAGCCAAGTCACCCAACGTTGTACGTACTGCCGGAGCCGATGCGAATCGGCTCCTTTCACATGAAGACAGCGGGCACGTTCTATCTATCTCAATCCCTAAGCCGTAAAGGAAGAAAAATGAATTCTAAAAAAGCTAACGTCGCCCTTAAGCTCTGCGTTTTTTGTCTGTCACTCGCTGCGCTTGCTGGTTTTCAGGCGCAGGCGCAAGCGCAATCGTTTGGCCAGCTGACCAAGGAGCAAGAAGCCAAGATGGCAGCAAATCAGCGGGCACAGCGGGCAAAGGATGCTGAAGCTGCAGCGGCCGCTGAAACTGCAGCTAAAGCGGCCGCTTCGAGAGCGGCCGCGAATCCAGTCGCCTCCGCGCCCCTCGGCGCGGAGGCCAAGTGGCAAGCTTTTCTCTTAGCCAAGTACATCAAATGCACCAGCATCGCTACAAGTTCTATCCATGTCTCGGGAGATCGAAGCGGGCGTTCCGCAATTCAAAATAGTACTGCCGCACTTAACCAGTGTGACGTGAACTTCATCAACAGCCTTAATTAAACTATTGATTTTAAATCCGTATTTTTAAAAGAAAAATCAATCCGGCTTGACTGATTTACTATCGTTCAGATCATAAATGGGGTCAGTGTGAACTGCCCCCATTGGCCTGTTTGGAATCAGCCTCCGCATTCCACTGCCAACACGCAGGGCGTGTCTTGCAGCTAGCTAGCCTGTTGCTCCACCCAGCGCGCGACGGCCCTTGAAATGCTGGCAATTCCGGCCGTGTTGATGTTTCCGGGCCAGCGGTCGCTTGCGTCATGGAAATAGTGGTTGCTGCCGGCCATCGACAGCACCTTTGCGCCCAGTTTCACCAGGTCATGGCCTTCGCCGGAGACCTTGGCCATCGGCTCAACTGCCACGAATTCCGCCGGATAACCTTCCGCGATCAGCAAATCACGCATGAGATGCCCGTCATCCCGATTTTCAGCGCGGATCATCATTTGCAGGTTGCTGGCAGTGCCGAGATTGGCGCCCAGATGCAGCCAGTAGCGGGCTTTCGTCAAAAGGTCTGCGCGCTGCCTGATCAGTTCATCGAGGCCGATATGACCCAGTTCGTGGCCGCAGGTGGCGTAGGCGAGGATCTGGCGTTGCAGCCGGTTTTCATCTTGCAGTTTGCCGGCCATCTCGACGCCGGCAAGCCATGCGAGCATCCCGCCGGCGCGCTCGGCGGTGGATTCCCACCAGCCTGTGCGGGGGGTGGTAATGACCAGGGGTTGTTCTGAGGCGAAAGCCCGGGTGCTTGCTTCAACGTTGAACGATGCCGTGCGCTCCTTGCGGATGGCGCTGTATACCTTGATGGACGCCTTGTTGGCGGCCTGTTGCTGGAGGAACTCACAGTGCATCCCGGCCACCTGCAGTACCGGAGGGCCGAATGGCGCTGAAAAATGCTGGGCGTTGATCGGCGCCAGCGCGCCGCTGTTCGACAGCGTTGCCACGACCAGGGCGGAGTGGCGGGTGGCCATCCGCATTTTTTCCAGGGGCTGGCCTTTGATGGAGGCGGCATTCGGCGCGAATTCCGCGTAGCCGATCTGCCCGTCGCCGCCTTCCCGGCAAAACAGGCCGGCAATGCCGTGCGCGGGTGTTGCCGGCGCATCGAACAGCGGCAGCGCTTCAATGCGCCGCTGCGCGCATTCGAGGTAGGCCTCATCAATGATTGAACGATCCAGGACAACCGGCATTTTTGATACGGCCATGGCTTTAACCGAAGCTTCCCCGAGCAGCCATTCACCACTGGCAATATCGCCGGGCGTTCCGATCCGGTGCACCCCGGAGCCGTCGAATTCACGGACTTTTGTTGTGGCCCAGGAGGATGTCAGCTTGATCATGGTTGGTGGTTTCTTTGTGAATGGGGCTGCAGCGCGGTGCTGAATCGATCAGTCCGCGTCCGTTCAAGGTTTGGGTGCGGGCTCATCCAGGCCGACACCCTCGAGATTGCCGAACAGCTCATTGATTTTCTGAACGTCAGCCGACGGCAGCGGGGGAGCCAGTATGGACTTGATGTTGTGCTCCACGTGCGCGAGGTTGCTGGTGCCGAACAGTACGACGTTCGCTCCGGGCTCGTGCCGCGCATAACGATACGCAGCCTCGATGATGTTGGGGGCGCCGCCTTCGTGCAGCAGGAAATCCAGCGGCTGATTTTTCTCGGCAAGCCATGACGGCAACTGGCCTGCGGCGGCAAGCAATTGGATGTCCTGTTGCAGGCGTCCGGGCGTGCTGAACAGGCTGCGCACGGCAAACATGATCAGGGTGCCGATGTTGCGCGACTGCGTTACCGGAAACACCGTTTGCCGTGCATTCTGTCCGAGCATGTGAAAGGCAAACATCAGCACGTCCCAGTAATCGTCCTTGAGTGCAGACTGCAGCATCTCGTGGCGCGCATCCTTCGGTGGCATTTCTGTAATACCCAGGAAGCGGAATTTCCCCTTCTCTTTCTCTCGGAGCAGCGCGGGAACAATAACGTTTGCCGCATGTTCGTAAGCATCAGGCAGGACGGTATGCAGAAAAAACACATCGACGTAATCGGTGCCCAGGGTTTTCAGGGAATTGTTGAGTCCTGCAACGACCTCGGCTGCCGGGATCAGCGTCTTGCCATTGGCAATCTTCTGCTTGGTTGAAACAACGACCGATTCGCGCGGGATCGATTTCAGCGCGGCACCGACGACCGGTTCGGTGCCGTAAACCTTGGCGGTATCGATGAGGTTGACGCCGAGTTCAACGGCCCGGAGGATGATGCTGGCGCAATGCGCCTCGGAGTGTCCTGCGGTCAAGCCCAGTCGGCTGCTGCCGCCGCAGCCCAGGCCGGCGACACTGACTTTGAGGCCGGTACGCCCCAGCGTTGTGAATTCCATGTTTCCAGATTTCCTTTTACTGTGAATTCGACGAGATTAGCCGTTCAGTCTTCGACCTTGATGCCGGCCTTGCGGATCAGGTCGCTGAATCGCCTGCTTTCCGCAACGATCAGGGCGTCAAACTCGCGGGGCGTTCCGCCAACTGCGGCTGCACCGTCGCGCGCAATGCGGTCGCGCACGTCGGGCATGGTGATCGCTTTCGCGGCTTCGGCATGCAGGCGGTCGATGATCGCCTTCGGTGTGCGTGAAGGCGCGGACAGTCCCCACCACTGGGTGATCTCGAAGCCGGGCAAGGTATCAGCGACCGTAGGCAGATCCGGAAAAGTCACGTTACGTTTGCTGCCCGTGGTGGCCAAGGCGCGTAACTTGCCGCTGTTGATATGGGGAGCCGCAGAAATCGGCGATGTAATGATGAACTGCACATGCCCGGCGATGGTATCGAGCAGGGCAGGGGCCGCACCCTTGTATGGCACATGAGTCATGCTCACGCCCGCCATCATGTTCAGCATTTCTCCGGCAAGGTGCGCCGGGCTGCCGCTGCCAGCCGATCCGTAATTCAGACCGCCAGGTCTGGATTTTGCGAGTTGCAACAACTCGGCCACAGATTTTGCCGGCACTGATGGGTTGATGACCAGAACATTGGAGGCCGAAGCCAGTTGCGTAATCGAGGAAAAATCCTTTATGGCGTCATAAGACAGCTTTTTCTTCACATGCGGCAGTATGGCAAATCCCATGGTTGTGGACAGAAACAGGGTATAGCCATCGGCGACGGCCTTGGCGGTCATTTCTGCACCGATGGCGCCGCTCGCGCCGGCGCGGTTGTCGATCACCACTTGCTGTCCCAGAGCGTCCGTCATTTTTTGGCCGATGGCGCGGGCGAGGATATCCGGTGCGCCGCCGGGCGCCGATCCCACGATGACGCGGATTGGTTTTTGCGGATATGACTGGCCTTGCGCTGCTCCGGTGGCGGTCAGCACAGTGATCAGGGCAAGGTGCAGAGCAACAAAAGAATTACGAGAACCGGTGGCTATGGGCATTGTCTTGTTCCGGGTGAGTATGGAGCGCACGCAGGTTTTCTGTCGTGCGCGAAAAAGTGTCGATGAGCCATCGCTACACTCACCGAGCCGGCAGGCGGATGCTGACGAGGTCGGTTCCGACGACGATGTTTCCGGTAAATCCGCTTTCCTGTGCCGATTTGCGGTAATCCGCTTCCGTCAACGGGCCGCCCGGCAGTTTGAAGAGTCCTTGCTGCTTCGCGCCGAGCGGGGGGATCAGGTGGGTCAGCATCAGATGCTTTGCGCCGGCGCGTTTTGCCATGGCGCCCAGATCGGCAGACGTGCTCTGGCGATAATAAAAAGGCGCCGGCATGCCGCTGCCTTTGTCCGGCGCCATCACCGGATGAATGGCCGAATGCACAATGACGTCGACGCCTTGGGCCAGTTTTTCGACCTGCTCCGAGGTCGAGGCGGTGCGTGGCGGGGCAAACACGTCGTTGCCGGCATCGCCGCCGATGACAACGCTGCCCGCGGGGGTATCGACGCGGTAGGAGGCATGGCCAGCAATATGCGTTGAGCGGATCGCGCTGACCTTGACGTCGCCCGACGTCCACACCTGCTGCGGTTCGTCCTTGGGTTCAAAGGCGACGGTATTGATCAAAGCGGCCGGGCCGCCCTCCGGACGTGTTTTGTCTTCCGAGTGCCGCTGGGCGATTTCGCCGGACTTGAGGTAGGCGTCGGCGATATGCGTTGCGAATTTTCCGCAACTGATACCGTAACCCTGCGGCGACGGTTGATCTGCGCTGCAGACCATGTCGAGCTTCGGCCCCTTGGCGTTGAAGTGCCAGCGCAGCTGCACGAGATCGGCAAAACCATCGGCGTGATCCGAATGCATATGCGTAAAGAACACGGCATTGATCTGCGCCGGCGTCACACCGAGCTGCGACAGGCGCATGCTGGTGCCGCGCCCCGCGTCGAACTGCAGCCTGACCGCGCCGCAATCGTTGCTGTCATCGCCATAGCGCAGCAGCGTTCCGGAACCGGCGAGTCCGTTAAAGACAGAAGGGCCGCCCTGGGTGCCCGTTAAAGTCACAATCAGGCATGGCGCTGCTGCCGCCGTCGCTGCCGGTCCTGCCAGCCCGAACATTCCCGCAAGCGTCAGCGAAATCAAGATTCTTTTCAAAATCCAGATCCTTTTCATTTTGATTGCTCCTCCTGTTTGGAAAATGGATTGAAGCGGCAGGCTGATCGGGCTCGTGCAAGGAATGATTTTCAGCGTATGCCTGTTATGAGCGATTCAAGTGGAGGCAGGCTTTTTGTGGAGAGAGGCATCGAACTCGCCTTGTTTCGCCGACAAGGTCTTCAGCCAGCGCTGACCGCCGAAGGTAAAGCCGATCCAGTAACCGATTTCGACAATCTCGGCTTCGCTGAACTCGCCTTTGAGCTGCGCCCACAACGCATCGTCGGCCTGGTTGGGGTCGTAGATGATGGCGTCAGCATAACGCAGCGCGATTTTTTCACGCACCGTAAATTTTTCGGATTTTTCGTATTGCATCAACTCGAACATCCGGTCGTTGGCATCCCGCGCGGACCGCGCGGTTCCCTGATTGCTTCAGTAGCCGCATTCAATGGTGTGTGCGACGTAGGCCCTCAGCAGTTCCTTGAGGTCGTGTTCGACGATGCCGGCGCCGTTGTCAAAGAGCATTTCCCGCGTCAGCGTGAATGAGCGCATGACGTCCGGCTGGTGCGCGCGAATCGCCTGGTTTTCGGGACCGGGTCGCCCCGCAGCGACTGCACTGTCCAGCCAGCCGCGGATCTGCGGGTCGGCAATGGTCTCGGGATCAACGTAACTCAAACGCGCCATCATTAGCCTCCATACTTTTGTTGGATCAATAAGGGTTGTTATCGGAATGGGTTTTTTACAGCCGCGCTGAAACTTTTTCCGGGGTTTGCGCCAGCAGTCGCATCAGTTCGGCGGCGCCGCGACGGGCTTCGTCCCGGGTGGCGGCTTCTGCGGCGGCTGCATCGCGGTCGCGGATTGCCGACCAGATGGTCTTGAGCCCATCGATGGCTTCCTGCGGCCGGGTCGATGAGCGCTGCGGGTGGGTCATGCCGATGGCGCGCCACTGGCGGATGCGTGATTGCAAGGTGGCGAGCATGGCGGGTATGGAAGGGCTGCGTGAACCGCGGACCAGAATGTCATAAAAACGGTTCTTGCCGTCGAGGGCCTGCACGGCATCGCCGGCCTCGTAAGCCTGGATGGCATCGGTTGCGGCCTGACCCAGCAACCGCAGATTGTCGTCATCGGCTTTTTCGGCGAACGACCGTGCCGCGAGTCCTTCAAGAACGGCGCGTATGGCATAGAGATCTTCAATTTCTGCAGTGCTGAGTTCGCGCACGATGGGGCCGCGATTGGGGATTACCGTTATCAGGCCCTCGGATTCCAGTTGCCGCAGCGCTTCCCGGACCAGGGTTCGTG
>CAIZLW010000006.1 GCA_903933915.1 uncultured beta proteobacterium | reverse complement strand
TCAGGGATCCGCGCCGCGCTGGCCAAGGGAAAACCCGGCGAAACCTACAACATTGGCGGCAACAGCGAAAAAACCAACCTTGAAGTGGTGCATGCCGTGTGCACGATCCTTGACGAACTGCATCCTGCCGGCGCGCCGCACACCAAGCTGATTACTTACGTCAAAGACCGCCCGGGGCACGACCGGCGCTATGCGATCAATGCTGAAAAGATCAAACGGGAGCTTGGCTGGGAACCTCGGGAAAAATTTGATCGCGGCCTGCGCAAGACTGTTGAATGGTATTTAACCAACGGCGAATGGGTGCGCGGCGTGATCAGCGGCGAATATCGCCGCTGGGTGAGTTTGAATTACTCGGCACTGCGATAAACAGGCCGCACCATCCTTGCGTACGATACTACTCATCGGTAAAACCGGGCAGGTCGGATTTGAGCTCGAGCGCGCTTTAAACCCTTTGGGCAGATTGATCGCACCGGACAGAAGTCTGCTGGATCTGACCGATCCGGATTCGATTCTCCGGGTAATTGAGGATTGCAAGCCGGACGCCGTCGTCAATGCCTGCGGCTTCACGATGGTGGACGATGCCGAATCCCAGGCAGCCCTTACCATGCAGCTCAATGCGATTGGCCCTGGCATAGTCGCCGAGGCGGCCAAGCGTGCAGGAGCAGTGCTGCTGCATTTCTCATCGACTTACGTGTTCGACGGCACAAAGCGGACACCTTACACCGAAGACGATATACCCAATCCGGTCAATACCTACGGCTACAGCAAGCTCCAGGGCGAGAATGCCATCGTGGCAAGCGGCGCGTCTTACATCATCCTGCGCGCCAACTGGGTTTACAGCACACGGCGCCGTAATTTCGCGCTAACCATGCTGAAAGCTGCCCGGGAACAGTCAGAGCTTCGCGTGGTAACGGACCAGGTCGGTACGCCAACTTGGGCGTTCGACTACGCCGAAGCCACGGCCGAACTGCTGCGGAATCCTGCCAAGCTGCGTGAGAATCCAGGCATCTATCATCTTTCCGCCGAGTCACAATGCACTCGCATGACCTGGGCTGAAACGCTTGTCGCCAGCGCGCGCACGGTTTCGGGAATGGCCCTTGGCTGGGCTGCGTTGCATCCGACGATCTCGGCCGAATATCCGCTGCCGGCTGTGCGCCCCTTGTATACGGTCACAAGTAACCGCAAAATCGCCCAGACATTCGGCATCAGCATGCCCGCCTGGAATGATCGAACCGAAGCTTTCGTGCGGACCTTGCCATCGGGCTAAATGCGCCTCCGCAACGGAACATTGTCATAAAAGAGAACGGAACCAAAAATGAGAAAAGGCATCATCCTCGCCGGCGGTTCCGGCACCCGGCTCTATCCGGTCACCCATGTCGTCTCGAAGCAACTGCTGCCGATCTACGACAAGCCGATGGTGTATTACCCGCTGACGACGCTGATGCTGGCTGGCATCCGCAAGATTCTGCTGATTTCCACACCGCAGGACACGCCGCGATTCAAAGAACTGCTGGGTGACGGCAGCCAGTGGGGCCTCGAGATTTCATACAAGGTCCAGCCCTCGCCCGACGGCCTGGCGCAGGCTTTCACGTTGGGGGCCAAATTCATCGGCAAAGACCCGGTGACACTGGTGCTCGGCGACAACATCTTTTTTGGCCATGACTTCGCCACGCAGTTGATGGCCACAGCAGCGCAAACGTCGGGGGCCACGGTATTCGCTTACCCGGTGCAGGATCCGGAACGTTATGGCGTCGTCGAATTCGACGCCAAGGGCCGCGCGCTGAACCTGAAGGAAAAACCCAAAAATCCGAAATCGCGTTATGCCGTCACCGGACTCTATTTTTACGACAACTCCGTGGTGAAGCTGGCCCGGACGCTGAAACCGTCAGCGCGCGGCGAACTGGAAATCACCGATCTCAACATGCTCTACCTGCAGCAGAAAAAACTTGAAGTCTGCGTACTCGGTCGCGGCATGGCCTGGCTGGATACCGGCACCCACGACTCGCTGCTCGAAGCCTCGCAGTTCATCGAAACTGTGGAAAAACGCCAGGGCCTGAAAGTGGCGTGCCCGGAAGAAGTCGCCTATCGCAAGGGCTTCATCAATGCAGACCAGCTGAAAAAGCTCGCATCACCGCTGCAGAAAACCGCCTACGGACAGTACCTGCTGCGCCTGCTGACCGACCAGGTATTCTGATGAACATCATCAAAACGGAAATCCCCGATGTACTAATCATCGAACCGAAAGTGTTCGGGGATGCCCGCGGATTTTTTTACGAGAGTTTCAATGCGCGCTCTTTTGCTGCAGTAACAGGGCGGCATGCAACGTTCGTGCAGGACAACCATTCGCGTTCGGCAAAAAACGTATTGCGCGGCCTGCATTACC
Source organism: uncultured beta proteobacterium (assembly GCA_903933915.1). Taxonomy (GTDB): domain Bacteria; phylum Pseudomonadota; class Gammaproteobacteria; order Burkholderiales; family SG8-41. The sequence continues at coordinate 94,733 of CAIZLW010000006.1, read as the reverse complement.
AGATCAAACAACCGCAGGGAAAACTGGTACGCGTCGCCGTCGGCGAGGTCTTCGATGTCGCCGTCGACCTGCGCAAAAACTCCCCTACATTCGGCAAATGGGCCGGCACCACTTTGTCTGCAGAAAACAAACGCATGCTTTGGATACCCGAAGGTTTTGCTCACGGCTTTCTGGTGCTGAGTGATTCAGCGGATTTCCTGTACAAAACAACCGACTATTACGCGCCGGAGCACGAACGCTGCATTATCTGGAATGACCCTGCAGTCGGCATCGCATGGCCGCTTGCAGGACAACCCGTTCTCGCCGCCAAAGACAAAGCCGGAAAGTTACTGCTTGAAGCAGAAACATTCGGCTGATGCGCATTCTGCTGACCGGGAAAAACGGGCAAGTCGGGCGTGAACTGCAGCGTCTGCTGCCTTACCTCGGCACTGTCGTTGCATTAGGTCGGGAAGAGCTTGATCTCACCTCGGCGGACGCCATCCGCAATACCATGCGCGACGTCCGGCCGGATATCGTGGTCAATGCCGCCGCTTATACCGCGGTCGACCACGCCGAGCAGGAAACGGACAGGGCCTTTGCAATCAACGGCACTGCCCCGGGCATTATTGCAGAAGAGGCGCGGCGGACAGACGCATTTGTCGTGCACTACTCCACTGACTATGTTTTCGACGGCACCAAAAAAACGCCTTACCTGGAATCCGACCCGCCAAATCCACTTAGTGCCTACGGCCGCAGCAAAATCGCTGGGGAAAATGCGATCCGCGCATCGGGTGCGGCCCACTTTATATTTCGTACCAGTTGGGTCTATGCCGCGCATGGCCGCAACTTTGTTCACACCATTCTGCGTCTCGCAAGGGAACGGGATGAACTGAAAATCGTTGACGATCAAATTGGCGCGCCAACCTGGGCCCGCACCATCGCCGAAACCACGGCTGCAGCCCTCAAGTCGCAATATCGCAATCACTGTGGCCTGTATCACCTGACTGCAATAGGGGCCGTCACCTGGTTCGGCTTCGCCAAAGCAATACTTGCGGAGGCCAAAACCCTGAATCCGGGACTACGCATACCAGAAATAATTCCCATCACGACCAGCGAATACCCCTTGCCGGCACCGAGACCGGCCAATTCCCGCCTCGACAACACCCGGTTGCACACTGCACTCGGCCTCTCCACTCCTGACTGGACACTCTCGCTGGCGCAATGCATGCGGGAAATTCTGTCGCCTTCCGGCAACTAATCAAGCCGTTGCAGGCAGGCAGAACTGGGGCGGTCAAACCCTGATCATATTGGCATAAAACCGCTAAAAATCAACGCCCTCTATGCTAGAATTCGCAGGTCTTTCAGAAACAAAAACTGACCGAAAAGCCGGACAAAAACCTGGAAGACGGGGTATTGGCATGACTGCCAATCATTCACGCCAAACTCAAAGTTATTCAGCCAAAAAAATGACCGGGCCGCTTTCTCAGTTGTTCTGTTTCATTTTTGCTGCACCCCGACATGAATGAGAACCCATACCCACACCGGAAATTTTTAGTGGTATTCGGCACCAGGCCCGAAGCCATAAAAATGGCCCCCGTCGTCAAAGCCCTGCAAACCGTTGACCGCGCCAAACTGACCGTCAATGTTTGTGTCACCGCACAGCACCGGTCGATGCTCGACCAGGTCCTTGATCTTTTCTCGATCAAACCCGACTTTGACCTGGATCTGATGAAAAGCCGCCAGGATCTCACCCAGATCACTGTTGGCGTGCTGAGTGGTTTGCAGGGGGTACTCGCCGAATGCAAACCTGACCTGGTGCTGGTGCACGGCGATACAACCACTACATTCGCAGCAAGCCTTGCCGCGTACTACCAGCAGATAGATGTCGCGCACGTCGAAGCCGGCTTGCGCACACGCAATATCTACTCGCCGTGGCCTGAAGAAATGAACCGGCGCCTGACGGGTGGTATTGCCCGATATCACTTCGCCCCTACCGAACAGGCCAAACAAAACCTGCTCGCCGAAGCAGTACCGACAGAAAACATCTACGTCACCGGCAACACCGTGGTCGATGCGCTGCTTGAAACCACCCAAAAAATCCAGGCAGACTCGGGCTTGTCCGAAAGCCTGGCTCGCCGCTTTGACTTTCTGGACCCTGCCAAAAAACTGATCCTCGTCACGGGCCATCGCCGCGAAAGTTTTGGCCAGGGCTTTGAAAACATCTGCATCGCGCTGCGGCGCATTGCGGAGCGCAATGATGTCCAGATTGTTTATCCGGTCCACCTCAATCCTAATGTCAGCGCCCCGGTCAAGCGGACGCTGGGCGGAATGGACAACGTGTTTCTGCTGGATCCGCTCGAATATCTGCCGTTTGTCTACCTGATGAGCCGCTCTTACCTGATCATCACCGACTCAGGCGGCATTCAGGAAGAAGCCCCGTCCCTGGGCAAGCCGGTACTCGTCATGCGCGACACCACGGAACGGCCGGAGGCAGTGGATGCCGGCACGGTCCGCCTCGTCGGCACTGACAGCAAGCGCATCGTGGCGGAAACGCTGGGCTTGCTTGATGATCCGGCTCAATATCAACACATGGCGCGCGCGCATAATCCATACGGTGACGGCCTGGCTGCGAGGAGAATTGTTGGTGAACTCATCCACCCCTGAGTCCCTGAAAAAAATTTGTATCCTGGGACTAGGCTACATAGGGCTGCCCACGGCAGCGGTATTTGCCAGTCGCGGCCTGCAGGTCATCGGCGTCGATGTGAACCCGCGGATCGTTGAAACGGTCAACGCGGGCAATGTGCACATTGAAGAACCCGATCTCGATATCGTCGTACGCAGCGCTGTGCTCTCCGGCAATCTGCGCGCGGCCTTGACCCCGGAACCAGCCGATGCCTTTATCGTCGCCGTGCCGACACCGTTCAAGGACGGGCACAAGCCGGACCTCTCGTACATCCAATCCGCGGCAGATTCGCTGGCACCGGTGCTCCGGAAAGGCAACCTGGTGATCCTCGAATCCACCTCACCCGTAGGGGCAACCGAACAACTCGGCGCATGGCTTGCCGAACGCCGCCCGGACCTGCGTTTCCCGCAACCTGGACAGAATGATGCCGACATCCACCTCGCGCATTGCCCGGAGCGCGTACTCCCCGGACAGGTATTGACCGAGCTGGTCGAGAACGACCGCGTCATCGGTGGCACCACCCCCAAATCAATCGAACTCGCAACCGCGCTGTACAAAACCTTCGTCAAGGGCAAATGTGTCCCGACCGACGTGCGCACCGCAGAACTCGCGAAATTGACCGAAAACGCCTTCCGCGACGTCAACATTGCGTTTGCCAACGAGCTTTCCCTGATCTGTGACCGGCTGGGCATCGACGTCTGGGAGTTGATCTCCCTCGCCAATCGTCACCCCCGCGTCAATATCCTGCAGCCGGGCCCCGGCGTCGGTGGCCATTGCATTGCGGTGGACCCCTGGTTCATCGTCGACTCCGCGCCTGAACAGGCCCGGCTCATCCATGCCGCGCGAATGGTGAACGACAGCAAGCCGGCGTTTGTGGTGGAGAAAGTCCGGGCCGCGACCAAGGGTGTAAAAAAACCCATCGTTGCCTGCCTCGGCCTCGCCTTCAAACCCAACATCGACGATCTGCGGGAGAGTCCTGCTGTCGAAGTCATGCGGCGCATCGCTGGCTTGGCGGACATGCAGGTGCTGGCGGTTGAGCCCCATGTGCAGGAGTTGCCCGAAGAACTGCAGGGACTGCCGAACGTGCGCCTGGTTTCGGTGGAAGAGGCCATCGCACAGGCCCCGGTGATCGTGTTACTCGTGGATCACGAAGCGTTCCGCCTTATCGACCGCAGCATTCTCAACGGCAAGTCCATCGTGGACACCCGCGGTTTCTGGCGATGAAGCAGGTACTCACCAGCGCTGAAGGCATCAAGGTCGTGGACGTGCCCGCGCCGGGCGTCAACGCCAACACCATACTCGTACGCGTTGACCATTCCTGCATTAGCGTCGGCACCGAGATCGCCGGCGTCAAAGCGGCCAGAGAACCTCTATATCGCCGCGCACTCCGGCAACCTGAAAAAGTATTGCGCGCCATCGCGCTGTTTCGTGAAAAAGGATTGGCTGCCACAGTTGACCGCATCCGCAGCGCCGGCTCGGGCGTGCCGCTCGGCTACTCGGCCGCCGGCACCGTTGTCGCATGCGGTGCGGATGTTCAACTGTTCGGCGTAGGGGATCGTGTTGCCTGTGCCGGTTCGGGAATTGCGAACCACGCCGAACTGATCGAAGTACCGGTCAACCTCGCCGTGAAAATTCCGGCTGCCGTCGACACAGCCGGCGCTTCCACTGTCGCGCTCGGCGCGATTGCATTGCAGGGCGTGCGGAGAGCGACGCCCGCCCTGGGCGAAACCGTACTCGTCGTCGGTCTGGGCATCCTCGGCCAATTGACGGTGCAACTCCTAAAAAGCAACGGCTGCAAAGTCATCGGCGCCGATCTGGTGGAGCAACGCGCACAAATCGGTCTCGCGGCCGGCATGGATCAAGCGGCGAATCCCGGCAGCGACAACTATCTTGCAGAAATCCTGCGCCTCAGCAACGGTTATGGCGTCGACGCCGTGATCGTTACCGCCGCCACGCCGGACAGCCGCGTCATCAATGACGCCATCCGCGCCTGCCGCCGCAAAGGGCGCGTCATCATCGTCGGGGATGTCGGCCTCGATATCGACCGCAGTGAGCTCTACGCGCGCGAAATTGATCTGCTGATATCGACATCGTACGGCCCCGGTCGCTACGACGCGACCTACGAACTCGAAGGCCGTGATTACCCGCTGCCCTACGTACGCTGGACCGAAAACCGCAACATGGAGGCCTATCTCGATCTGCTGGCCACCGGGAAAGTGCGATTGGAGTTGATCCCCACACAAATCAGCAACATTGATACCGCAGTCGACGCCTATCGGAACATACAAACCGGAACTGGCGGTAAGTTGTTGTTTTTATTGAATTATCCTGAAAGCGCGTCGGCCAGCCTGCGGCGTATTCCGATTCCGGCCACCCGGGCGCACAGCGGACGCATCCGCACCGCACTGATCGGCGCCGGCTCTTTTGCGCAAGGTATGCACCTGCCCAACCTGATGCAGGCGGGTTCCGCATACGCGCTGCACACGATTGCCAGCCGCAATGGGGCCACTGCGCGCGCGCTCGCCGAACGTTATGGCGCCGCATTCGCCAGCACCGACACCGACGAAGCGCTGGCCAATCCCGACATCGACCTCGTATTCATTTCGACACGGCACCATCTGCACGCCCCACTCGTGCTCAAAGCCCTCACCGCCGGCAAACATGTGTTTGTCGAAAAACCGCTGGCGCTGAATGCGGGTGAACTCGATGCCATCGAAGAATTTTTCCGCACCCATCCCGAAGCACCCCTGCTGATGACCGGTTTCAACCGGCGTTTTTCACCCGCACTGGTGCGGGCCCGGGAAGTGTTGGCGGCACGACAAGGCCCGGCCATTCTGAATTACCGCGTCAATGCCGGTTTTCTGCCGCCGGAACACTGGGTCCACGGCGAACAAGGCGGTGGCCGCAACATCGGCGAAGCCTGCCACATCTACGACGTCTGCAATTTCCTGATTGGCGGCCATCCGCAACACACGCATGCGCAGGCCGTGGCGCCCGCTTCCGCACAATGGCGGCGTAACGACAACTTCGTCGCCACCCTCGGTTACCCCGATGGATCCGTCTGCACGGTCACCTACACCTCGCTCGGGCATAACGATTACGCCAAAGAGCGTATGGAAGTATTTGTCGACGGCACAGTGATTGCGCTCGACGATTACAAATCTCTGACGGTAACTGGTGCACGCGACAGAAACTGGATTGGCTCGGCGGCTGACAAAGGACATACGCAGGAACTAGTCGCACTGGCGAATGGCCTCCAGACCGGCCAATGGCCGATTTCGCTTGCCGACCAGATCGCCGCCACCCGCACCAGTTTCGCCGTAGAAACACGGTTGCAAGGCAATGCTGCCAGTTAACCTGCCCAAAGCCCGCCATGCGACAGATTCTGCTGAATAGCCAGGGCGCCATCGTTGCCCGCATGCCGCGGCCGGCCGTCGCGAATGGGGAATTACTCGTCCGCACTCATATCTCCCTGATCTGTACCGGAACTGAACTGGCCTCGCTACGGCTCAGCCTGACAACGGATGAAGCGCCGACACCCTCGATGCCGCGACTGGCCGTAACCTATCTCGGCAAAGCCATCCGCATTTCGCGCAAAACGTGATCTGATCATCAACTGGGGGATAATTTTGCCGGATTTCAAATTCACCACAACGATTCTGCTTGACTATATTTGGCAAATCATTGGTGCCAAAAAAATAGGAGGCGCATCTTGCTGAAATCCTTGTTGCTGATCGTGGCTGGCTTTTTTGTTAAGGTCGGAATACTGATTACAGCGCCTGTTTACTATTTTGTCGCCCGTACTGGCGTTGGTGCGGATTTGTGCCGGAAATTCAGGTTTCAACCGATCCGCCTGCATTACTATCAGCCCATCCCTCGCTACGAAACACTGCCGGACTCGATTTTCACCGAAGCCCAAAACTTGCCGGGCATTGAGCTGGACCGCGACCGTTTTTCCACGACCCTCAAGCACCTGTCCGAGAAATCCGCTGAGGCACAGTGGCCCGACAAGGCGGGGGCCTTGGGCCAGTACCACAGCAACAACGACAATTTCGGCTTCAGTTCCGCCGCCCTGCTGCATACGATGATCCGCACGCACAATACGCGCAAGGTCATCGAGATCGGCGGTGGTTTCTCTTCACTGATCAGTCTGCATGCGCTGCGTCTGAACCATGGCGACAACTTCCGCTTTGATTGTGTCGAGCCCTACCCGTGGCCATGGCTGGAAGAGACCCTGCGCGCTGAGCCCGGCGCCCGGTTGCTCAAGCAACCCGTGGAGGAGCTGGCCCCGGACATGCTGGCTGATCTGGCTGAAAACGACATCCTGTTCATCGACAGCTCACACTGTGTCCGGCTGGCCAGCGACGTCAATTTTCTGTATCTGCAGGTGATTCCGCGACTGAAGCCCGGGGTCATCGTGCACATCCACGATATCTATATCCCCTACGAGTACCCGCGGGTGCACTTCCATGGCCGCCAGAAGCTGTTCTGGAATGAGCAGTACCTGCTCCAAGCGCTGCTGACCAATAACCCCCGGCTCGAGGTCATATTGCCCGGCTTTTTTGTGCAAAAAGACATGGAAACCGAGTTCGCCGCCGCCTTCCCCGCTTACGATCCGGTAAAACATCGCAGGACTTCGAGTTTCTGGATGCGTGTCCGCGGCTGATTGCGGCTGCTTCCAGTTAAAATGACGATTGTGCGCCGGCTTCGTCGTTCCGGCTTGAATTAACCGCAACGACGCAACCGCATTGGCGCCAGTGTATTGGCGTTAACTTTCCCGGCGATACCGAGTGGATCTCAACCAACAAGTACGCTCCTACTGGGAGCAGGGGCCCTGCGGCACCGACAAAGGCATCGTCGGGGAGCTGGAACCGCTGTCCCGGGAGTGGTTCGAGCAGATCGAGGCCCACCGTTATGCGGTGGAGCCGTTTATCCACTCCGCCGTCCAGTTCACCCGCCACCATGGCAAGACCATGCTCGAAGTCGGTGTCGGCGCCGGAACCGATCATCTGCAGTGGGCCCGCGCGGGCTGCATCTGCCATGGTGTAGACCTCACCGAAGCCGCCATCGAAACTACTCGCGCACGGTTTGCGCTGTATGGCCTGCAGAGCGCCCTGCAACGCTTTGATGCCGAAACTCTGCCCTACGCTGACGCCACGTTTGACTTGGTTTATTCCTGGGGCGTCATTCACCACTCCGAGGATCCGGCGCGCATCATCGCGGAAATCCATCGGGTGCTGAAACGCGGCGGACGTTTTATCGGGATGATTTACGGCCGCCGTTCACCGGCGGTGTTCAAACTGTGGGCGCGCTATGGTCTGCTGCGCGGCCGCCCGTGGCGCAGTTTCGCCGACATCGTCTGGCATCATATGGAAAGCATCGGCACCAAGTCCTACACCCCCGCCGAAACCGCCGGTTTGCTGGGCGCTTTTAGTTCCTGTGCCATCCGCCCGATTATGACCAGCTACGACCTGGCTTCGTGGCCGGTATGGATAGGGCGTATGTTCCCCGAACGCTGGGGCTGGTTCATCACCTTCGACGCGGCCAAATAGATGTGCGGCGTCGTCGGCACGCTGATATTTGATTCGGGCCGCGGCCAGGTCGATGCCGGCCTGCTGGAACGGATGCGCGACACCATGACGCACCGGGGCCCGGATGGCGCCGGTATCTGGATCAGCAACGACGGCAGGGTCGGGCTCGGACACCGGCGGCTGTCCATCATTGATCTGTCGACCGCTGCCACCCAGCCGATGAGCAACGAGAATGGCTCGCTGTGGCTGAGCTTCAACGGCGAAATTTACAACCACGCGGAAATTCGCCGCGAGCTGGAACAAACCGGGCGCTATCGCTGGAAAACCGATCATTCGGATACGGAAGTCATTCTTCATGCCTTCGAGGAATGGGGCATCGACTGCCTGCAGCGCTTCCGCGGCATGTTTGCATTTGCGCTGTGGGATGGCGCGCGGCGCGAGTTGTGGCTGGTGCGTGACCGCATTGGTGTCAAACCGCTGTACTACAGCACGCATCACGGAAAAGTGGATTTCGCCTCTGAAATCAAAGCGTTACTGGAGGACCCGGGGCAGGAACGCGCGGTCTGTGAAGAGGCGCTTTTTCATTACCTGTCGTTTCTGACCACACCCTCCCCCCAGACCCTGTTCTCCGGTATCCGCAAACTGGCGGGGGGCACCTGGCTGCGTATCCGCGCCAATGGCGAGATGGAAGAACGCCGCTACTGGGATGTGCTGACCCACACCCGGCCGCTGGTCGGCGTCAGCGACAAAGAAATCGCCGAGCGCGTGCTTGCCGAACTGCGGGTGGCCGTCAGCCTGCGCAAGGTCAGCGACGTGCCGGTGGGTGTCTTTCTTTCCGGCGGCATCGACTCCAGCACCAACACGGCGCTGTTTTCGGAAGGCGAAGGAGGCCCCGTTAAAACATTTTCCATCGGTTATCGCGGCCAGTATCAGAGCTACGAAAACGAACTGCACTACGCGCGCCAGATGGCCGCACAAGTCGGCGCCGAATATCACGAAACCCTTCTCGATGTTGACGACCTGATCAATTTTCTGCCGGAAATGGTCCGCCTGCAGGACGAGCCGATTGCCGACCCGGTCTGTGTGCCCGTGTATTACGTGTCCAAGCTGGCCCGCGACAATGGCGTGATTGTCTGCCAGGTCGGCGAAGGTGCGGATGAATTGTTCTGGGGTTATCCGCAATGGAAAACGGCGTTGATGCTGCAGGATCTGGACAACCTGCCCGTGCCGCGTTTTGCCAAGCACGCGGCGCTGGCCGCCCTGCGCGGGCTTGGCCAGAAAGACAGCTTCCGTTATGAGTGGCTGCGCCGCGGCGCCACCGGCGTGCCGATTTTCTGGGGCGGCGCCGAAGCCTTCACCGAAGCCCAGAAGCAGCAGTTGCTGTCACCACGGCTGAAAAAACAATTTGCAGGCCGCACCTCCTGGGAGGCAGTGGCTCCCATCCGCAAGCGCTTCGAGGAAAACGCCTGGGAGCCCTCGACGCTAAACTGGATGACGTATGTCGATCTCAACATGCGCTTGCCGGAGCTGTTGCTGATGCGCGTGGACAAAATGAGCATGGGTGTCGGCCTGGAAGCACGTGTCCCCTTCCTCGACCACAAGTTTGTTGAACTGGCGATGAGCATCCCGCAGTCGGCCAAGGTGCGCAATGGCACGCTCAAGCATATTCTGAAAAAAGCCGTGCGCGGCCTGATCCCGGATGAGCTGATCGACCGCAAAAAACAGGGCTTCGGGGTACCGGTTTACGAGTGGTTCTTCGACAAGCTCGGTGCCTATGCGCGCAAGGAACTCGATTTCTTTTGCGCGCACACTGATTACCTCGACCGGGAACAGGTGTTCCGTCTGCTCGACTCCGGCAACGGTCCGCAGGCCTGGTACCTGCTCAATCTTGCGCTGTGGTGGAAACAGCATGTTTACCGCTGAAGACACCTACGGCACACGCAAACGCTTCGAGTTCTGCCGCGACCTCGTGCGGGAAATCCGTCCCGCACTGGTGCTGGATGTGGGCTGCGGCACCGGCACCCAATTGACACGCCCCCTGGCGGAAGCTTTCCCTGACGTGCAGTTCGTCGGCGTGGACCCTGACGAAGTCAGCATCCGCTACGCGCAAAGCCTGCCGGCATTGCCCAATTTGCAGTTCGGCGGAACGGCATTGCTGGACCGCCATACGCGAGTTGATCTGGTGATCGCCTCGGAAGTGGTGGAGCACGTGGAAAATCCGGATCAATTTCTCGCCGACCTTCGCTGTAAGCTGCCTGAAAACGGCAGATTGGTAATCACGGTGCCCAATGGTTATGGCCCTTATGAAATGGTTGCGGCACTGGAATGTCTGCTGCGCATTTTGCGGGTTTACTGGGTGATGCGAAAATTCAAGCGCCGGCTGCTGAATCAGCCGGCGCCGGAGCGTGCAGTGATGCAGGATTCGCTGGCCATCAGCCCGCACCTGAACTTTTTTTCGGCAAGCTGCCTGCAACGCCTGTTCTGCAATAGCGGGCTGCGGGTGGTCCGTTACCAACCGCGTACTTTTTTGTGCGGGTTTGGTTTCGACAAACTGCTGCCGCGATTCGGGCTTTGTGACTGGAACGCTTCCGTTGCCGACCGCTTGCCTAAATGGTGCAACAGCGCGTGGATGTTCGTGCTGACCCCTGCTGAAGCCCGTCCCGGGAAACCTTTTAAGCGGAGTTTGCTGTCGCGACTGCGCCGCCGGCTCAACGAAGCCTGCGCAAGACTGGCCTAGGATGTCGCTGCACCGTCCCGTCGTTCTCGTTTTTTCGGCAGATCTGGTGTCAAAAATCCTGCTCGGCCTGACCTGGCTGCTGCTGATCCGTTATCTGCCGCCGGAAGAGTTCGCCCTGCTCACGCTGGCCACTTCCGTAGCCACGGTGGCAAGCCAGATGCTCGGTTCCAGCATTAACCGGATTTATATTCTGGACAGTAGCGGCTCCCGCAGCGGCGGGCCCGGTCCGCTGGTCATGTTTCAGGCCGGGGCCCTGCTGTTGCTGGGCGTTGCGGGATTTCCGTTCTCAGGAGCGCTGCCGGGCGCCGCATACATGCTGACGGTGCTGCTGGCACTGGGCATGCTACTTTCTGATTTCGGCAAAACCATGTATCAGAAGCAGTTGAAGTTTTCGGCGTTTTCCTTCATCGAACTGGCGCGTTCCGCTATGGTTTCGGCGGGGCTAATCGTGCTGCTCATGCAGTTTGGTGGCGGTGTTCGCAGCTGGCAGGTCATTGCCGTGCAAGCCTCGGCTCTGGGCGTGTTGTCGCTGATCGTGATCAGCCGTCACCTTGACTTGCGGGAAACGCTGGATCTGCGGCGCGGAATACATCTGCTGCAGCCGGTGTTCGGCAATGGCCATGGTTACCTGTTCGCTTATTTTTTTGCGCTCGCCTTCTTTTCGCAAGTCGACATATTCCTGATCAAGGTGCTGTCCAACCAGGAGACACTGGCCTCCTACGGATCGGCTGCTCGTTATTACCAGCTGCTATCGCTCGCGCTGGGCGCCGTGCATGCGGTTTTTCTGCCGACGATGCAGCAACTCAAAACCCGGCAAGACTTGGACGAATTTTTCGGCCGGCACTTCAGGATGCTGCTGGTGTTTGCGCCTGGCGTCGGCGTTTGTGCACTGGCTGCACCCTGGGTACTTCCATGGATTGATCTTGGACGTTATCCCGATGCCGTCCCGACGTTCCAGATTCTGTGTCTGTCGGTGATCATTTCTTTCGCCTTCAGCCCGCACGTCAATCTGGTCTTTACCCATCGCCGGTTCCGCTTCCTGCTGCTGCTGATTGTCGTGGCACTGGCGGTAAACATCGGACTGGGATTGATATTGATCCCGGCATACGGCGGACAGGGCGCCGCTGTGGCCATGCTGATCGCTTCAGCCTGTGTCACGGTGCCGATTTACATCCTGTCCCGGCGGCTGCGCCAGCCCCCTGACGGCATTACTGACGTCGGAAGCAATAGCCACGGTCTATAACCGGCCGGGCAGTTAAAATAGGCGCATGAACGTATCCCGCAGCGAGTTTTCCTCGGTTTATCAGGCCTGCGTACGCGAAATGGCCGAACGCATGCCTGTCGACTGGTCTGCACTGGCCAAGCACAACGCGGGCTGGCGTAAGGCGCGATTTGACGCGGAAAGTTATCTCGTCACCTCGGAAATCCGCTACTGGCATGCGTTGCGCTTCATGATGTCCGAAGGTGTTCAGAGCGTTCTGGATGTCGGCGGATTCCTCGGGCCTTTTCCGCTGGCACTCAAACGCCTCGGTTATGAAGTGGCCATTGCCGAGCGTTATGGTTATTACGGCAACGCCATGGAGCGGATCGCCTCCCACCTCGACGCCAACGGGGTGCGAGTCATTGATGCTGATCTGACGGAACCCTCGGGGTTGCCCGAAGACTTGAAGGGCCGGTTCGACGCCCTGACCTGCATGGCCGTTGCAGAACACCTTGCGCACTCACCCAAGGCCTTGATGGATAACCTGCGTGACGGGCTGCGTCCGGGAGGCTCGCTGGTATTTGAAGTCCCAAACGTGGCCTACTGGCCCAAGCGGTATGCTTTTTTCTTCCGCGGAGAAACGGTGCATTCGCCGATTGCCGAGGTTTATCACTCAGCGATCCCGTTTACCGGTCATCACCGCGAATATACCTTGCACGACGCCCGTTATGTGCTGACCGAAGCGGGATTCGAAATCGTCGAAGAACAGACCTTCAACTACACCATCGGCCCGGATCGTCCTGTTCAATACCTGAAATACCTGCCCGCCTTCCTGTTCAGGGAATGGGCGGAAGTGATCATGCTGGGATGCCGTAAGCCGACCTAGGGCGGGATTTCTGTTTCCAGCCATGCCTGATCTCAAATCCAGATTATTGCGTTATGCCGCTACACCGCCGGGTACGCTCTGGCGCAAGGCAGTCCGCCGCATCAAAACCGCCTCTGCACAACGTGCACACAGGGTACGGGATCAGTACTGCAGCAGCTACGCGTTGGACACTGTCCCAGGCCCGCTGTTTTTGCATATGCGGTCTTTTCCCTTGCAGGAAGCGGCGGCACGCCCGGAAATCCTACAGGCGCTCACAGAGCATTATCTGGCCCATCGTTTTGATCTGCTGGGTTCAGGCTGGGTGCCCGTGCATCACGGCGCAGAATGCCACGGAGTTGAAGGGCACCGTTATCAGCATGTTGCGCAAGCAACCCTGCCGTTACGCGACCGGATCAATCCCGCCAATCGCCGGGAATCCTCGCGGTTGCAGGACCTGCTGGAGGGCGATTACCGGCCGATCGATTGGCAGCTTGATTTCAAAAGCGGGTTTCGCTGGCGTGAAGACTGCTGGTACAAAGACATTGCAATAAGCACCGGTTGTCCGGGAGCAGACATCAAAGTGCCCTGGGAGCTGGCACGCAGCCAGCATCTGCCGCAACTCGCACTCGCGTACGGGCTTGCCCGCGCCGATACCCCGGGGTTTCGCGATGCGCAGGAATACCAGCGGGAATTCCGGAACCAGATCATCGATTTTCTGGCCGGCAATCCGCCGCGCTTTGGTGTCAACTGGGCATGCCCGATGGATATCGGCATCCGGGTCGCAAACTGGCTAATGGCTTACGACCTGTTTGTCGCTGCCGGCGCAGAATTTGACAATGCCTTTGTCGCGGCACTGCGCCGCAGCGTCCAGGAACATGGCGCTCACATCGCGGGCAATCTGGAATGGAACGAGGCTTTTCGCAGCAATCATTATCTGGCCGATCTGGCCGGCCTGCTTTTCGCAGGCGCTTATCTGCCCAGCTGCACCATAAGCGACGGCTGGATTCGCACGGCCGCCGTTGAATTGCAGCTCGAGATCCCCGCCCAGTTCAACAAGGACGGCTCCAATTTCGAGGGCTCCACCTGTTATCACCGGCTCTCCGCGGAAATGGCCATATATTCGGTGGCATTGCTGTCATCCATATTGCGCGGACGACTGCCGCTGCCCTGGCAGGTATCTGCAACGCGGCAGGGCGGGGTTCCGACACGCTGGGAAAATGATGAGCAGATCTTTTCCCGAGCGCTGACCGGTATTCTCGAGCGGGCGGCGGAGTTCAGCATGCACGCGACAAAAGAGGACGGTCGCGTTGCCCAGATCGGCGACAATGACAGTAGCCGTTTTTTCAAGTTGCAGCCGGCCGGCACAGCCATGACGGTTGAACAGGCGCGCCGGCAACATGAAAACCTGTCCGGATATGCGGTGTTGCCGGATGGCGATAACTATTGGCTTGAAAACAGCCTTGACCATCGCCATCTCGCCGGCGCAATCAGTGCTTTGTTCACACGCCGGGATTTGGCTGATTTCGCTGGCCCGTTCGGCCTGGACGCGGCCGTGATTCGCATATTGGCCGGAAACCGGCGGTTTCCGGGGTACCGGGATGACGCTCAGCCGATGAAAGCATCGACGGTAGGCAAAGGCACCGACCAGGAGTTTGCTGCAATCGAAACCCGGCTGCAGTCACTGCCCGGTACTGGCCGGCAAAGTTACCGGTTTCCGTTACCGGCAGCCATCCGCCGGGACGCAATTGAAACCTTCGGATATCCTGATTCCGGCCTGTTTATTTTCAAGGCAAACGGCTTTTACCTCGCCATTCGTTGCGGCCCCCAGGGGCAGGCCGGAAACGGGGGGCACGACCACCACGATCAGCTCTCGGTGGAACTGGTCATCAGCGGGCATGCCCATGCCCTGGATCCCGGCACGTATCTCTACACAGCGCTGCCGGTGCGTCGTAATGAGTATCGGGCCGCTGCCGCGCACTTTGCACCGCGGATTGCCGGCATGGAACCCGGCAGCCTCGTCCAGTTGTTCTCGCTCCCGGACCTCGCGCGCGCCGAGTGCCTGTATTTCGGCCCTGGCGGTTTCATTGGCAGGCACCAGGGTTATGGCATGCCAGTCTATCGCGTCATTGCTTTTGCGGAGCATCATGTTGAAATCCGCGATTACGCAGAGGGCGGAACACTGGAGGCCTGCTGCTTTGCCGATGTGGGTACAGACAAAAGCCGATACCAAAGCCCGTCGTTTTCCGCGGGTTATGGCATGCGCTCACGTGCGTCGGCGGAGAACTGATATGCGCTTGCTGATCCTCAGCTTCTCGTACGCCCCGCGCGCCAATCCACGGGCAACGCGCTGGACCACGCTGGCCGAAGAATTCGCCCGTACAGGACATTCGGTGCTGGTTGTCACTTCATGGCAGCAGGGCCTGCCGGAGCAGGAAACTGTCAACGGTGTACAGATTTACCGCGTCGGCATGCAATCGCTGGAACATCTGCGACGAACGCTTTCGGCAAACCGGCCCGCGGGCACGGACAAGGCCGTCGCCGGAGCGGTCCCGACTGAAGCCATGGCGCAGGGCGGCATGGTCTTGCGCTTGCTGAAGACGCTTAATCAGTACATATGGCGCAAGCTTTGGTGGCCGGACAGTACCTGCATCTGGTTGCGGTCGGCACTCAACACTGCGCGCAGGCTGCTGGCGGAGCAACCCGCAGATGCGGTCATTTCGGTATCTCCGACGTTTTCGGCAGTGGTTGCAGGCCATCTTCTCGCCCGCAACCGGGAGCTTTGCAAGCGCTGGATCATCGATCTTGGCGATCCGTTCAGCTTCATGGAACAGGCCCTTCCAAACAATGCCTTTCTTTACGGCGGGCTCAATCGCTGGTTCGAAAAACGCGCGTTTCTCCGCGCGGACGGGATTTCCGTGACAACCGACGGGACGCGGGAAATGTATGCACGCCTGTATCCGGCATGCGCCGGTAAAATTGCGGTAATCCCGCCGCTGCTGTCGCCACCGCCCGCACCTGCGGTTTCCGGCCCTTTTTTCCGGAATCATGGCGCAACGCGACTGGTTTTCATCGGTACCCTTTACCGCCATCTGCGGCGGCCCGATTATTTGCTGCAACTGTTTTCCGCCATGCTGGAGACTCACCCGGAATTTAATGGTGAACTGCATTTGATCGGGGAGACACACGAATGCCGGGAGAGCCTTGTTTTTTACCAGCAGCGCCTCGGCAACCGTTTAGTCGTACATGGCCCGGTCGATCGGAGCATGGCTGCGCAGGCCATGAGCGAAGCCGATATTCTGGTCAATCTCGGCAATGAGACCGCCTTTCAGTTGCCGAGCAAACTCGTCGAATATGCGGCAACGGGCAAACGCATTGTCAATATTTCCAGTCTCGCGTCAGACAGTTCGACCGATTTTCTGGGAAGTTATCCTGCCGCGCTGTGCCTTCAGGATCAGGGCGCGGTACCATCCGCCGGGCAGGTTCTGGAATTCGCTGCGTTTTGCGAGGACCGGAGCCGCTACGGCATCGATGCCTCCGCGCTGGAGGGTTTTTTGCGGCCATTCAGTCTGCAGGCCGTGGCCGGGCACTACGGCAGCTTGCTCGCATGACCATCGCCGCGCTCACAACGTCCCGGCCCACCTATGCTCTTGAAAGATGAGTTTAATGAGTATTCCCAAAAACATGACAACCTCGTCAGAGGCCTGTTTTTGTCATTATTTACGCAATTTTCAATAATGCCGGGCCGGCTTTTTGCCACCGCATGCGATACCCCCTGAAAAAATGAAAGACACTTCAGAAATCAGGGCTCCATCCGGGGCGCTCCCTTCCGTATCCGTATCGGTGGTTGTGCCCTGTTACCGGTGCAGCAAAACGATACGTCGTGCCGTAACCTCCGTTGCGGCACAAACCTGCAGACCCCTTGAAGTCATCCTGGTCGATGACGGCAGCGGTGACGACACCCTGGACACGCTGCTCGACATTCAGCGGCAATACGGGAGCGACTGGCTCAAAGTCATTCCACTGGATGTAAATGCCGGAGCCTCGGCTGCGCGCAATGCGGGATGGGATATTGCCAGCGGGGAGTTGATCGCCTTCCTTGACGCCGACGATGCCTGGCATCCGGAAAAAATCCGGGTGCAGCATGAATTCATGATGGCGCATCCGGAATTCACATTGACTGGCCACGGTCACCGCCAGCGCGATGCGGTGCCGGCCAGCCATCCCCGTATCGGGCAAGTCACGCATGATGTGGTGTCGTATCGCACCCTGCTCCTGTCCAACCGCTTCATCACGCCCTCTGCGATGATCCGGCGCGAGGCGCCCTTCCGGTTTCACAGCACCAAACGCCACATGGAAGATTTTTACCTGTGGCTGACTGTTGCCGCAAACGGAAACCGGATCGCAATCCTTGACGCTGAACTGGCTTACATCTTCAAGGCGCCCTTCGGCGAACTCGGATTGAGCGCTGACATCGTTGCGATGGAAAAAGGCGAGCTGGACTGTTACTGGAAACTGCGTCAGCAAGGTCTGCTCGGAACATTGTCGACGGCGGCGCTTTCCGCATATTCCTGTACAAAGTTCCTGCGCCGCATCGCCGTCTCAGTGCTGCTGGGCCGACGGGCCGCGATGCCATGGCTTTTCCCGCTGGTTTATCTGGCGGTAACCCATTCGACAACCGCACTGCTCATTTTTGTCGGATTGCTGGGCCGCCCTGAAATCGCAACCGACATCGCGCTGATACAAGGGGCTACGCTCGCCACCTTTTATGCGCTGTCCGCCAACACCCGAAACCTGATCCTCCGGCAATCATCCCCACTGCTGGCCACCGAGGTTCTGCTGGCCAGACTGGTGCTGCTGGCCCCGTTGATGGCGGTTTCCCTGCTGCTTTCGCTTACCGGCGCCGCCGTGCCGTGGTGGCTGGCCGCATGCATAGTCATCAGGCGCGGGGTTGAATGGATTAACGAGGTTCATCTTTGCGAAGCAGAACTTACGCAAAAAACGCGGTTTGCCGTTTCATTCCTGCTGCTGCAATGCACCCTTTTTTCACTTGCCGCAGCGAGCCTTGCCTTCGATTGGCCGTTTACGGCGCCCGTCATGTTGTTGTGGGCGGTCCTGCCGCTGGCTTTCAGCTTGCGATTTCTTGGCTACGCCGCGCGCCCAACCCTGGCATCACTGCGGCGCATTTTTGGCGTTCTGACATCCCACGTCGGTTCAACACTGATCATCGGCCTGCGCATCTATGCGTTCCGCATCCTCGTCGTGCTGATGGTGGCCAGGGACGTGGCGGGCGATCTGTTTACGGCCATGGCCATCGGCAGTTTTATGGGTACGTTGTTCGCGAACGTTTTTGGCCCCAGCATAGAACTGCATCGGGAGCGCGCGGGGAAAGCCTACTATCCGCTGACCTTCAAGCTTGCGCTGGCAGGCAGCCTGTCGGCAGGGTTCTCGTTACTCGCTGCATTGCACTTTTTCCCCGATGCATTCCCGTTGCTGGGAAAATCTGGCTTTTTCTGGCTGTCGTGTGGTCTTTCGCTGATCGGCGGCGCCCTGATGGTTGCAGCTCAGGGCATCCGGCTGCGTTTGCTGCGCGCCAGCGACGGCCGCGACGTATTCGGGCCGGATGTCATTATTCACATCACCATACTTGGCACAGTACCATTGGCCTATTTTCTGTTCGGCGTACCGGGCCTGGCCGGGCTTTATCTTGTTGACGCCCTCTTGTGTTACTTTTTTTACAAGAGCTCTGAAATCGGCCTGCAACGGAACAAACTTACGAGGTCGACCGTGTCGTCATTTTTTCCTGCCATTCTTTCGTTTCTGCTGGTCTTCCCGCTGTTCTTTCAGATCTCCGGCAGGATTTACAACAGTATTGATCCAGTCGTTGACTCCGGTGGCGTTCTGGCGAATCTGCCACTGCCGGTTTCGGTCGTTGCCTGTTTCGTCGGCATACTCCTTCTGGCACGTTACCGCCTTGCAACCCGGTCTTTCGTCTTTATCCTGATTTTTTTCGCGGTGATGCTGTTGTCCGCAGCGCTGACCACCAGCGACTCCCTTGAGCGCGGCAAACTCCTGCTGCTGATCCAGTTCCTGCTACCGGCATTCGGGCTTGTGCTCGGCGAGATGATCGATAACGGCAATGTGAATTCCTTGTCCACGGAAAAGGGCTTCCTCTGGGCCTGCACGGCAATCATCCCATTGCAATTACTTGCGTCCTGGGCGCAAGGTCAAATCAGCCTTACTCATCACCTCGGTTTATTTTCGGTTTACCAGCACTGGCAGTACGTGCCGGTTGTGGTAGTCGCAGCCACATTGATTTCAGCCGCAGCTCTTCGCGCATCATATGGCTACCGCCTGCTCTCCATGGCGCTGCCATTGGCAGGACTGATTTATGCTATCTCCGCGTTCTCTCTGCTGGCCAGCGCCTTGGCGATCATCGGTATAACCGGACTGTTAATCCAGAACAAAAGCCGTTTTATGCTCTTGGCGATTTCCTGCATCATTATCGCTGGCCTGGCCGGGTACATGCATCTTTTGCGTGGTGAGCCCGAATTTTCAACTAAGTTTATCTTGCCCTGGTCCCAGGAAAGCCTGCTTTCACCTCCCTGCTTGAATGAATCCGCACGGTTCGTTTCAAATATTGTGCGCCCTGTCGATTCAGCGTGCCTTGCAAAAGGCGAACCCCGCCACCGCCTTGGTTATCTGATCGAGCTGCCAAAGAAAAAGGTCGGCATGTCCACCATGCTGGTCGTCGAGGGAACAATCGTGTCTGGCGGAGTTACCGTGGGACTGGTACTGGGCGGCAAGTGGGCGCAACAGCAGAATTTTGATACGCCGGGGCCCTTCAGGGCCGAATTAAGCCCGGGAGCAGCGGGTGTATTTGAAGGTGTCTTGGCTAATTATTTGCCGGATACAACCTTCAACGAAGTCCAGATCAAACGTATGGCCTGGGTAAATTCATCTCCCACCAATGCCGTAGAAACCGATGCCGGACAAACTGGCAAGACTTTGCCGGACTGGGCCAATGAATATCTGCCCATCAACCTCCAGGAGCGGATTGAAGACTGGATACTGTTTGGCCACCCCATTTTTTCCAGCCCCGCCAGTTTCTTTTTTGGCCATCCGCCGATGGACCGCTCGGTCAGAACCAGTGCGCATAATTACTACATCGATCTGGCCTACAATTTCGGAATAATCGCTTTGCTGCCTATCGGCATACTCTTCGTCTACACCGCGAGGCTGCTGTGGCATCGACGGAGAGCGGTATTTGAATCGAAACGATTGCTGTGGCTGGCGATTATGGTCGTATTTTTTATTGTCATCGACAGCAACTTCAAGGTGACGCTGCGCCAGCCGTACCCCGGGATTTTTGCCTTTTTCCTTTGGGGACTATTGCTGGCGAGACTGCGTAATCTGGGAGCCAGACCTCAGGCTGACAATGGCAGCGGTCGCTAGCACGATGTCAGTTACCGATTCCGCTCACGACAAAGTCACCTTGTCCGTAGTAAGCCACGGTCAGGGCCACCTGATCGCCATGCTTTTTCAGGACATCGAAAAGCATTGCGGTTCATCGGTAGAAGTCACGCTCACCCTCAACCTTCCGGAAGCGCTGCCGTTTGACCCTTCGGCAATGCCTTTCAAGGTCCGGATCATCGAAAATCAGCAGCCCAGGGGGTTTGGCGACAACCATAACGCTGCATTTGCATCGGGCTGTGCCGGATTTTTTTGTGTAATCAACCCCGATATCCGCTTGCAGGACAACCCCTTTCCGACGCTGGTCGAAGTACTCGGAAATCCCCTTGTTGGTGTTGTCGCCCCGCTTATTCTGGATCCGCAAAAGACGGTTGCCGACAGCGCGCGGAAGTTTCCCACTGTCTATTCGATCCTGGGAAAGATATTCCGCAAAAAGACCGTGCCCGATTATGTGATCAGCGACCAGTTATTGTTCCCCGATTGGGTGGCCGGAATGTTCATGCTGTTTCGCCGCGATGTTTTTGACGAACTCCACGGATTCGACAAAAATTATTTCCTGTATTACGAGGACGTGGATCTTTGTGACCGACTCCGGCTTGCGGGGTATCTCACAGCGCTGTGCCCCCGGGTCGCGGCCATTCACGATGCCCAGCACACGAGCCACCGCAACTTCCGCTATCTCAGATGGCACCTGAGCAGCATGATGCGGTTCTTTATCCTGTCGATTTCCCGGAAAGTCAGTCCGGGGAAACGGCAAATTCACCCTGCTGACCAGTAAACACCGCTGTCGCCGGCGCTTCCTGCCGGCAGGAAACCCGGATACCGATAAACTGCACAACCGCATGCACCCCAGACTAAAAACCAATAATTTCGATCTGCTGCGCTTCCTGTTTGCGGGAACCGTGGTCCTGGTGCATGCCCACGTCCTGTCAGGTCATCCCGACCTGCGGATGTTAAGTGCGCTGCTGTCCTCCGAAGTCGCCGTGCGGGGATTTTTCGTCGTCAGCGGCATTCTCGTGTTCATGAGCCACGAAAACTCCAGCAGCCTCCTTTCGTACGCGAACAAACGCCTGCGCCGCATCTACCCTGCTTATTTTGTCGCGGTCATGCTGGGCGCGGTTTTCCTGGTGCCCCTGAGCAGCGTGGCGCCAGGCGAATATTTTTCCCTTGAATGGGTCAAATATGTGCTGGCAAACCTGGCCTTCATGAACTTCGTCCACCCCACTTTGCCGGGCGTATTCTCCGACAACATATTTCGCGAGATCAATGGCGCGTTGTGGACCCTCAAGATCGAAGTCATGTTCTATGCGGTCATCCCCCTGATAGTCTTTGCCTGCCGCCGTGTTGGACGCCTGTGGATTCTCGCGGGCATCTACGCCGCTTCGGCGCTCTACACTTCCATCCTGACAGGGCTTGCGGAATCCACGGGCTCCCAGAGCTATTTCATACTGGCCCGACAATTGCCCGGACAATTGACCTATTTTGTTGCAGGGGCGCTGATTTATTACTATCTCGACGTTTTCGAGAAACATCTGCTCAAGTTCCTGGTTCCGGCTGTCTGCGTATTGATTGCGCACAAGTTTTACCCGTTGCCCGTACTGGAGCCTTTGGCGCTGGCGACTGTCGTCGCGTTTTTCGGTTTTTTCCTTTATGCAGGCAATTTCGGCAAACACGGGGATTTTTCCTACGGCATCTACATCCTTCATTTCCCCATTCTTCAAATCCTGATCCATATGGGATTTTTTGAGCGGTCACCCTATTTCGCCCTCGCCGTGGCCTGC
This sequence comes from uncultured beta proteobacterium, assembly GCA_903933915.1. Taxonomy (GTDB): domain Bacteria; phylum Pseudomonadota; class Gammaproteobacteria; order Burkholderiales; family SG8-41. Next base: position 72,486 of record CAIZLW010000006.1, on the reverse strand, counting down.
GTTCTGGTTCTGGGGGCGGCTTTGCTGATGTGGAATTTCGTGGAAAAACGGTTTTTACTGCGATCTTCCCACTACATCACCTCCGAACGTGATGCCGCCAAACCATAGCCGCATCCTGGTCACTGGAGCCACCGGCTTTGTCGGTCAGGCCTTGCTGGCGCGCTTGCAGAATTCAGGGCGCCCGGTTCGCGCGGCACTGCGTACGTCGGCGTCGGTATGCGCCGCCGGGGAAAAGGTTGTGGTTGGCCATATCGGGCCGGATACTGACTGGCAACAGGCGCTGCAAGGCGTCGGCTGTGTCGTGCATCTGGCCGCGCGCACGCATGTGCTGGATGACGACAGTGCCGACCCGATGGCCGCATACCGGGATATCAATGTACTGGGTTCGATCCGGCTGGCACAGCAGGCTGTTGCGGCAGGGGTGCGCCGCCTGATATTTTTGAGTTCAGTCAAGGTCAATGGCGAAACTACGGGCCTGCGCCCTTTCACCGAATCTGATGTGCCGGCACCGCTCGATGCCTATGGCATCACCAAGGCAGAGGCTGAAAATGCCTTGCGCCGCATCGGTGCTGAAACAGGAATGGAAACAGTCATCCTGCGCCCGCCACTGGTTTACGGGCCCGGCGTCAAAGGCAACCTCCTGCGCTTGCTTGATCTGGTCCATCGTGGAGTACCATTACCGCTGGCGTCGATCCGGAATCAGCGCAGCCTGATTTATGTTGATAATCTGGCTGATGCCATCGCGACCTGCATCGACGTCCCTGCCGCAGCAGGATCAACCTACATGGTTAGTGACGGGGAAGACATCTCCACACCGGCTTTGATCGGCAAACTCGCCGCCGCCATGGGCAAATCACCGCGACTGCTGCAATGCCCGCCCGCCTTACTCACTTTTGGTGCCGCCATGCTGGGAAAACGCGCCACGGCATTGCGCCTGACCGGATCACTGGCCGTCGACAGTTCACGCATCCGCCAGGATCTCGGCTGGCAGCCACGAAGCTCGCTGGATCAAGGACTTAACGCGATGGTGCGATGGTATTATCGTGACAAATACTGAAAACATTCCCGGACTCACGAATATCGTGTGGCTCGCCATTTCCACTGTCCTGACTGCGTTTTTTGTTGCCGTGCTAAGCGTTGGCTGGCTGGCACGCAGCCGCGCTGCGCGGCTGGCTCTCGACGAACCCAACGAGCGGTCACTGCATACCACCCCGGTCCCCCGCACTGGTGGCATCGGTCTGCTGCTGGGCATCGCCGCCGCCTGGGCCGCCATCGGCCCGCACCTGCCCTGGCCGTTCTGGGGTGCGCTGGCCTTGCTGATCTGCATTTCGCTGCTCGACGATCTGCGCGGCCTGTCCGCCGCCGTGCGTTTCGCCGCGCACCTGCTGGCGGCAGCGCTTGCCGCGCCCGCACTGCTCGGCGATCAGCCATCGCTGCTGTTGCTGGTGCCCGTGGTCCTCGCCATCGGCTGGATGTGCAATCTCTACAACTTCATGGACGGCTCCGACGGACTGGCCGGGGGCATGGCGGTGTCCGGTTTTCTGACCTACGCCGTGGCCGCATGGTTTTCCGGCAGCGCGCAGTTCGCACTGCTCAATCTCGCCATTGCAGCGGCAGCCGCCGGATTTTTGCTGCACAACTTTCATCCGGCGCGCATTTTTCTCGGTGACGCCGGCGCGGTGCCGCTGGGTTTTCTGGCGGCGGCATTCGGCGTCATCGGCTGGCAGCAGGGGGACTGGATCTGGTGGTTTCCGCTGCTGGTGTTTTCGCCGTTCATCGTCGATGCCAGCGTGACGCTGATGCGACGGCTGCTGACCGGCGCCCGGGTGTGGGAAGCCCATCGCGATCATTATTACCAGCGGCTGGTGCAACTGGGATGGGGCCACCGCGGCACTGCGCTCGCCGAATACGTGCTGATGGTGCTCTGCGCGCTGGCTGCGCTGTGGGCATTGACGCTGGCCGCGGAAGTCCAGTGGCCGGTGCTGGGCGGCATCGCCCTGATTTACGCGGCCGCCATCGCCGGGATCGAACGCGCCTGGCGGCTGCGAGGGCCAGCCCATGCTTAATCTGCGCAGGATGCTCGCCATTGCGCACGACATGGTGGCCGTCGCTGCCGCGTGGTTTATCGCCTACTGGCTGCGCTTCAACCTCGAATTGCCCGAACCTTATCACGAGCAGGCACTAACGACGGTGCTGTGGGTGGTGCCGATTTACGGTGCGATATTTTTTGCATCCGGGCTCTATCGCGGCATCTGGCGTTTTGCCAGCCTACCCGATCTGCAACGCATCATCCTCGCCGCGGGCGGCGGCGCGCTGGCGGTAACCGCCATGCTGTTCATGGTGCAGGTCGTGGTGCCGCGCTCCGTGCTGGTGATGAGCCCGATACTGATCATGATGTTGATGGGCGGCAGCCGGCTGGCCTACCGCGCCTGGAAAGAGCGCAGCCTGGGGGCGCTGATTCCCGCAGGCCGCGAACCGGTGATCGTGATCGGCGCCACCGACGCCGCCGCCAGCCTGATCAAGGACCTCGCGCGCAGCCCGCAGTGGCAGGTTGTCGGCGTGTTTGACGACAACCGCAGCCACCACAACCTGCAGATCCACGGCGCCACGGTGTACGGCGCGATCGGCGACCTGCCGGCGATGCAGCAGCAGCTCAACGCCCGTCACGCCATCATCGCGATGCCCGAAGCCGGCCATGCCGACCGCCGCCGCGCTGTGGATATCGCGCGCAAGGCCGGACTGCAGGTGCTGACCGTGCCTTCATTCGACGACTTGATGAGCGGCCGCGTCACCGTGTCGCAGATCCGCAATATCGAACTCGACGATCTGCTCGGGCGCGACCCGGTGATGCTCGACACCGCCGGACTGCGCGAATGGCTGGGCGAACGCACCGTGCTGGTTTCCGGGGCTGGCGGCTCCATCGGTTCGGAGCTGTGCCGGCAGATCGCGCGCTACAAACCGCAGCGCATCGTGCTGCTCGATAGCAGCGAGTTTTCGCTGTACACCATCGAGCAGGAATTCGGACGGCTGCTGCCCGGCATCGCGATCAGCCCACTGATCGGCGACGTGAAGGACACGCAGCGCATGCGGCAATTGCTGTCGACATTCAAGCCGACGGTGATTTTTCATGCGGCGGCGTACAAGCACGTGCCACTGATGGAAAACGACAATGCCTGGCAGGCCGTAATTAACAATGTACTGGGCACACGCGTGCTGGCCGAAGCCGCCATCGCCAACGGCGTGGAAAAATTCGTGCTTATCTCCACCGACAAGGCGGTCAACCCGACCAACGTGATGGGTGCCACCAAACGCATGGCGGAACTGCTCTGCCAGTCGCTGCAGCAGCGCGGCGGCACGCGCTTTGTCATCGTGCGTTTCGGCAACGTGCTCGGCTCCACCGGCAGCGTGATCCCCAAGTTCCGCGAGCAGATCGCCGCCGGCGGCCCGGTTACCGTGACTCACCCGGAAATCACCCGCTTTTTCATGTCGATCCCGGAAGCGGTGCAACTGGTGATGCAGGCCGGCCTGATGGGCGGCAACGGCGAAATTTTTGTGCTCGACATGGGCGAGGCCGTGAAAATCGCCGATCTCGCGCGAGACATGATCCGGCTGTCGGGTTTCGACGAAAACGACATCAAAATCGTTTACAGCGGATTGCGGCCCGGCGAAAAACTCTACGAAGAGGTGCTGGCCGCGGATGAAAACTCGCTGCCGACGCCGCACTCGAAACTGCGCATCGCCAAAGCACGGCCGGCGCCGCAGGATTTGCCGGACCAGCTTGCCGGCTGGCTGACACGGCCAGAGCTGCCCGGTGATGCAACGGTGCGTGAAGAACTGATGCGCTGGATTCCGGAGTATCAGCCGCAATGAGCGCCGGCGCCGCATTGCAGCGGTTTGCCACAGGCATGGGCACGACAGGCCGCTGGAGCACGGCGCTGATCGGCGCCTCGGTTCCGGTTTCCATTGCGCTGGACAACATATTGCTCGCGCTTGCGATGCTCGCCTGGCTGGCCGGTCTGCACTACCGGGACAAACTGCGCTTCGCCTGGACCAACCCCGTCTATCGCGCCGCGTTGCTGGTATTCGGCCTGCTGCTGATCGGCGCGCTGTACGGCCATCAACGCCCCGGTGACGCCGGCGTCTATTTGCTGAAATACCTTGATCTCGCGCTGATACCGGTACTCGGATGGGCTTTTATTGCCGCGCCCGACCGTGATCGCAGCCTGCGCATGCTGGCAGGCGGACTGGCACTGGTATTGCTGATTTCCTGCGCGCTGAAAATCGGCCTGATCCCGCCGAATCCATGGCTGCGCGGCACCCCGGAATCGCCGATCGTGTTCAAGCTGCGATTGACCCAGAATATCCTGATGGCTTTTTCCGGATTCCTGTTTGCCTGGCTGTCCTGCTGCGCCCGCACCCGCGCCGGGAAAATCGGCTGGAGCATCCTCAGCGCACTGGCAACCGCCAACATCATGCTGATGGTCGAAGGGGCCACCGGTTACATCGTGCTGATCGCGTTGTTGCTGCTGTTCGGTTGGCAGCAGGCACGGTTTCGCGGTGTTGCCGTGGCGGTGGTCTCGGCGCTGTGCGTGGTCGCCGTGCTCAGCCTGATCCCCGGCCCCTTCCAGACGCGGATCCAGCAGATATTCAAGGAATTTAATACCGAACGTGCCGATCGACCTGCGACCACGTCCACCGGCTTCCGTATGGAGTTTTACCGCAACACCATCACCTTGATCAAGCAGCAGCCCGTCCTGGGTTACGGCACCGGCGGATTCCCCGCGGCTTATGCCGATCTGGTCAAAAGCACCGGACAGAATCTGACCCGCAATCCGCACAATGAATACATGCTGATGACCGTGCAGATCGGCATCTTCGGACTGGCCGCGCTGCTGTGGCTGTTTTGGCAGCAATGGCGGCTCGCGCCTTTGCTGCCGACCCCCCTGGAGCGAGGCCTCGCGCAGGGCCTGGTGGTGATGATGGGCATCAGTTGCATGCTCAACTCCGCCTTGCTCGATCACACCGAAGGCCTGCTTTATGCCTGGCTGACCGCGCTGCTGTACGCAGGATTAAAATCGGGTGATTATCGGGTGATTAAGTGATTAGGTGATTTCCATTAGCCACCAGTCACATAATTACCTAATCACCCAATCACCGTAACTGATCACCAAAAATAGCCCTCAAGCCACTTTATGGCACATAATGGCAAAGTCTGACATATCAGGAGATGCCAAATGTCCCTCAACGTATCGTTGCCGACTGAATTGGAAAACCGTGTGCGTGAGCACGTGGCCTCGGGCTTGTACGGCTCCGCCAGTGAAGTAATCCGCGAGGCATTGCGTTTGTTCGAGGCCTATCAAACAGTACAGGCCTCAAGCCTGGCGGCACTGAAAGCGGAGATCAATCAAGGTCTGGTGGATGCCCGGTCAGGGCGGGTGAGTGCTGTTGACGTCCATGCAATCAAGACGAAAGGCCGCGCTGCTTTACAGTCCAAAGGCTCTGTTTAATGGCTGGCGTGGTTTTCACGCAAAGCGCGCAAACCGACTTGCTTGAAGCCTGGCTGTTCATCGCCGAGGAAAACCAGACCGCTGCGGATCACACACTGGATGCCATCGAGCGTCAGGCACAAGCGCTCGTGTCACAACCGCTGATAGGGCGAGCGCGGCCAGAGCTTGCAGAAGGTGTGCGCAGTTGGCCAACATCGTCGCCTTACATCCTGTATTACCTTACCGACAACGATAGCGTGACTATACTGCGCGTTCTCCACCATGCGCGGGATATCCAGAACGTCCGCCTGTAAACCCCGCGCTCAAAGAACACGCATGGTTGATCACTCATCACCCAATCACCCAATTACTTAATCACCAAATCACCTGTCTTTAACAATGCACGTCTCCGCCATCATCATCACCAAAAACGCCGGCACCATGATCCGGCGCTGCATCGAATCGGTGGCGTGGGCCGATGAAACAATCGTCGTCGATTCCGGCAGCACCGACGACACCGCCGAAATCTGCCGCGCCATGGGCGTGAAGTTCTCCGTCACATCCGATTTCCCCGGTTTCGGCCCGCAGAAAAACCGCGCGCTGGACCTGGCCACCGGCGACTGGGTGGTGTCGATTGATGCCGATGAGTGGATCACGCCGGTATTGCGCGATGAAATGCGCGCCGCCATGGCCAATCCGGCCGCGGCGGCCTACGCGGTTCCGCGGCGATCCAGTTTTTGCGGCCGTTACATGAAACATTCGGGCTGGTGGCCGGATCATGTCATCCGCCTGTTCCGGCGCGATGCGGCGCGGTTTTCCGATGACCGCGCGCATGAGCGGCTGCTGGTCGAAGGCGTCACGCGCAAGCTCAAACAGCCGCTGATGCACGAGGCGATCTCGAACATGGACCAGATGCTCGGCAAAATGAACCTGTATTCGACTGCCAGTGCGCGCATGCTGCACGAGCGCGGCCGGCAGGCTTCGCTGGCCACGGCCGTGTTTCACGGCAGCTGGGCCTTTTTCAGGACGTACGTCCTGCGGCTTGGATTTCTGGACGGCCGCGAAGGGTTCATCCTCGCCGTCGCCAATGCGGAGGGTTCGTACTACCGCTACGTCAAACTGATGCTGGAAAACGGGAAAAGAAGGTGATTAGGTGATTAAGTAATTGAGTGATTAAACCCGCGGGCGACAGCCCCCCAATCACTTAATCACCTAATCACCTAATCACTTAGTCTCCGAGTCACCAAACCGTATGCGCACAGCCGTAATCGTCACCACCTACAACCGGCCCGATGCACTGGCCGCGGTGCTGGAAGGTTATCTTGCCCAGACCGATCAGCGTTTTGAACTGCTGGTCGCCGACGACGGTTCGACCGACGATACGCGCAAGGTTGTGATGGACCATGCGGCACGCGCAAAATTTCCGCTGCGCCATGTCTGGCAGGAAGACCAAGGCTTTCGCGCTGCAGCCGCGCGCAATCGCGCCATTGCCGCCACCCGCGCCGACTACATCCTGTTCACCGACGGCGACTGCATCCCGCCGCGCGATTTTGTGGCTCAACATGTCCGGCTGGCCGAGCCCGGTTATTTTCTGTCCGGCAACCGCATGCTGTTATCCGAAGCATTTACCCGGCAAGCCCTCGCGCAACACCTGGCGCTGCACGAACGGGGGCTCCCTGCGTGGCTACTGCCGCGCCTTCGCGGCGACATCAACCGCTGGCTGCCGATGCTGCGCCTGCCGGATGGCGACTGGCGTCGTTCAGCGCCGCAGCGCTGGGCCGGCGCCAAAACCTGCAACCTCTCGGCGTGGCGCGACGATCTGGTTCGCATTAACGGTCTTGATGAATCGTATTCAGGCTGGGGCCTGGAGGATTCCGATCTGGTGATCCGCCTGCTGCACGCCGGTGTGCGCCATAAAAACGCGCGCTTTGCCGCGCCGGTGTTTCATCTGTGGCATCGTGAAAATGACCGCAGCCGGCTGCCGGAAAACCAGCGCCAACTCGATGCCCTGCTCGCTTCGGAACGGATCACCGCGCAGCTGGGGTTGAGCCAGTATCAATGAGTGCCATCGCTACCGCGCCGCGCCGGATCTTGGTCATCGTCACCCGTCGCATCGGCGACGTCCTGCTGTCCACCCCGCTGATCCGTTCACTGAAACAAGCCTGGCCGCAATCGCGGATTGAAGTGCTGGTGTTTGCCGGCACGCAAGGCGTTCTTGCGGGCAACCCGGATATTGCCGCGGTGCATACCGTCGCCGAGCGGCCCGGCCTGTTGCAGCATCTGGCGCTGCTGGCGCGCCTGTTCCGACAATATGATCTAGCGCTGTCGCTGGTGCCGAGCGACCGGCCGACGCTGTATGCCTGGATCGCCGGCCGCTCGCGTGTCGGATTGCTGGTCGACCGTCCCGGCCAGCGCTGGAAACAGCATTTCCTCGATCGCTGGGTGGCGTTCGATCCTGACAACACCCATACCCTGCGCAACCACCTTGCCATCGCCGGCGCACTCGGCATTGCAGGCACCGCGGATGTCGTGGTCGCCTGGCGTGATGAAGATGCCGCCGCCGTCGATGCGCTCCTCGGTAAATCCTGCGGCGTGCTCGCGGTGCTGCATCCATACCCAAAATTCCGCTACAAGATGTGGCACGAGGCCGGCTGGGTTGCGGTGGCGCGCTGGCTGCTTGATAACGGCATGCGCGTGGCGCTGACCGGCAGCCCCGACCCTGCGGAACAAGCCTATGTCGCCACCATCGCCCGGCAGCTGCCTGACAGCGTGATCAATGCCGCCGGACAACTCACGCTCGGCGGCACGGCAGCGCTCATTGCCCGTGCGCAGTTTTTTGTTGGCCCCGACACCGCCATCACCCACATTGCCGCCGCCACCGGGGTGCCGACTGTGGCCTTGTTCGGCCCCAGCGATCCGGTGAAATGGGGGCCGTGGCCCAAAGGACATGCGGCGGACAGCAATCCCTGGCGGCGTCTCGGCGACCAGCGCGTCGGCAACGTGCAACTCGTGCAGGGTCGCGCGACCTGCGTACCCTGCGGTCATGAAGGTTGTGCACGACAGCTCGACAGCAGCAGCGACTGTCTGCAGCATCTGCCCGCAGCTACTATAATTAATTATTTAAAAACAACAGGTTATGGAAAATCACGCTAACTCGTACGTCAGCGCCTGCCCGGTCGGCTGCAACACCACGCTGGAAGACACGGCCATACAGCTTGCCGAAGGCGTGCTGCGCCGCTGCACCGCTTGCGGCCAACTGCTGAGCAGCGCCAGCGAGGCGCGTTACACCGAAACCATGGCGCAGTTCAATGCCGCGGATTTTAATGCGCCGCAAGGCCGCGAGCTGGAGCGCCGCCAGGCGGTCGCCCGCACCCGGCTCGCACGCATCGCGACCCTGCTCGGCAAAACGCCCGGCAATATGCATGTCGTCGACGTCGGCTGCTCGCGCGGCCAGTTTGTCGCCGCGGCCATCGCCGCCGGTTATCGCGCCGAAGGCGTCGAACCCGCGCCGCGCATTGCCGAGGCCGCGCGCGCGGACGGCGTACCGGTGCGTAGCGGACTGCTCGAGGAACAGCATTTTGCCGACAGCTCGCTGGACGCGTTAACCCTGTTCGAGGTGATTGAACACCTGCGCACGCCGTTGCCGCTGCTGGCGGAATGCCGGCGCGTGCTCAAGCCCGGCGGCATCCTGCTGATCAGCACCGGCAACGCCGCCAGCTGGACCGCGGCGGCAATGGGCGCGCACTGGGATTATCTCGACATGGAACGCGACGGCGGCCATATCAGCTTCTACAACCCGCGATCGATGGCAAAACTGGCCGCCACCGCCGGTTTTGAAGTGGCGCGCATCGATACCGCTCGCGTCAAATTCCATGACAAGGAAAATACCCCGCGCTGGTGTTACGCGCTGGGCAAGCTGGCAGCGGAAATCCTCAACCTGCCGGCGCGGCTGAGCGGCCGCGGCCACGACATGCTGGCCTACTTGCGCAAACCTTCCGCCGGCTGAGCCGTGCACGCCGCGCCGCGGCACAACAGATAAAGATCGTTGCCGCCCAACCGGTATTTTTCGGCAATCTCGCCCAGTTGCGGATCCGGCTCGTAGGCGATGACAAACCCTTGGCTCCACTGTGCCGGCGGAATCACCAGCGGCGGCTGGGGCAGCCGCGCCGTATCAATATAAGCCGCAACCGACAGTCCGCTGGCGCTGACATTCACTGAATACAGCGGATAACCCGTTGTGCGCGCAACAATCGTCTGCGCGACTTGCCGGTAATTGGCGCCGCGATAGTGCTGCTGGTACAGCGGAAAGGCGATGAGCATCACCAGCAGCTTGACCACGATCAGCGCGATGACCCAGCGGCGGATGGTCGCCAGCGCCGTACCTCCACTCAGCCACAACGCGCGCGCGATCACCAGTCCCGCCAGCGGGTACAGCGGCAGCAGATAACGCACATGACTGTGCGGCGCCAGCCAATACGGCAGATAGTTGACCAGCACGATCAGCAGCGCGGTGAGCAGATGGGCATCGGTGGCTGCGCGGGAGAACTGAAGCCGGCGTGACAGCAGCCACAGCGCAATCAGCGCCGCCGGCGCCAGACTGAGCAGCGTTTCCAGCGGATAGGCGACCAGCTTCAGCAGGTAATCGACAAGGTTGTCCGGCGTGAGTTTGGTGATGATCTCGCTGAACATGCGCGCGTCCTGGCCGCGGCTGGCCGCAAACAGGCGCAGCCACAGCAGCGGCAGCGCCAGCGCGCCGGCATGCAGCACCAGGCTGGGCAGCGACAACAGGAAACGGCGGTGACCGCGCAGCAGCAGCACCAGAGCGGCGCCGGCATAAAACACGTAGGCGGTCAGCGCTTTGGCGAGAAACGCGCCGGTCAGTGCCAGCAGCGCCAGCGCCAGCCAGCCGGCATGGCGGCGTTCGCAGGCGACCCACAGTGCGGCGATCGCGGCGAACACCAGCAGACCGAACAGCGGATCCACATAAGCCAGCCAGCCGCGGTAAAAAAACAGGTCGGCCAGCGTCAGATAGATTACCGCCGAAACGGCGCTGAATACGCGGTTGCCGTAGAGAAACTGCGCCAGACCCGCCACCGCGACGCCAGTCAGCACGGTGGATGCCATGGCGATGCCGCGCGTCACCACCAGCATTGCATCCCAGCCGAACAGCGCCGACAGCGGAATGATCAGCCAGGTGAACAGCGGGTTGTGCTGCAGATCCATGCCCAGCAACAGGCGCCGGACCGGTTCATTGTGGTACCACATCTCCAGCGCTGAAACTGGAAATATGGCTTCTTCGCCGACGTAATAGAAAAACAGCGCGGGCAGGAACGATGCTGCGGCTGCGGCGTACAGCAGCCACCAGGATCGCGGCGTCTCGTTGCGGATTTCAGTATCGGTCATTGAATGAATGCAGATTCCGATTCAGGGCGTTGACCGCTCCGGCGCCAGCAGGCGCGCCATGATTTTACGGTAGCAGACCGGTAGCGCGTGATGCGCATCGATGAATTCGGTAGCCGTACAGCCGTACTGCTCGGAGGCGCCGGCATCAAAAATCACTGTCTGCTGCTGCTTCGCCCACTGCGCCAGCACGGCTTTGGTGCGGCGGAGTTTTTCACCGCTGTGTGCGGAAGCCGCCAGCCGCGCATCCAGACCCGGGATCAGCGGCGGCAGATAAAACACCACGCGGATGCCCTGGGCCCGCGCCTGCTTCAGCAGCGCCGACAAATGATTCAGCAGTTCCGCATCAGGCTGTCCCGCTGTGCGGTCCAGCGCTCTGGCATATTGCGATGACGCGCTGGCCGCCTGCGCAATCACACCCGCCGCCGTGACCGCGCTGATGCGCTTCTGATCGGCGAAGGTCGCGCTGCCGTCAGCCCGGAAACCCGCGCACTGGCCGCGGAAGGTCACATCGAAGTCGCGGGCAGTTCCACCTTCGGCACAGGGGTATGGATCGCCCGCGGCGTCGGTAAAAAAGTGTCGGGCCAGCGCCGCACGGTCTTTTGCAACAGCAATTTCGCGCAATATGCCCACCAACGTGCTGATGCGGGGCAGACTCAGCGCTTCACGCATGCGAGTGGCCAGAGGCAGCGCGGACGGGGGAGCAACTTTTCCCGGCGAAAGATCTGCGGAATACGGCGCACCGCTCTGGTAAACGAATCCGATCGACCAGTCGACGGGGATCACCAGCCAGCGCACGTGATCACCAAAATGGGTGATCACGTAAGTTGCTTCGCCGATCACGCTGAGTAGCGGATTGCCGCTTTGCGCAAAATTGTAGGCGCGCAGTTCTGGCGGCAATGCATCGGCGGTGATCGACATCGCCGTCGAAGAGCCGAACACCAATGTATTGATCTCCGGCAGGCGGTCGGCCAGCCGCAGCGTCTTGAATGCGCGATTGCTGGTGATTGGCGGCGCATAGGTCACCCCGCCGGATTCCTGCTGCCAGCGGCTGGCCAGACGGTTTTTGTCATGACGCTGGTCGTTGGCCAGCAACATCAGATTTAATATCAGCACCGGCGCCAGCAGCGCCAGACATCCGCCAACCACCCAAGCAATGTATGCGCGCGGTGACATCAGAACTGGAAGTACAGAAACTCGGAATGGCGGCCGAGATTGACGATCACCGCCAGCATCAGGCCCAGCGTGACAGCAGCCCACGGCAGCGCAACCCGCCAGCGTATCGGCGAAGGGCCTTCTTCAGGCACGCCTAGCGCGGGTTTCGCCGCGGCCATGATCTGCTGGGTATTCGGCGCCAGCCAGACCACCAGCAGCAGGACCCAGATCCAGTGCAACACGCCGGTGCGCGTCATCGCCGGCGTGGCGCCGAAATCGACGCCCAGCGCGGCCAATGTCGCGCCCAAACCACCGGTCTTCGCCAGCCAGGACTCGGGCAGCACCAGGCCGTTAAAACCGGCCATTGCGCGCAGGATTGCGATTGCGGTTTCAATATCCGGCGCTCGGAACAACACCCAGCCGATGACCACCGCAATAAACGTCACCAGACAGCCGGCACGGCGGCCCCATGGTGTCGAACGGTGCAGGTTGTGGCCGAGGCGGCGGCGGAATTCGCGCCAGCCGTGGTTGATCACCAGATAAACGCCGTGCAACGCGCCCCACAGCACAAAGGTCCAGCCGGCGCCGTGCCACAGTCCGCCGAGCAGCATGGTCAGCAGCAGATTGGTATAACGCCGCACCCGGCTCTTGCGATTGCCGCCCAGCTGCACGTACAGGTAATCGCGCAGAAACCGCGACAGCGTCATGTGCCAGCGCCGCCAGAAATCGATGACGTTGACCGCTTTGTACGGCGAATGGAAATTCACCGGCAGACGCACGCCGAACAGCAACGATAGGCCGACCGCCATGTCGGAATAGCCGGAGAAATCGAAATAGAGCTGGAAGGTGTAGGCCAGCGCACCGCACCAGGCTTCGAGGAAAGTCAGCGTGACACCGGCGCCTGGCGCATCAAACACCGGCCCCACGTACGGCGCGACGCCATCGGCAATCAATACCTTTTTGGCCAGCCCCAGCACGAACAGTGTCAGGCCGGCGGCGATCAGGTCGTATTGCGGCCGGTAGATTTCGCGTTGCGCGAACTGCGGCATCATTTCGCCGTGATGCAAAATCGGCCCGGCGATCAGGTGCGGAAAATAGGTGACGAACAGGCCGTAATGCACCAGGTTGTACTCGCGCACCTTGCCCTGGTAGGCGTCAACCAAGAAAGCGATCTGAGTAAAGGTAAAAAATGAAATGCCCAGCGGCAGCATCACCTCGGCAACCCCCAGACCGGCACCGGTGACGGCGTTGAAGTTGGCAACAAAGAAGTTTGCGTACTTGTAATACGCCAGCAATGCGAGATTGGCGATGATGGCCGCGGTCAGCAGCCGCTTGCTGTAGCGCGGATCGGACACAGCACGCACAATCGCGCTGCCGGCGGTGAAATTGAACAGGATCGAAACCAACAGCAGCGCCACATAAGCCGGGCTCCACCAGCCGTAAAAAAACAACGATGCCGCTGCCAGCCATCCCGCGGCCAGCTTGGCGCTGAAGCGGCCGAGCGCGAAAAACACCAGCAGCGTCAGCGGCAGGAACAGGAAAATGAAGGCGTGGGAGTTGAAGAGCATTTTTTGGTGACTATTGACTGGTGACTGGTGACTGGTGGCGTAACGCACCTTTACCAATTACCAGTCACCATTTACCAATTACTAATTACCGACTTTCAAAGAAACGCCGCACTTGGCCGACGATAGCGCGCGCCTCATCGTCGCCGAGGTTGTAGTAAAGCGGCAACCGGACCAGCCGGTCGGCAAGGTCTTCAGTGACCGGCAATGCACCCGCGGTGCGGCCGAATTTGCGCCCCGCCGGCGACGCATGCAGCGGCACGTAATGGAATACCGCGTGCACGCCGGCCGCCTTCAGATGCGCCAGCAGCGCGCCGCGTTCGGCAGCGCTGCGGGTGAACAGGTAGAACATGTGGCCGTTACCGGCCACGCCCTCGGGCTCGGGCTGCGGCAACTGCAGCAGGCCGGCGTCGGCCAGATCCTGCAACGCCCCGCGATAGATCTCGCATAGCTGGCGGCGGCGCTCGATGATGTCCGCGGCATGCTGCAGTTGCGCCCACAGGAAAGCGCCGATCAGCTCGCTGGGTAGGAACGATGAACCGATGTCGACCCAGGTGTACTTGTCGACTTCACCGCGGAAAAACTTGGATCGGTTGGTACCTTTTTCGCGGATGATTTCGGCGCGCTCGATCAAATCCGGATTGTTGATCAGCAAGGCACCGCCCTCGCCGCTGATCACGTTTTTAGTTTCATGGAAGGAAAGGCAACCGAGATCGCCGATCGCGCCGGGGCGCCGGCCCTTGTATTCGGCAAGCACGGCCTGTGCAGCATCCTCCACCACCAGCAGATCGCGCCGGCGCGCAATGGCCATGATCGCGTCCATGTCGCAGGCCACGCCGGCGTAATGCACGGGCACAATGGCGCGGGTTTTCGGCGTAATCGCGGCCTCGATCAGTTTCTCGTCGAGATTCAGTGTGTCAGGACGGATATCGACGAACACCGGCACACCGCCGCGCAGCACAAAGGCGTTGGCCGTGGACACGAAGGTGTACGACGGCATGATCACTTCGTCGCCGGGCCGGATGTCGCAGAGTATCGCCGCCATTTCCAGCGCGGCGGTGCACGAATGCGTCAGTAGCGCGCGTTTTGCGCCAAGCTGCTGCTCCAGCCATTGATGGCACAGCTTGGTGTAATGGCCGTCACCCGACAAATGGCCGCGCGCCACCGCATCAGCGATGTAATCAAGCTCCGGCCCGATGATGAACGGCTTGTTGAACGGGGTGGTCATGTCGCGCGCCGGGCCACCGCCAGCAGCGAGCCGCCGAAGGGCAGCGACAGGCCGGCGCGGATCAGCAACCGCTCCGCATCCAGCGCGCGTTCGAGCAGCGCATTGGCCAGGGCGCCGATGCGCAATTCGGCCAGCGGATCGTAATCTACCGCATCGGTGCGGCGGGTCAGTCGGGACAGCATCATCAGCGGCAGCAATACCGAAACAAAGGAAGTCATTTTAACGATGTCGAAGCCCGCCCGTGTGAGCTTCTGCCGCAGTTCGCCGCGGGTGTAGCGCCGCACATGGTGGGCGCGCACGTCGTATTCGCTCCACAGGAAGGGATGCTGCGGCACCGTCAGCAGCAGGCTGCCGCCGGGACGCAGCGCGCGATGCATCTGCGCGAGGACGGCTTCATCTTCGGCGATGTGCTCGATGACATCGAAGGCACCGATCACGTCGAATTCATTGTCAAACGGCATCTGTCGCGCATCCATTTGCAGGAAGGCCGCGCGCGGCACGCGGTTGGCGGCAAACTGCAGGCCTTCGGTCTGCGCTTCGGTGCCGCAGATGCGCGCGCCCGGAAATGCCTCCGCCACGCCCTGCAGCACGTAGCCGGTGCCGCAGCCCACTTCCAGAAAATCGGTGAATGCCGGCGCGTAACGCTGCAGCGCCCAGAGAATCAGCCGGTTGCGCGCGCGAAACCAGAAATTGCTTGATTCCAGCGCAGCCAACTCTGCAAACAGCGCGGGATCGAAACCTTCCGACTGCGCAGCCAGCGCGGGGGCGAGCGCAATAAATCCGGCGCGCTGCTGCGGCCGGTGGCCGCAAGCCGTGCAATCCCAGCCCGCGGTGGCCAGCGTCGCGCCGCAGGCCGGACACAACCTCAACCCTGACTCCCCACGATGATGCCGACGGTGATCAACGCGAGACCCGCAATCTTCCAGGCATTCACCGGCTCGTGAAACACCACGGCGCTCAGCACCAGCACCAGCACGAAGGCCAGGCTCATGAACGGATAAGCGTGCGACAGATCGAGCTTGGTCATCGCCGCCATCCACGACACCACGGCGAGCAGGCCCGCGGCAAGCGCGGAAACCACCCAGGGATTGACCAGCAGCTTGGCCAGGAACCACAGCCGGTCAGGCGTTGCCAGCGGAAACGCTCCGGCGGCAACGACCTGCCACTTGATCACGATCTGGCTGTAGACCGTCAAAAATACTGTAATAAAAACAAATAGATAGCTCATTTCGTCATCCGGTGATAAACATCGACGGGATGCTGCAAGCGGAAGCCCAGCGTCAGGTAAAGATTGGCCGCGGCAAGATTAGCCGCCGAAATCGAACTGCTGATTTCAAGCTGGCCCTGTGCATAGAGTTCATCGCACACCGCCGTCCACAAAAATTTGGCTAGTCCGCGGCCACGGAATTGCGGCGCCATCGCATGCAGTATCAGGCGGCCACCATCCACCGCCATGAATCCGGCCAGTTGTTGGTCAAAATAAAGACCATAGGCGTTGCCTGCGGCATGCACCTGGCGCAGCCAGTTGTCGTAACGCAGGTCAGCCTGCGCGCGCGGCAGGTTGAAATCGCGGTGAAAACGGCCGTGTTCGAACGCGCCGTGGCAGATCGCCAGCAGCTCATCAAGCGTGGCATCGCGCGAACAGCGGGCGCGCGGATCGTGATAGCCGTGAAAATGGTCGCGCTGACAATGCGGCTCGATCAGCGTATCGCAGTAATAGAAGCCGTACTGGTGCAGCAGCGCTTTGGAAACCAGTGGCTCGATCTTGATTGAATAATGTCCCGGGCGGGTGGCCGCTGCGTGCAGGGCCTGTTCCTCCAGCGCGGTGATCTCGTAACAATCGCGTCCGAACGCGATGCTGTCCCACTCAACGCGCCGGATCGCGGGATGCATGGTCAAACGTCGCGTTCATGACAATGTACAGCGGCCGTTTTTTCGCCTCGTCAAAGGTTTTACCCAGATAGATGCCGAGCACGCCGAGTATGCTGATGGTGATGCCGCCGATGAAATACACCGACACGAACAGGCTGGGCCAGCCGACCACCGGGGAGCCGTACAGCGCCGCGCGTACCAGGATGAACAAGCCGGCCGCAAATGACAGCAGCGACATCAGAAAACCGAAACGCACCGCCAGCCGCAGCGGCTTGTCGGAATAGGCGATGATGGTGTCGACTGCCAGCTGCCACAGTTTGCCGAAGGTATAAGTGGACTGGCCTTCGTGCCGCGTCGCATGACTGACTTCGATCGCCGCGGTCGGGAATCCCATCCAGTTCACCAGCCCGCCGAAAAAACGCAGCTGTTCGCGCATCTGCCGGCACGCCAGCACCACCTTGCGCGAGATGATGCGGAAATTGCCGGTGGCGCTGTCGTATTCGGTATCGGCCAGCCAGCTCAGCAACTGGTAAAAACACCATGACGAGAAGCGCTTCAACACGCCGTCGGTGCGCCCACCGCGGCGCGCCAGCACCACGTCGTAACCTTCCTGCGCTTTCGCATACAGCGCGGGAATTTCTTCGGGCCGGTCCTGCAGATCGCAATCCATCACCACTACCCAGTCGCCCTCGGCGGCATCCAGCCCTGCGGTGATGCCGTAATGCTGGCCGAAGTTGCGGCTGAACTGCAGGCCCTTGACGCGCGGGTCCGCTGCGGCAAGCCGTTTGACGATGTCCCAGGACTGATCACCACCGCAGTCCTCGACCATGATGATTTCAAAATCATTGGTCACCGGCTCCAGCGCGGCAACCAGCCTGCGGTAGAGTTCATCGAGGCAGCCTTCGGCCTTGTACACGGGGGTAATGATGGAAAGATGCGGGGAATTGTGCGGCATGGCTCAGCCCTCCCCCGACGACAGAAACTGGTTGCGGTAAAGCTGCGCGTATTTGCCGCCGCGCGCCAGCAGTTCGGCATGCGCCCCGCTCTCGGCGATGCGCCCGCCATCGAGCACGACGATGCGGTGCGCGTTTTCAAT
This sequence comes from uncultured beta proteobacterium, assembly GCA_903933915.1. GTDB lineage: Bacteria > Pseudomonadota > Gammaproteobacteria > Burkholderiales > SG8-41. The sequence goes on along the minus strand of CAIZLW010000006.1, from coordinate 54,684 downwards.
GGTCGACAGCCGGTGAGCGATGACGATAGTGGTGCGGCCGCGCATCAACACCTCCAGCGCGGCCTGTACATGGCGTTCGGATTCGGTATCCAACGCCGAGGTCGCCTCATCGAGGATCAGCACCGGCGCGTTTTTCAGCAGTGCGCGCGCAATTGCCAGGCGCTGGCGCTGTCCGCCGGAAAGTTTGACGCCGTTCTCGCCGACCATGGTGTCGAGGCCATTGGGCATTTCATTGATAAATTCCATCGCATGCGCGGCTGTGGCCGCCGCAACGATCTCGTCGCGCGACATCCGGTTCATCGCGCCGTAGGCGATATTCGCCGCCACGGTGTCGTTGAACAGCACCACGTCCTGGCTGACCAGCGCGATGTTGGCGCGCAGCGCGGCGAGTTTCAGTACGGCGATATCCTGACCATCGAGCAGGATGCGGCCGCCGGTCGGCTGATAGAACCGCGGCACCAGATTCGCCAGCGTGGTTTTGCCGCTGCCGGAAGCGCCGACCAGCGCGAGTGTTTCACCCGGCGCGATCGTGAGGTCAATGCCGTCGAGGGCATGGCGGCCGTCCGCACCGTAGGCAAAACGCAGCTGCTCGAAACGAATCTCCCCGCGCACACGGCCCGGATCGATGCTGCCGGCATCGGTTTCACTGTGCTGGTCAACCAGTGCGAACACGCTCTCCGCAGCGGCCAGGCCGCGCTGCAGCGGTTCGTTGACGCTGGTGACGCGCTTCAGCGGCGCGGTCAGCATCAGCATCGCGGTGATGAAGGACACAAATCCGCCGACGGTGATCTGGTCGGTGTTCGACTGCTGGGTGGCGAGATAAACAATGGTGGCCAGCGCCAGCGCGGCGACAAACTGCACGATCGGCACGCTGGCGGCGGATGCGGCGACCTGCTTCATCAGCTGGCGGCGCACGTTGTTGGCCTGCGCGTCAAAACGCTGCTGTTCGTAGTCCTGCCCACCGAACAGCTTGACCACACGGTGGCCTTCGATGGTTTCCTGGATCACCTGGGTCATGTCGCCCATCTGCTGCTGCACCTGGCGGCTCGAGTTGCGCAACCGTACGCTGATCACCCGCACCACCAGCACGATCACTGGCGTCATCACCAGCGACAGCAGGGTCAGTTTCCAGTTGAGCCAGAACATCCAGCCGAGCAGGCCGACGATCACCAGCGCGTCCTTGAATACCGCGGTCAGCACGCTGGTCGCCGCGGTGGTCACCTGCATGACATCAAAAGTCAGCCGGGAAATGAGGTTGCCGGAAGCCTGATCATCGTAATAACGCGCCGGCAGCGTCAGCAATTTACGGAACATGATGCCGCGCAGATCCATCACCAGCCGGTTGCCGACCCAGTTCAGCGCAAACTGCGCGACGTATTCAGCAAGACCGCGCAGCACGAACAGGCCGACGATGAACACCGGGGTCCAGCGGATCACCGATTCGTCCTTGTTGACGAACACGCCGTCAAGCAGCGGCTTCAACAGTGCCGGCAGTGCCGGTTCGGTGGCGGCCACGATGACGATGGCCAGCACGCCAATGCCGAACGTACGCCAGTACGGCCGCACGTGGCGCAGTAGACGAAAATATAGCTCGGTTCCGGACATCGATTGCACGGCCCGAACAATAGCAAACTTTTGATAACAAAGGAAAAGCACCGGAAAAAAAACCGCGGGGTGTGCGGCTTTTTTTCCGGTCATGCAACCCCCCGCAGCCGGCATCAGCGGATCACATACTCCACGCTGACCCCGGCATTGCGTTCCGGCAACGGGTAGGCGTTGTAACGGTCGGCAACAAACTGGCTGCGCACCGCGTAGTTGTAGTACTGGCGGTCGAACAGATTGTTGATCACCGCACTCAGCGTCCAGTTGCCCTGGCGGTGCGACAGTTTGAGGTCGGTTACGGTATACGCCGGGATTTTCACGCCCAGCGTATTGCCTTCATCGTTGTCCATGAACTGCTCGCCGGTATAGGCCACCATCGCGCTGAGCCGGGTGTTCTGGGTATAGGCCCAGGACGCACCGGTATTGAGCTTGTGTCGCGGCACCAGCGGCACGGTTTTGCCTGCAATGTCCACCGGGGGCGGCCCCGCCAGCACTCCACTACGGAAGCGCGCATCGGTGTAGGTGTAGGCGCCGAGCAGTGACAGCGCGCGCGTCGCCTGCCATTTGCTTTCAAGCTCGAGACCGCGCCGTCGTGAAGGCGGCAGATTGGTATTGCCGATGCCCGTGGTAAACGCGTCGAGATGGATTTCATCCTTGACGTCGATCTCGAACAGCGATGCCCGGAACCACGCGCTGGCCTGCTTCCACTCCATGCCCAGTTCGTGGTGCAGCGCCGTCTGCGGGCGCAGGAACTGGAACTGGTTGGTGAATGTCGCCGAGGTTTCGTATATCTCATCGATATTGGCAAAGCGGAAACTGCGCGCCGTCTTGCCGATCAGCGACACCACCGGCGTCAGCGCATAACGTACGCCAGCCTCATAGGCGTGTTCTGATTCGTTCTGTGATCCGGCGGGTGCGCCTGAACCAAATGCACCGCCTGGCGCAGTCGCATCGTAGGTATCGGTCGCATCCGCCTTGAAGCGTTCATAACGCAGGCCTGCGTTCAACGTCAGCCGCGGTGATACTTTAAGCGTGTCCTGCAGGTAGACGCCGGTGTTCTGCTGCTGGGCGTCGATGGTGTTGTAGGGCGTGCCGATGTTCGCGGTCGAATTCGAACGCTTCAGGCGGTAATCCCAGTGATACCAGTCGAATCCGGCCACCAGCGTATGGCTGCCGCCGGGCAACTCCGGTGACCAGCGCATGCGCGGCGTAAAAGACAGGACATCGAGATCGGCGACGCGGTAGTCGGGGAAGCCGCCGAAATCAAAATAGGAAATCTGCTCCTTGCTGCGCCAGCCGCCGCCGATGTTGAAATCGCCGCTGCCGGCACGCTGCTGCCAGTCCACCGTCATACGGTTGCCGTTGCGCTGCGAATAATCCAGCGGCGTCTGTGCGCCGCGGCGGTCGGTTGCCAGCTGGTTGACGCCGGCGCTGGGCTGTACCTGCCGCGCGCCGGGCAGCCGCAATCCCTGGTGATCGGTCGCCAGCTTGATGCCTATTTCACCGCCTTCGGTCAGCACGCGCACGTCGGCGGCGCCGTTGGTCTGGCGGTTCTGGTTGTTGTCGCGATAACCGTCGGTTTCAAGGTTGTTGATGGCCACGCCAATGCCCACCCGCTCGCTGCGGTACTGCGCGGTGACGCCGGTTTCCCTGGTGCCGTAGGATCCGGCGCGCGCGCGCAGGCTGCCGGTTCCGGGACCATCGAACGGCGAACGGGTGATGATGTTGATCACCCCGCCGACCGCGCCTTCGCCATACAGCACCGAGCCGCCGCCGCGCATGATCTCGATACGCTCGACATTGATCAGCGGAAACGCCGACCATTGCACGCCGGACAGGTCGTTGTCGGCGATGCGCCGCCCGTCGACCAGTATCAGCGTGTTTTGGGTGCCGGTAATGCCAAAGCCGCGCAGATCGACCGTGGTCGACGTCGCGTTGTTGCCGAAAAAATCATGGATCTGGATGCCGGCCTGCTCGGACAACAGGTCGGGAACGGTTTTCGCCGCGCTGCGCCGGATGTCTTCGCTGGTAATCACCGTCATGTTGACCGGTTTGTCATCGAAGCGATCCCTGAACCGCGAGGCGGTCACCACCACTTCGTCGAGCGCGGCGATCTGATCCTGCGCCGCGCAATGCGCACTGGCTGCCAGGGCGACTGCCACTGCCAAAACACTTCGTTGCATGTAAATCCTCGTTATGCGCACCCGCCGCGCGCTGCAAAACCGGAACGAGGAAATACCGAAAGGAAGAACAGCCGGAATGTCCGGATCGCCGCTTCCCCGCAGCATTTCCACCACGACGAACCAGGCCGGTCTCCGGGCTTGCAACCTTGGGCGCATCGCCTTCCCATCCCCGGAGGGGACAGTGGCTGTTGATGCGCCATGGCATTCGTTGCTTTGAACGCCGGTTGCTTACCGTTGCGGGGGCAGCACAGGAATCGGCCTTACGGCCTCACCTGTTTCCCGTTTCACTGACGTCCCTTGCGGGGTGCGTCGGCACCTGAAACGTGTCCGGGACGCTTCACATGCGGTAGCGATTCGTCCTGGACAGCGCGATTGTAGCGCAGGTCGTGCACGGTTTTGCCGCCGGCCACGGTCGCACATTAAAAATTTTATTTAATTAAAACAGATACTTATCGATAACCCCGGTTTCCACTGACTGGGGCCGGCGGGATCATCCGGCTTGCGGATGGTGGCAACGGCTCGGGCCGTAGCTAACATGCCAAATCACATTCAAAATGATGCCTTAATGGTTGACCCTGCTGGATTTTCCCCACTATAGTGCGCGCATGGAAGTAGAACTGAAATCGCTCGAGGACAAGCTGACCCAATTTATTGAGGTCAACCAGCGGTTGCGTGACGACACGCAGCGGCTGCGTCAGGAATTGGCCTCGGCCCTGCATCGCAACAAGCAGCTCGAGGACAAAATTCAGACGGCCAGCAGCCAGCTTGAGTTACTCGTCCAGCAAATTCCCGCTGAGGAAACATGAGCGCCGACGCAAAGGGTTTGCAGATCAATATCATGGGGCGCGAATTTCGCGTCGCTTGTGCGGAAGACGAGCAAAAAGGCCTGCTCGAAGCCGTCGATTACCTCAATGCCAAGATGCAGGAAATCCGTGATCGCGGAAAAGTCATCGGCCTGGAGCGTGTGGCCATCATGGCGGCGCTGAACATCGCCCACGAATTTCTGTCGATGAAAGTCGGCGGCAGTTTTGATATCGCCGAAACCAAGCGTAGAATTCAACGCATGGAGACGGCCATCGATCAGGCGATGGCGGAACAAAGCAAACTGTTCTGAGTTTGTTGTTGCTTGTTCCCCCGGTCATTCGCTGATCCTCAAGCCGTCCAGAGTTTCCCCTGCGGTGTTCGTTCAGGCCATATACTCTTTGAGCCAATAGACATTGCACAGGTCGCCGACCATAGTGGTTTCGGTGTGCGCGTCCCACGCGGACGTGCCTGAAGAAATCCGGAAGGTGGCCGACTTGAACCCTAGGTTCAGGATACTGGTCTGCGACGGCACATGCGGGGGACCCTACAAACGATGCGGCGCGGCCGCATTTTTTATGTACGGCATTACAACAATGCAGCCACAGAGCTCACCGAGAGAACCCGAAGCGCAGGCGTCCTGATTTTTCTCTGTGAACTCTGTGGCCTCTGTGGCTAATGATTTTTCCGGGCTTCCATTCAACATGCGCTACTGGCTGATCAAATCCGAACCTGACGTTTACGGCATCGACGACCTCGCGCGTGACAAAACCACGCCGTGGACGGGTGTGCGCAACTACCAGGCGCGCAATTTCATGCGCGACCAGATGAAACCGGGTGACCCGGCGTTTTATTACCACTCCAACTGCGACGAACCCGGCATCGTCGGCATCACCGAAGTCGCCAAGGCGGCCTATCCCGATGCCACGCAATTCGACCGCAAGAGCAAGTATTACGACGACACCGCGACGCCGGAAAATCCACGCTGGTTGCATGTCGATTTCCGTTTCGTCAAAAAAACACCGCTGATTTCACTGGCTGAGCTGCGCAAGCACAAACCGCTGGCGAAAATGCGCGTGCTCGCCAAAGGCAACCGGCTGTCGATCACGCCGGTCGATCCCGACGAATGGAAATACATCCTCGGCCTGGCCAAGTGAAGCGGGCCTGACGCCGATGTTCGAATGGTGGTGGGCCTATCTCGCCCTCGGCGCCTTTGTCGGATTCTTCGCCGGACTGCTGGGCATCGGTGGCGGCGCCGCGATGGTGCCGGTGCTGGCCTTTATTTATGCTGCGAAGGGCTTCGATGCGTCGCAGGTTGTGCATCTCGCGCTGGGCACCTCGATGGCGACCATCCTGTTCACTTCCGTATCGAGCGTTCGCGCCCATCACGGCCACGGCGCGGTCAACTGGACCATCGTCAAACGCATGGCGCCGGGCATCATCATCGGCACCTTCAGCGGCGCATTGCTCGCCAGCGTGCTGGACGTACGACTGCTGACCGTGGTGTTCACGCTGCTGATTTATTACATCTCGGCGCAAATGTTTTTCGGCAAAAAACCCCAGGCGGGTGCGGCACCACTGTCAACGACAAGCCTGAATCTCTCGTCCGGCGTTATCGGTGTCATCTCCAGCCTGACCGCCACCGGCGGCGCGGCGCTGGTCGTTGCCTACCTGGTCAAGCGCGGCATCGCCATTCATCAGGCTATCGGCACCGCGGCAGCCATCGGCTGGCCGCTCGCGGCTGCCGGCACCGCCGGCTTTTTGGTCACCGGCTTCGGGCAGGCGGGACTCCCCGCCTACAGTCTTGGATTCGTTTATCTGCCGGCGCTGGCCGGCATCGTCATTGCCAGCGTGTCGCTGGCGCCGCTCGGCGCCCGCCTCGCCCATCGCACGCCGGGCGCGCTGCTGAAAAAAATCTTCGCCGCCGTGCTGTTTACGCTGGCGACGAAGATGCTGATCAGCTTCTTTTAGTGACTAGGTGATTTGGTAATTAGGTGACTGGGTGATTGATGCTGGGTTACCCAAAGACCAATTACTTAATCACTTAATCACCTAATCACCGAGTCACCCAGTCACTTAATCACCAGCCGCCTAAACAGCGCCGGAAGCCTTCAGCGCAGCAATCTCCGCATCAGTTTTCTTAAGTACCGTACGGAGTATTTCATCGGTGTGCTGCCCCACCACAGGCGGCGGCATGTCGTGCTTGAGCGGCGTACCTGAAAATTTCATCGGGCTCGCGACTAGCGTTACTTTGCCCGCTGCCGCATGCGGCAATTCGAATTTCATGCCGCGCGCGATCACCTGCGGCTCTTCGAACACTTCCTTGATGGTATTGATCGGCCCGTTGGCCACGCCCGTGTCGTCGAGCAGCTTGACCCATTCCTTGGTCGTGCGCTGTTCGAACACTGCGTTGAGCAGCCGCGTGATCTCAACGCGGTTTTTCACGCGCTCGGCATTGGTGGAAAAACGCGGATCCTTGGGCAGACCAGCACAGCCGGCGGCTTCGCAAAACTTGTTGAACAGGTTGTCGTTGCCACAGGCGAGGATGATGGCGCCATCTTTGGTCGCGAAGGTCTGATAAGGCACGATGTTCGGGTGCGCATTGCCGATGCGCGTGGGCGACTCGCCGGTGGCAAAGTAGTTCATCGCCTGATTGCCGAGGAAAGCGACGCAGCTGTCGAGCAGCGCAACGTCGATCCACTGTCCCTTGCCCGTCACCGCGCGATTGGCCAGCGCCGCACAGATCGCGATGGTGGCGTACATGCCGGTGGTCATGTCGATGATCGGGATGCCGACGCGCTGCGGCCCGCCGCCGGGTACACCATCGGCTTCGCCGGTGATGCTCATCAGCCCACCCATGCCCTGCGCCATGAAATCGTAGCCGGGCCTGTCCTTGTACGGACCAGTCTGGCCGAAACCGGTGACCGAGCAGTAGATCAATCCGGGGTTGAGCTTGGCCAGATCGTCATAACCCAGGCCGTATCGCGCCAGATCACCTACCTTGTAGTTCTCGACCAGCACATCGACGTCCTTCGCCAGCTCGCGCACCAGTTGCTGCCCTTCGGGCTTGCTCAGGTTCACCGTGATCGATTTCTTGCCGCGATTGGCGGCGCAGAAATAGGCGCCCTCCTTGGTCTCGCGGCCCTGTTCGTCTTTGAGGAAAGGGGGGGCATAACCGCGTGAATCATCGCCCTTGCCGGGACGCTCCACCTTGATCACCTCAGCCCCCAGATCGGCGAGGTTCTGTGCGGTCCACGGCCCTGCGAGCACGCGCGAAAGGTCGAGCACTTTGATATGCGATAACGGTCCAGCCATGATTACTCCAATAGTTCCTGAAAATTATTTAAAAGGGCAGGTCAAACCCGAAGATCATTAAACGCCGATTGACGCCGATCAGGCCTTTAACAAAACAAGTGTTGATTTATCGGCGTTCATCGGCGGCCCCAAAAAATCAGCGCCCGGTGAACCGGGGTTTCTGCCGGTTGATGAAGGCATCGTAGCCGATGCGGTAGTCCTCGGTGTTGAAGTAATCGAAATTGGCGTTGATCTCGGCCTCGGACAGCGCCGCCGGCTGTGGCGTCAGCCGCCGGATAAACTGCTTGTGCCAGCGCGCGACCAGCGGTGCGCCGTCGGCAATACGACGTACGGTGGCCGCGGTTTCGGCTTCCAACTCGTCATCGGCGACCAAGCGCGTCAGCAAGCCCTTGGCATAGGCTTCATCGGCACCCAACATCCTGCCCTCGACCAGGATTTCCAGCGCCGCGGCACGGCCGATCAATGGCAGCAGCGCGGCCAACTCATCGTAGGCGATCGCAAAACCAAGGCGGTTGATCGGCACGCCGAAACGCGCACTGTTGCCGGCAATGCGCAGATCGCACTGGCACGCCAGTTCGAGACCACCGCCGGCGCAGGCGCCGTGGATCATCGCCACCGTCGGATGGCGGCATTCGCCGACCGCACGCAGCGCGCCGAACACCAGATCGCGGTGATAGGCCTTGCCCTGCTCGACGGTATTGCGTTCCCGGGCGAACTCGGCGATGTCGGCGCCCGCGGCAAACGCCTCGCTGCCGGCGCCGCGCAACACCACGCAGCGCAGTCTGTCGTCGTCCGACAGGCGATGCATCGCCACCGCCAGATCGCGCCACATCGCAACTGTCAGTGCATTCAGTTTGGGGGGGTTGGACAGGGTGACCGTCGCCGTGTCGGCCTCGCGCGTCACCAGAATTTCGCCGCTCATGACGTAATTTTAGAGGAATACGCTGCGCAGATGCGTCGCCGCAACGAAAATGAGCACGCCGCACAGCAGGCCGACAAACATGTTGCGGCGGGCCAGGCGATAAGCGATAAACGCCGCGACGCAGGCCAGCAGACGGTCGGCCAGCGCGGTCTGTGCCATCAAGCCCGACGGCGCGACGATGATCCGCGCGATCAGTCCGGCGACCAGCGCATAAGCCACGCACGATACCCACTCGAAAATCGCGCTCTGTGGATTGATTCGGCCAGACAGCAGCACGCCCAGGCCGCGCCACAGATAGGTCGTGCCGCCGCAGGCGAGCATCAGCAGCCAGAGTTCAGCGGCGGCGGACATGCGATCCCTGCCACAGCCAGGCCACCGTGCCGCCGATGAATCCGGCGCCGAACAGGCTCCACGCCGGTGCATAGACATGCAGCACCAGCGCCACGCCGGCGCCGCACACCAGTGCGGCAATCGCGGTACGCGTGCGCGCTTCGCCGACCAGCGTCACGAAAAAATACAGCGGCGTCAGCAGTGCAAGGCCATAACGCGCCAGCGGGGGCAATGCGCCGATCAGCAGTTGCCCGATTACCGCAAACAACATCGATGAAGCGATGCAGATCGCCGAAAAACCGAGGAAAAAATTCCAGCGCGCATCGATATCCATGTCTTCGAAGCGGCGCATTGCCACCGCCCAGGTGGTCATCGATACCAGCTGCGCCGCGAGCAGGAACTGCCACAGCCGGCGCACACGGCTGCCGCCGCGCATCAGCGGCATCAGCGTAAGTGTCATTGGCAGAAAGCGCGCGGCGCTCAGTGACACCGCGAACACGGTCGCCAGAAAGGCGGCTTCACGCGCATGCATTTCCATCAGCACCAGCTGTCCGGGCAGCGCCCAGATCGCCAGTGTTGCGGTCAGCGTCAGCCAGATGGAATAACCGGCATCACCGGCAAGTGAGCCATAACCGAGAAAGCCGGCGCCGAGTACGGCCGCCGGCACGCCCAGCGCTTCGCGCGCACCGGCGCGCAGCGCGTGGCGCGGACTCACTGCCGCGGGTCGCGCGGCTTGGGCTGGGTCCTGGGCGCGGCCTTGAATACGTCGGAGTCGAGAAACTCGGTCAGCTTGGCCAGTTGCACCGAAGCCTGCTTGCGCACTGCTTCGGTATCGCAGCCGTCCCAGTCATAAAAGCCCTTGCCGGCTGCCGTGCCGGTCTCGCCGCGTTTGACCATGTTCTGCAGCATCGGATTGGGCACGCCATTGTGAAACAGCTCCGGCACGATCGATGCCTGAGCGCCGGCGTGGATGCTTAATCCGCTCAAATCCTTCTGCGCAATCAGGCCATTGATGCACATCCGCGGCGCCAGCATGCGCCTTGCGGCGTGGTCGATGTCGGCCGCGCTCGCCACGCCGGCTTCGATCAGATAATAGGCTTCGTGCAGGATCGCATGCTGCAGTCGATTGACCAGAAAGCCGACGATGGGTTTGTACAGCACCACTGGTTCCTTGCCGGTACGGCGCAACACCTCGGCGCACAGATCCACCAGTTCCGGCGGCGTCTCCGGACCCGCCATCACTTCAACCACCAGCGCCTGATCCGCAGGCATGAAGTAATGCAGTCCGAGGAAACGTTCCGGGTGTTTCAACGGCTTCGCCAGTTCCACCAGATCCAGTCCCGATGTGCCGGTGGCGATGATCACCTCGTTGCCGGGATACGCCGCTTCGACTTCCAGATAGACAGCCTGCTTGGTTTTCACCTCTTCCGGCACCAGTTCCAGCACCAGATCGGGAGGCGTTTCCGGCAGTTTGGCAACGGCGCGCACGCCGGCAGGAAGATCCTTCAGTTCTGCAGCACGACTGCTGCGGATGATGGTGTCAAAGCCGGCCCTGGCAAAAGTGCGGGCCACACCCTGCCCCATGACACCATAGCCATAGATCAGGACGGTGTGGATTTTTTTGGTCATTGTGCGGGAAGTTTCCGGGGAAGGTTACGGATGCGCAGTGCTGGTCGTTGCCAACGCAGCGCCTAGGCTAACGAGTTTGACTCGCGTTGCCAACTGCCGGCATGACTCCGAATCCGGTTGACAGCGTGTAGCGTACGGTTTAACGTTTTTCGCGCGAGATTCCCTAGAAAATCAACAGCACCGATAGCACCGGCCGCCATTCAGGCCGCCGCAAAAACCACACTGGAGGAGTACCTGATGAAACGTATGCTGCTGGCCGTTGCCTGTGCTTTTGCGGCCTCGTCCGCACTGGCCCAGAGTTTCCCAAGCAAGGCGATGACTGTCGTCGTGCCAAATCCGCCGGGCGGCATGAACCAGATTCACGCCCAGCCGCTATCGGCGATCATCGAACGCCTGACCAAACAACCGGCGCCGGTAGTCAACCGCTCCGGCGGCACCGCTGCCGTCGGCACCGCGTTTGTTGCCAACCAGCCGGCCGACGGCCACACGCTGCTGGTGACCACGCCGAACATCTATCTGGTGATCGAGAAGGACAAGCTCTACGGCATCAAGTCGCCGTATTCTCTGGCGCAGATCCAGCCGGTGGCGCTGATGAGTGCTGATCCGCTGATCATGGTGACCCACCCTTCGGTGCCGGTGAAAACCGCGAAGGAATTCGCGGCGTTGCTGAAAAAGAAAACCGGCGTCTACACCTTCTCGTCATCGGGCCCTTACGGCATCACCCACGTGCCCTTCGAGATGTTCATCGACAGCGTCGGCATCAAGATGCGCCACGTGCCGACCACCGGCGGCGGCCCGGCCATCACCCAGGCGCTGGGCGGCCATGTTGACGCCACGGCAAGCGGGGCGGCGGCGATCCATCCGCACGTGGTCTCGGGCAAGCTCAAGCCGATCGGCAATACCGGCGCGAAACGCCATCCGTCGTTCCCGGACACGCCAACCTTCCAGGAACAGGGCATCGACGTTGAAGCTTACCTGTGGGTCGGTCTGTTCACGACCGCCGGTCTGCCGGAAGCCACGCTCAACCAGTTGCGCGACCTGATCCGCAAGGCGGCACAAGATCCGACGTTCGTTGAAGCGCTGAAAAACGTGCAGGTGATCCCGGATTACCGCGACGTCAACGAGTTCAAGACCTTCTTCGATGCCGACTACAAGCGCATGGCTAAGGCCGTGCAGAAAATCGGCAAGATTTAAGCTTCACGCAATTATTTGATTTTATTGATGTAAATGCGGCGCTGCGGCGCCGCTTTTTTTATCGGAATCACCACCATGCGTATCCAGCGAGTACAAGCCATCGCCATCAGCCTGCCGATGATCAAGCCAGTGAAAATGTCCTTCGAAGAAGTGCGCAACGCCGAGAACGTGCTTGCGCGCATCGAAACCAGCGACGGCATCATCGGCTGGGGCGAAGCAGCTTCAGCACCGACGATGACCGGCGAAACCCCGGGCAGCATGGTCGCGGCGATCCGTTACCTCGCTGACAAACTCGAAGGCCTGCCCGCCGACGACATCGCTGCGGCGATGCATCGCGCCGGACAATATTTGTACGGCAACAACAGCGCCAAAGCCGCCATCGAAATGGCGCTGTGGGACGCACTGGGCCAGGCTAAAGGCAAACCGGTGTACGAACTGCTTGGCGGCGCCAAACGCCTGCGCGTGCCCGCGCTGCGCCTGATCGGCACCGGCAGCACCGAAGGCGATATTGCCGAAACGCAAAAGCGGCTGGCTGAAGGTTATGTCGCGATCAAGATCAAGGTTGGCGTCGCCTCACCGGAAGCCGACGCCGAACGTTCGCGTGCGATCTGCGCAACGGTAAAGGATGACAAGGTGCTGATCTGCACCGATGCCAACCAGGCGTGGACGCCGGACGAAGCCATCCGGTTCGTGCGCGGCATTGCCGACACGCGCATCGAATTTTTTGAGCAACCGGTCGCGGGTCACGACGTTGCCGGCATGGCGCGCGTCGCCGCAGCGAGTCGCGTAAAAATCGGCGTCGACGAAGGCCTGCACAGCATGGATGACCTGCAGCATCACCACGACATGAAGGCGGCGCAGGGCTGCAGCCTGAAAACCATCAAGTTGGGCGGCATGCGCCCGGTGTATGACGCGGCGCTGCTCTGCGAAAAACTGGGCATGAAGGTCAATCTTGCCTGCAAAATCGCCGAGGCCGGCATTGCCAGCGCCGGATTGATGCATCTTGCTGCTGCTATTCCGGCGGTCGATTGGGGCGTCAGCCTGTCCAGCCCTTACCTGGCCGACGACATTGTCACCGAACCCATCGCGCTGGCCGGCGGCTGGCTCAATGTGCCGACCGGCCCGGGGCTGGGTATTCGCGTCGACGAAGCGAAAGTGCAGCGCTACACCCACGAAATCTGACCAACTTCAACAGACCGTCATTCCAGCGCGCCCCGAAGGAAGTCCCCTTGGGGGGAAGCCGGAATGACGTGGCTAATCGGCCAGCGCCGACTCCAGCACCCGCGCCACATGAATGGCGTTGCGTTTTGCGCCATCATGAATCTGATGCCGGCAACTGGTGCCATCGGCCACGATCAGCGTGTTCTTGCCTGCTTCGCGGATCTTCGGCAATAGCGAGGCTTCCGCCATACGCATCGACACGTCGTAATGCCGTGCCTCATAACCGAAGCTGCCGGCCATGCCGCAGCAGCTGGTTTCGATCACTTCAACGCTGAGTCCCGGCACCAGGCCCAGCACTTTTTTCACCGCCGGCATCGCCGCGAATGCTTTCTGGTGACAATGGCCGTGCAGCAGTGCTTTCGGCTGCGGCAATGCTTTCAGCTTGAGTTGCAAGCGGCCCGCATCATGCTCGCGCGCCAGAAACTCCTCGAACAGGAAAGCGTTCAGCGCCAGTTCGGCACTGTCGCCGCCGGGCAGCATCGAAATGAACTCGTCGCGCAGGCCGAACAGGCACGACGGTTCCAGGCCGACGATCGGCACGCCGCGTTCGACATAGGGTTTCAGCGTAGTGATCATGCGCTGCGCTTCGGCCCGCGCTTCATCGACCAGTCCGCTGGCGAGGAAAGTGCGGCCGCAGCACAGCGGCCGCGTTTCATCCGCCGGGCGCGGCAGGTGCACCGTATAACCGGCGGCTTCAAGCACGCGTATCGCGGCACGCGCATTTTCAGGTTCGAAATAAGTGCTGAAAGTATCGACAAACAACACCACTTCGCGGCCCGTCGAAGGTTTGGCCACCGGCGCAACAAATGCGTCGCGGCGCCAAGCCGGCAAGGTCCGTTTGGACGCAAAACCCAGCAGCGGCTTGGCGATGCCCTGCAACAGGTTCACCAATGGCGCCAGACGCTGCGCCCACGGCGCATACCGTGGCAGATAGGCAACCAGGCGCTCCTTCAATGGCAGTCCGTGATGTCGCCGCCAGTGATGCAGGAACTCGATTTTCATTTTCGCCATATCGACGCCGGTCGGACATTCGCGCTTGCAGCCCTTGCACGACACGCACAGATCCATCGCTTCGCGCACCGCATTCGAAGTCAGCGCGTTGGGGCCAAGCTGGCCCGACAACGCCAGCCGCAGCGTGTTGGCGCGGCCGCGGGTCAGGTGTTTTTCATCTTGGGTGACGCGATACGAAGGGCACATGGTGCCGGCATCGAACTTGCGGCAATGGCCGTTGTTGTTGCACATCTCCACGGCCTTGTCGAAACCACCCCACTCTGACCAGTCCAGCGCGGGCACCGGCGGCTGCGCCTGATAACCCGGCTTGAAGCGGAACAGGCTGCGATCGTCCTGCTTCGACGGCCTTACGATCTTGCCGGGATTGAGCAAACCCTTCGGGTCGAACAGGTCCTTGATTTCCTCGAACGCAGCGGTGATCTTCGGTCCGAAAAACGGCGCGATCCATTCCGAACGCGCCAGTCCGTCGCCGTGTTCGCCCGAGTACGAACCCTTGTACTGCTTGACCATCGCCGCCGCCTCTTCAGCAATGGCGCGCATTTTCTCGGCGCCGTCGCGACGCATGTCGAGTATTGGCCGCACGTGCAGGCAACCCACCGACGCATGGGCATACCAGGTGCCCTTGGTGCCATGCTTGTGGAACACCTGCGTCAGGCGGTCGGTGTATTCGGCGAGATGCTCCAGCGGCACCGCGCAGTCCTCGATGAACGACACCGGTTTGCCGTCGCCCTTCATCGACATCATGATGTTCAGCCCGGCCTTGCGCACTTCCCAGAACTCGCGCTGCACGGCGGGATCGATCACTTCGACCACGCTGCCCGGCAGCCCGCGCTCGGCCATCAGTTCCACCAGTTCCTGGAGCCGGCGAATCTGTTCGTCACGGTTTTCACCGACAAACTCCACCAGCAGGATGGCGGCAGGCTCGCCTTTGACGCACTGATCAACAATCGACCGGAACGCCGGATTGCTGCGCGCCAGCGCAATCATCGTGTTGTCCACCAGTTCGACCGCCGCGGGTTTCAGATTGACGATGTGCTGCGGCGCTTCCATCGACTGGAAGAAGGTCGGGAAATGACAGACGCCGAGGGTTTTATGTTTCGGCAGTGGCGACAGCTTGAGTTCGATACGCCGAGAAAACGCCAGCGTACCTTCGGAGCCGACCAGCAGGTGCGCCATGTTGGCGCCGACCGGCAGCATCATGTCGAGGTTGTAACCGCCGACGCGGCGCAGCACTTTCGGATAACGATTTTCGATTTCTTCGGCTTCGCGCTGCGCAATCGAATTGATGCGCGCCACCAGGTCGCGATAACCCTGCGGCGCATCGAGTTCATCGAGTTTCTCAGGCAAGGCGCCGAAACGGTACGAGCCGCCGTCCGCCAGCCATGCATCGATGCTCACCACGTTGTGCACCATGTTGCCGTACTGGATCGAACGCGAACCACAGGAATTGTTACCGGTCATGCCGCCGATGGTCGCCTGCGCGCTGGTCGAGACATCGACCGGAAACCACAGGCCATGCGGTTTCAGCCAGGCATTGAGATGGTCGAGCACCAGGCCCGGCTGCACCGTAACCGTGGCAGCATCCTTGTTGAACGATATGATTTCATTGAGATGTTTCGACACGTCGAGCACCAGCGCGGCGCCGACCGTCTGGCCGCATTGCGAAGTACCGCCGCCGCGCGGCAGCACCGGCACGCCGGCGTCGAGCGCGATCTGCATCGCAATCAGTGCATCGTCCTCGTCCTTCGGCACCACCACGCCGACGGGTTCGATCTGGTAAATCGACGCATCGGTTGAATAGCGGCCGCGAGAGGCCGCATCAAACAGCACCGCGCCGCGCACTTCGCGGCGCAGGCGCTGCGCCAGCGCGCTGCGGTCCGGGGTTGAAGGTACAAACCGCAGTGGCTGGGCGGGCGCGTTCATCGTGCGGCCTCCGCTTTGTTCTTGTCCAAAGCTTCCATGACAAGCACCAGTTTATTTGCGAGATGATCCCGCAACAGCGCCTGCAGGCGCGCGCCATCGCGCCGGGTCAGTGCATCGAGAATTTCACCGTGTTCATGCACCGCCTTGTCCCAGCGTTCACGCGACAGATTGGCCAGATAACGCGCGCGTTTGACGTGTGCGTTCAGGCCGCGGTACGACTGCGCCAGCGTGGCATTCGTTGCACAATCCATGATCCGGCTGTGGATCTGCTGGTTGTATTTGAAGTACTGCGCCAGATCGCCGCGCGCATGGTGAGCAAGCATGTGGAAATGCAGCGCGCGGATTTCAGCGATGTCTTCGTCTGTCGCATTGCGGCAGGCCAGATCGCCGGCCAGCGCTTCCAGCGCACCGAGCACGACGAACACTTCCTTCATCTTTTCCGGCTTCAGCGGCGCCACCACCGCGCCGCGGTTGGGCAGCAGTTCGACCAGGCCTTCGGAAGCGAGGAACTTGATCGCCTCGCGCAGAGGGGTGCGCGACGTGCCCAGCCGCTCGGCCAGCACGCGTTCATTCAGTTTGGTTTCCGGCGCCAGCTCGCCCTGCACAATAAGGTCGCGCAACTGGTCAATCACCGTTTCATGCAGCAGCCGACGGTCGACCAGTGAGGTCACATTGGAAGGCGCATTGGAAGAATTAGGCAGGGGGGTAGACATGGCTTTACTCCATTTGTATGCATAATACCTTCGATCTCAACTTCAAGCAATTTATAAATATTAATAAAAACAAATACTTACTATAAATTCTTTGATTAGCCTTCATTTTCGTTATTTTTGCATACAAAAGTGTTGCCCTAGTTTCGAGGCCGGATTACCATCCCGGCTCACCCTCGCACTGGAGTTCACCATGACCTATGTCGCCGGCCGCCACTTCCTGCAAATCCCCGGTCCGAGCACCGTTCCCGAGCGCGTGATGCGCGCCATCGACATGCCGGTCATTGACCATCGCGGCCCGGATTTCGCGGGACTCGGCAAAGACGTACTGGCCGGCATGAAACGCGTGTTCAAGACCCAGGGCGACGTCGTCATCTATCCGGCTTCCGGCACTGGCGCCTGGGAAGCCGCGCTGGTCAACACGCTGTCGCCGGGCGACACCGTACTGATGTACGAAAGCGGCCAGTTCGCCACGCTGTGGAAAAACCTCGCGCTGCGTCTGGGCCTCAAACCTGAATTCATCGCCGGCGACTGGCGCCACGGCGCCGATCCCGCGGCGATCGAAGCCCGCCTCGCCGCCGACACCGCGCACACCATCAAGGCCGTGTGCGTCGTCCACAATGAAACCTCCACCGGCACCACTTCGCGTGTCGGCGAAGTGCGCAAAGCCATAGACCGCGCCAAACATCCCGCGTTATTCCTGGTCGACACCATCTCGGGACTGGGCTCGGTCGACTACCGCCATGACGAATGGGGCGCCGACGTCACCGTCGGCGGCTCACAAAAAGGCCTGATGCTGCCGCCGGGCCTGTCGTTCAATGCCATTTCAACGAAAGCCCTCGCCGCCAGCAAAAACGCAAAACTGCCGCGCTCCTATTGGTCGTGGGACGAAATGCTCGCGCCGAATAAAAACGGCTACTTCCCGTACACCCCGGCGACCAACCTGCTGTATGGTCTTCGCGAAGCACTGAAAATGCTGCTCGACGAAGAAGGCCTCGACCAGGTGTTCGCCCGCCATCAGCGCCATGCCGAAGCGACGCGGCGCGCGGTGACCGCCTGGGGTCTCGAAATCGTCTGCCAGAACCCCGCCGAATATTCCGGTGTGCTGACTGCGGTGATGATGCCCGCCGGCCACAGCGAAGTCGCCTTCCGCAAAGTCGTGCTGGAGCACTTCAACATGTCGCTGGGCAGCGGCCTCGGCAAAGTTGCCGACAAGGTGTTCCGCATCGGCCACCTCGGGGACTTCAACGACCTCACGCTGATGGGTACACTCGCCGGCGTCGAAATGGGTCTTGAGCTCGCCGGTGTGCCGCACAAAAAAGGCGGCGTCGAAGCCGCGATGGCCTGTCTCACCGGCGCCAACGCAAAGGCAAAAAACGCCAAAGCGGCCTGAACTGCCGGCATGGCGTCACCGAACGGACCGCGATACAGTGCGGGCGGTTTGCATTTAAAACACAACAACGCATCCCGTAGGAGAACACCATGCATCGCCAAACGCTGACCGCGCTGCTTCTGGGCGCCATACTGATCACGCCGCTGACCGCAGCCGCCCAGCAATACCCGACCAAGGCCATCCGTTTTGTGGTGCCCTTCGCACCCGGCGGCGGCACCGACATCATCGGCCGCGTGGTTGCACAGGCATTGAATGATGCGCTCGGCCAACCGGTCGTGGTCGACAACCGCGGCGGCGCCGGATCAACGCTCGGTACCGAAATCGTCGCCAAATCGCCAGCCGATGGCTACACCATTCTATTCGGCAACATCAGCCTCGCCTTCAACGCCACGCTGTACACCAAGCTGCGCTACGACACGATCCGCGACCTCGCTCCGATCTCGCTGTCCGCTGTACAACCCAACATCCTCGTCATTCATCCCGGCCTGCCGGCGAAGAACCTCAAGGAGTTTATCGAGCTTGCCCGCGCCAATCCGGGCAAGTACAACTACGCGTCAGCGGGCACCGGCTCGGGCACACACCTCGCCGCTGAACTGCTCAAGCTGCAGACCAAAATCGACATCGTTCATGTGCCGTACAAAGGCACCGGTCCTGCGCTGACCGATCTGCTCGGCGGCCAGATCAACATGATGGTATCGACCTTTGCCTCGGCGCTGCCCCACGTAAAAAGCGGACGCATGCGCGCACTGGGTGTCACCACCGCCAAACGCTCGCCCGCTGCGCCGGACGTACCGACGCTGATCGAAGGCGGCGTCGCCGGCTACGACTACAGCACCTGGTACGGCCTGCTCGCGCCGGCGGGCACGCCCAAGCCAATCATCGACATGCTCAACGCCACCAACCGCAAGGTGCTGGCGCGCGACGACATCAAACAAAAACTCGAAAGCCAAGGCGTTGACCCCATCGTCAACACACCCGCAGAGTTCTCCGCCTACATGAAATCCGAGACTGAAAAATGGGGCAAGGTGGTGAAAGCCACCGGTGCCAAGGCCGAGTAAACTCGACATCAACAAACCCGCTGACAGGATTACATGAACATGAATCTGAACCTGCTGGACCGTATCGGTATCGATATCGGCCGCCGCCTGCCGCTGGAAGACGCCATCGCCTGGGCCGCACAACACGGCGTCAAACACATCGATATCCAGCTCGACACGGCCGCGAATGCGATCACCAGTTTCGACGATGCACGCTGCACCAGAGTTCGCGCCCTGCTGGAAAAAAACGGTGTGCATCTTGCGCTGCACACGCTGTCGGCAGTCAACGTCGCTGAATATTCGCCCTATGTCGGCGAAGGCGTCGAAGCCTACCTGCGCAGCTACGTCGACATCTTTCCCAAACTCAACGCGCAATGGATTGTGGTTCATGCCGGCTACCACTTCGGTTCCGACAAGAAGATGCGGATGGATGCGGGCAAGGAACGCCTGAAGCGCATCTGCGACCACGCCGAAAAGAAAAATGCGGTGATCCTGCTGGAAAACCTCAACAAGGAACCGGAAGACGCCGAAGTCCATTACCTCGCCCACACGATCGAGGAATGGCAGTACTACTGGGACATTGCGTCACCCGCGTTCAAGCTCTCGTTCACCGCCAATCACGCCCACCTGGTGCCCGAAGGCATCGAGGGTTTCGTCAAGGCGCTCGACTTTTCGCGAGTTGGCGAAGTCCGGCTGGCAGACTGCTTTGCCAACGGCAAGGAGCAGCACCTGATCCCGGGCAAAGGCAATCTTGATTTTGGCGCAATGTTCAAGCTGATCGAAGACACCGGTTTCCGCGGCACCTACACCAACGCCTTCGGCACGCTGGACGACATGCTCGCTGCACGCCATACGCTGGTCAAACACGCCGCAGCAGCCGGCGTCGCAGTGTGAACGACAGCATCCTCACCACGCGCGACGGCGACATCGTCACCGTCACGCTGAACCGGCCCGACAAACTCAACGCGCTGAACCGCGCGATGTGGGAAGGCCTTGGCGAAACCATGCGTCTGCTCTCCGCCAACGACAGCCTGCGCTGCATCGTGCTGCGTGGGGCAGGCGGCAAAGCCTTCGCTGCGGGCGCCGATATCGCCGAATTCGCCACCGAACGAGCCAATGCACGCCAGGCCAAGCAGTATGGCGACCTGATCCACGCCACCATGCAGGCCGTCGCGCAGTGCCGCCATCCAACGGTGGCGCTGATCGAAGGCGCCTGCGTCGGTGGCGGCCTCGAAATCGCCGCGATGTGCGACATGCGCATCTGCGGCAGCTCCAGCCGTTTCGGCGTGCCGATCAACAAACTCGGCCTGACCATGGGCTACGGCGAACTCGCCGGCCTGCTGTCGCTGGTCGGGCGCGCGGTCGCGCTGGAAATCCTGCTCGAAGGCCGCGTGTTTACCGCCGATGAGGCCTATCACAAGGGTCTGGTGAATCGCGTTGTGGCCGACGACCAGGTTGAACCGGAAGCCTACGCACTCGCCCGCCGCATCGCCGATGGCGCACCGCTGGTCGCGCGCTGGCACAAACAGTTCATTGAACGCCTGACCGTACGCACCGACATCCCGCCCGAAGAATGGGATCTCGGATTCGCCTGCTTCGACACCGACGATTACCGCACCGGCGTCAAAGCCTTTCTCGGAAAAACAAAACCGAAATTCGAAGGCCGCTGATGCGCCATTGGCTTGCACTGGCGCTCGCACTGATCAGCTTCAGCTGTTTTGCCCAGGCCGATTACGCCCGCGAGCAGCGCTGGGCCGACGAAATCACCCCCGCCGTGCTCGTCGGCGATCCGGTGCAGCTGACGTTGCCGGTCGGCCGCAAATTCCTCGGCATCTATGCGCCGAACAGCAAGGCGCGGGCCGGCGTCGTGCTTGTGCATGGCCTCGGCATGCATCCAGACTGGAGCGTGGTCCATCCACTGCGCAGCCAGCTCTCGGAACAGGGTTACGCCACGCTGTCGGTGCAGATGCCGGTAATGGCCGCCGGCGTGCCCGGCGAACAGTACTCACCGCTGTTTCCGGAAGCAGCGGCACGAATTGCCGTTGCGGTGAAATTCCTGCGTGACAAAGGCCTGCAGAAAATCGCCATCGTCTCGCATAGTTACGGCGTGCGCATGACCAACGTGCTGCTCAACCAGCCGGATGCGCCGGCGATCAGCGCCTGGGTTGCCATCGGCATCATTGGCGAATACAGCCAACCCGCGACTTTCAGGGCCCCGGTGCTTGATCTCTACGGCGAGCATGATTTCCCTGGCGTGCTCGAACTTGCCGCCAAACGCGCCAATGCCATCAAATCCGTGCGCGGCTCCGCGCAGATCCGCGTCGCCGGCGCCGATCATTTTTTCTATGGCGTGGACAATGAACTGGTGCGCAACGTAAAGCTGTTCCTCGATCGCACCACGAAATAGTCAATAAAAACAGCTAATTACCTTGCGAGGCTGGTATGGCACAGATGTATGACGAACTGTCCACGCGGCACAGCGAATTCATCGCCGCGCAGAAAATGTATTTCGTCGGCACCGCCACTGCCGACAGCCGCATCAATGTCTCGCCCAAGGGCATGGACTCGCTGCGGGTAATTGATCCCAAACGCGTGGCCTGGCTCAACGTCACCGGCAGCGGCAACGAAACCTCCGCACACGTGCAGGCCGACGCACGCATGACCATCATGTTCTGCGCCTTCGACGGCGCGCCGCTGATCCTCCGGCTGTATGGCAAGGCGCGGGTCGTGCATCTCAATGATCCGGACTGGGCCGGACTGTATGCGCGCTTCAACCCCTTGCCCGGCACGCGGCAGATTTTTGATCTGGCCATCGACCGTGTGCAGACGTCCTGCGGCATGGGTGTGCCGCTGTACGATTACAACGCCGAACGTGGACAGCTTGAAGCCTGGGCCGAGAAAAAAGGCGATACCGGTCTGCGCGAATACTGGGCACTGAAAAACCAGAACAGCATCGATGGCCTGCCCACGCATATACTCGACCACAACGGTTGAGGCGCTAAAATCCCGGATTCATACCATCACGGAATCCACATGACCATCGACCACACCTCCGTCACCCTCACTGGCGGCCAGTTCCAGTGGGACGACCCGCTGCTGATCGAAGCGCAGCTCACTGACGAAGAACGGATGATCCGCGACACCGCGCGCCAGTACGCGCAGGAAAGACTCGCGCCGCGCATCCGCGACTGGAACCGCAACGAAACCTTCGACCGCGAAGTGATGCTTGAGATGGGCGCACTGGGTTTTCTCGGCGCGCCGCTCCAAGGTTACGGCTGCGCCGGCATCGGTTATGTCGCCTACGGCCTGATCATGCGCGAACTCGAACGCGTCGACACCGCCTTCCGTTCCGCCTGCGGCGTGCAAAGCGGGCTGGCGATGACGCCGATCTACGCCTACGGCACTGAAGAACAGCGGCAAAAGTATTTGCCGAAAATGGTCACCGGCGAACTGCTGGGCTGTTTCGGCCTCACCGAACCCGACCACGGATCCGACCCCGGCAGCATGCTGAGCCGCGCGCGCAGTGTCGATGGCGGCTACCGGCTCAGCGGCAACAAGATCTGGATCACCCACGCGCCGATTGCCGACATCATGATTGTCTGGGCCAAGGACGATGGCGGCGTGATCCGCGGCTTCATCCTCGAACGCGGCATGGAAGGCCTGTCCACGCGCAAGATTGAAGGCAAATTCTCGGTGCGCGCCTCGCCCACCGGCGAAATCATCATGGATAACGTGTTCGTGCCCGAAGCCAACCTGCTGCCCAATGTTTCGGGGCTGAAAGGACCGTTCGGCTGCCTCAACAACGCGCGTTTCGTGATCTGCTGGGGCGCGCTCGGCGCCGCCGAAGCCTGCTGGCATACCGCGCGCCAGTACACCATGGACCGCAAGCAATTCGGCAAGCCGCTGGCGGCGAACCAGCTGATCCAGAAAAAACTCGCCGACATGCAGTCCGAGATCGCGCTGGGCCTGCTCGCCTGCCTGCATGTCAGCCGGCTGCGCGACCAGGGACTGGCGACGCCGGAAATGGTATCGCTTCTCAAACGCAATTCCACGGGCAAAGCCCTGGACATCGCCCGCGCTGCGCGCGACATGCTCGGCGGCAACGGCATCTCCGACGAATTCCAAGTGATCCGCCACATGCTCAATCTCGAAACCGACAATACTCTCGAAGGCACCCACGACCTCCACGCTCTGGTGCTGGGCCGCGCCCAGACCGGACTGTCGGCTTTTAACTGAGCAGCGCTAAGCTCTTGATGTAGATCATGTTGTAATCCCCGTGGCGTGGTTCACTATTGTTGTCCATTGGGGCTGGAAAGGTTTTATTTTGTCTGGCATTGCCGGTGTTTATCGCAGCGAGAAGTATGTGGTGGTCGAACGTCACCGCCACCAGTTCCCCCAGCAATGCATCTGGTGCGGCCGCGCCGTGGCAGCCGATGAAGTTCCCGCATCGCCCGCCGCGGACGGTGACGTCAAACCGCCGATGTGCCGGAGCTGCACTGCCACGCGAAACCGCCTGCCCAAATCCGTCGGTTTTTTCGGCATCATCACGTTTGCAGCGGCGCCCTTTGTCTACTCCAGCTTTGGCGCGCTGGTCGGCGGCGCATTGCTGCTCACCGGCTTTATCGATCTGGTGGTCGCCTGGCGGCTGCATGCCGCGGCCAGCGGCTTCCAGGCGGTGCGGCAGGATCCGCAATACGTCTGGATCGGCGGCGCCCACAGCGGGTTTCTTGACGCGATGCCCTCGTGGAACGGCATGAGACTGGGCGAAATGCCCGCCCATCGCAACTGATTTACTGCGTACGGCAGCGTGGCCGCATCCCTGAAAAGCTGGCATCACGCCTGCGGCACAGCCTCCGCGCGCCGGCGCAGCCACCAGGCCACCAGCCGGCTCAATCCCCAGGTCAGCACCACGGCAGGGATCAGCGCCAGCAACATCGACGACGGCCCCCAGATGCGGAAATTCACTGGCGTTATTCTGCTGCCGTCGGTGATATAGGTTGAATACAGCACGTAATCGTCATCGTTCAGGGTCACCGACACCCGCACGCGGCCATCGGCTTCGGGCGCGGTATGGAAACGCACCGAGGGTTCAAATTCGCCGACCTTGGGCAGCGCAAACGCCCCTTGCACATCCGGCAAGCTGAACCGCGGCACATCAGCCGGCGTCAGGTTGCGCAGACTGCCCCAGCGCAGCAATTCGTACTGCACCGCAGCCGCCGGCGGTTGCCGCACGGCGACGATCGGAAACAGCCGGCTCGGCTCGCCGACGCCGGCATAACGTTCCGCCGTGACAAAGGTAATGGCCTTGGACAGCACCGCCAGTTGCAGCAACATCCGGCCCGTACGCATCATAAACGCCATGAAACCTCATCCCGGTTGATCAACCGTCCTAATGTAATGCTTCCGGGCCCGCAGCGACACCGCCGGCTACATCGGTTTTTTGCGCGTACACTGCACCCACGCGGCCCGGCGCCGCTGTCCCCGCTGCCAAGCCCGGCAGCCTCGACTTCACCGAGAGCGCCCTGTGCCTGGTTACGAAGTCGAGATAGTGAATCACCACATCGGCGGCAGCGATTTCCGCATCCGCGCGCTGCTCAACCGTCAGCAGTTTTCCGATCCCGACGGTTCGGCCGAACGCGCCGGCGTGGCGCCGGCGTCGTGGCCGCTGTTCGGTGTGGTGTGGCCCGCGGGGCTGGCGCTAGCGGAAGAGATGAGCCATTTCCCGATTGCCGGAAAATCCATTCTTGAACTCGGCTGCGGCATCGCGCTCACCAGCCTGGTACTCGCGCGACGCGGCGCCGATATCACCGCCTGTGATTACCATCCGCTGGCCGAAGCCTTTCTGCAGCACAACGTCGCGCTGAATCAATTGCCGGCGCTGCCGTTCCGTACCGCGCCGTGGCTGGGACCCAACCCGCTGCTCGGTCGCTACGATCTGATCGTCGGCAGCGATCTGCTGTATGAACGTGACCATGCCACCCTGCTCGCCGGATTCATCGCCCTGCACACGCATCCGGCGTCACAAGTCTTGATCGCCGACCCCGGACGGGGTTATGTCAGTACGTTCAGCGCGTTGATGGCCAACCTAGGTTATGTACGCAGCGCCAAAGCCATGCCTATGGCCAATTCGATTGGCATGCCGGACTCACGCGGACAGCTATTCAGCTTTTTGCGCAGCTCACAATAATACTAGACGTCCATACCCGCTTAACCCTGCCGACGGCGAGGGCTCATTACCGGAAAAGTCCACAACTTTTCAGAGCTTGAGAAAGCCTTCGTTCTGGCTGCAAGTCCAGTGTATGAACGCCAAATTCCGTCGAAGAATTGCTTAGATTGGTTAGAATCGATTCCCTATGTCTTCGACCCCACCTGCAGGCAACACGCCACACGAACCGATGTCCATGATCCGGCTGGCGCTGCGGCGGCCGTACACCTTCATCGTGATGGCGATGCTGATCGTGCTCGCCACACCCTTCGTGCTGCGCAATATCGCCACCGACATTTTTCCCGAGATCAACATCCCGGTCATCAGTGTCATCTGGAACTACAACGGGCTGCCAGCGCAGGAAATGGGGCAGCGCATTGCGCAGCAGACCGAACGCAGCCTGACCACCACGGTCAGCGACATTGAACACATCGAGTCGCGGTCGTTGTCTGGCGTAACGGTGATCAAGGTCTTTTTCCAGCCCACCGCCAATATCCAGACCGCCATCTCGCAGGTGGTCGCGATTGCACAATCCCAGGTACGCCAGCTGCCGCCGGGCACCACACCACCGCTGATCATCAAATATTCGGCTTCGAGCATCCCGGTGATCCAGCTCGCGCTGTCCAGCCCCACATTGCCCGAGCAGTCGGTGTTCGATGCCGCGGTCAACCAGCTGCGCCCGCAACTGGTCACCATCCCCGGGGTCGCCATTCCGTTTCCCTACGGCGGCAAGGCCCGGCTGATCTCGGTGGATCTCGACATCCAGGCACTGCAGGCGCGCGGGCTTGCACCGGTTGATGTGGTCAATGCGGTCAACACCCAGAACCTGATCCTGCCGTCGGGTACCGCGAAATTCGGTGAGACCGAATTCAGTGTGCGCATGAACAGTT
This sequence comes from uncultured beta proteobacterium, assembly GCA_903933915.1. GTDB lineage: Bacteria > Pseudomonadota > Gammaproteobacteria > Burkholderiales > SG8-41. The sequence continues at coordinate 28,318 of CAIZLW010000006.1, read as the reverse complement.
CGCCCGATGCCATCAGCGGACTCAATGAAATACCGGTACGCACCGCCGGCGGAACCACGATCTACCTGCGCGACGTCGCCCAGGTCCGCGACGGTTTCTCGCCGCAGACCAACATCGTACGCCGCGACGGCGAGCGCGGCGTATTGCTGTCGGTACTGAAAAACGGCGGAGCCTCAACGCTGGACATCGTGGCCAACCTGCGTGAATTGCTGCCGCGCGCCGCGCAACTGCTGCCACCCGACGTCAAGGTCACACCCTTGTTCGACCAGTCGGTATTCGTGACTGCAGCAGTATCCGGCGTTGTTCTCGAAGCATTCATCGCCGCCGGCCTCACCGCGCTGATGGTGCTGCTGTTCCTCGGCAACTGGCGCAGCACGCTGATCATTGCGCTGACCATCCCGCTGTCGATCCTCGCCTCCATTCTCGTGCTCTACGTACTGGGTGAAACACTCAACCTGATGACGCTGGGCGGGCTCGCTCTGTCGGTGGGCATCCTCGGCGACCAGGCGATTGTCACCATCGAGAACATCGAGCGGCATATGCACATGGGCAAACCGCTCAACGACGCCATCCTCGACGGCGCCGGCGAAATCGGCGTCCCGGCATTCGTGTCCACGCTATGCATCTGTATCGTGTTCGTGCCGATGTTCTTCCTGTCCGGCGTCGCCAAGTTCCTGTTCGTGCCGATGGCGGAAGCGGTGGTATTCGCGATGATCGCGTCGTACATCCTGTCGCGGACGCTGGTGCCGACGCTGGTGATGCTGCTGATGGGCGGTGCACACAACAGCGATAGCGCTCAAAGACCCAGCCTGCTGAAGCGGGTGTATCACGCCTTCGATCAGCAGTTCGAACACCTGCGGCGCGCTTACACGCTGACACTGACCTCATTGCTGACCCACCGCAAGAGCTTCTCGCTGGCGTTCACGGCGTTCTGCCTGCTGTCCTGCCTGCTTTATCCGTTCCTCGGCCGCGACTTCTTCCCCAGCGTCGATGCCGGCCAGATTCGCCTGCACATGCGCGCACCCACTGGCACGCGCATCGAGGACACGGTGCGGATTGCCGATGCCGTTGAAGCAGCCATCCGCGAACTGATACCGCGGGACCAACTCGAAACCATCCTCGACAACATCGGCGTACCGAACAGCGGCATCAATCTTTCGTACAGCAATGCCGGCACCATCGGCACGTTCGACGCCGAGATCCTGATGTCGCTGCACAAGGGACACCGGCCGACCGAAGAATTCGTCACGTTGCTGCGGGCCGAACTGCCGAAACGCTTTCCCGGCATCGAGTTCTTTTTCCAGCCCGCCGACATCGTCACGCAGATTCTGAACTTCGGCCTGCCTGCCGCGATCGATGTGCAGTTCCGCGGTCCCGACATGGCCAAAAACGCCGCCCTCGCTGCCGAACTGACCAAGTCACTGAAAAAGATCCCGGGAGCGGTTGATGTTCATGTGCATCAACGCCTCGACAATCCGACGGTTAATCTGCAGATGGACCGCTCGCGCCTGCAGCAGGTCGGGCTCAGTGCGTTCAACGTCGGACAGAACCTGCTGATCGCGTTGTCCGGCAGCTCACAGACCTCGCCCGCGTTCTGGCTCAATCCACAGAACGGCGTGGTCTACAGCGTCGCGGTGCAGACGCCCCAGTACCGTATTGATTCACTCGATGCGCTGCTGAACATCCCTGTCGGCACCAACAATGCCGCGACCACCGGAACAACCCAGCTGCTGGGCAACCTGGTCGAAGCCACGCCGGCGCGCGCCCCCGCAGTGGTCTCGCGTTACAACATCATGCCGGTCGTTGACGTCTATGTGAGCGTGCAGGGCACCGACCTCGCCAGCGTCGCGCGCCAGGTGCAGGAAGAAGTCGACAAAATCCGCCCGAAACTGCCGCGCGGCAGCAATGTCACGATGCGCGGTCAGGTTGAAACGATGCAGGCCTCCTTCATCGGCCTTGGCGTCGGACTGGCCATGGCCATCGTGCTGGTTTATCTGCTGGTGGTCGTCAACTTCCAGTCGTGGATTGATGCTGCTGTGATCATCGCCGCGCTGCCTGCCGCACTGGCCGGCATTGCCTGGATCCTGTTTCTCACCGGCACCACGCTCAGCGTACCGGCGCTCACGGGCGCGATCATGACCATGGGTGTGGCCACTGCCAACAGTATTCTGCTGGTGTCATTTGCGCGCGACCGTCAGGCCGCCGGCGTACCGGCGCTGTCCGCCGCGCTGGAAGCGGGCGCCACGCGCATCCGCCCGGTGCTGATGACCGCACTGGCGATGATCATCGGCATGATCCCGATGGCATTGGGCCTCGGCGAGGGTGCCGAACAGAATGCCCCGCTTGGCCGCGCCGTCATCGGCGGCCTGCTGTTTGCAACGATCTCGACCCTGTTCTTTGTGCCGGTCGTCTTCGCAGGTATCCATCGCTATCTGGAGCAGCGCAAATCGCGCGCTGCCGAACTCCACCCGAACGGCAACGCGCCCCTGGAGGCCTGAAACAATGTCTGCTGAAAGTCACAACCCGCTGGTCATCCATCCTGTCGAAGGGGACGAAGACGACCTGCTTAGACGCCGGCAGATCATCCGCCGCGTCAAAATCATCACCATCATTGCGCTGGTGCTGCTGGCGATCGGCGCCGGCCGCACGCTGATCAGCCGCACTTCGAATGCGCGTACTCTCGAAGCGAACGCCGCGATGCAGTCCGAATTGTTCGTCAAGGTTGCGGTTCCACAGTCCGGCAAAGCCGGGCAGTCGCTGACCCTGCCCGGCACGCTGCAGGGCTTCGTGCAATCACCGATCGCCGCACGCGCCAGTGGTTACCTGCGGCGCTGGCACAAGGACATCGGCAGCCGCGTCGAAAAAGGCGACCTGCTTGCCGAACTCGACGCGCCGGAAATCGACCAGCAACTGTCGCAGGCGATCGCCGCCCGCGAACAAACCGCATCCAGCCTTGCTCTGGCCAAAAGCACATTAGCGCGCTGGGAGGCGTTGCGCGCCAAGGACGCTGTATCGCAACAGGAACTCGATGAGCGGCGCAGCGCCAGCGCCCAGGCCGCCGCCAACCTCGCGGCAGCCGACGCCAACGTCGAGCGCCTGCGTCAGCTTGAAGGATTCAAACGGGTCATCGCACCGTTTTCCGGTGTCATCACCCGCCGCAACGTTGATGTTGGTGACTTAATTGATGCCGGCGGCGGCGCCGGCCGCGCCATGTTCCTGCTGACACAGACCGATCCGCTGCGCGTCTACATCAATGTGCCGCAATCCTCCGCACAGCTCGTCAAACGCGGACAAAAAGCCATCGTCACCCAGACTGAACTGGCGGGAAAGACTTTCGAAGGCGAAGTCGTTCGCACATCGGGTTCAATCGATGCGGCAACGCGCACCATGCAGGTCGAAATCACCTTGCCTAACAAGGATGGTGTGCTGATGCCCGGCGCTTATGTGCAGGTTTCGCTGCCGCTGACCACGAGCACCACTCTGGCCATCCCCACCAACTCGCTGATTATCGGCAGTCAAGGCGTGCGTGTCGCCGTGGTCGGCGAAAACGGCCTCGTCACGATACGTTCGGTGAAGATCGGCCGCAACTACGGTCAGACCGTGGAGGCACTGAGCGGCGTCACGGTCGCCGATCGCCTGATCCTCAACCCTTCCGATTCACTGACTGACGGCGACAAAGTGACGGTGGTTGTTGCCGAAAAAGAGCCGAAAGATGCCAAAGGTGCAAAGGACGGCAAGAAATGAAGCCGATCGGCCGCAGCTTCTGTCTCGCAGCATTGATGCTGCTCGGCGCCTGCGCTGCCGGCCCCGATTATCAGAAGCCGGCCTTCGAAATGCCGGCGGGGTGGAAAACCGAAGCGCCGTGGCGCGAAGCTGCGCCCAAGGATTCAGTGGACAAGGGCTCGTGGTGGAAGCGTTTTGGCGATGCCCAGCTCAACAAGCTGCAGGAACAGGCGCTCGCACAGAGTCCGACTCTGGTTATTGCGGGTGCCCGTCTGGCACAGGCCCGCGCCACACTCGCGGCGGCGTCGGGTGCGCAGTACCCGCAGGTCGGCCTTTCAGTGCGCGATTCGAAGGGGCGCATTTCCGCCAACCGGCCGCTGACCAATTACAACTCACCCAACTTCACCACCACCCAGAGCGACACCGTCGTCAACCTCGCGGTGGGTTATGAACTGGATCTGGCAGGCCGCGTTCAGCGCAGCGTCGAAGGGGCGCGGGCCTCAGCCGAACAATCGGCGATTGATTTTGAAAACGTGCGACTGTTGCTGACCGCCGATGTCGCCACGGCCTATTTCAACCTGCGCGCGGTTGATATCGAACTCGATGTGCTGCGACGTGCGATCGAACTGCAAAGAAAATCCCTTGCTTATGCCACCACACGCCACGATCTCGGTGCCACTTCGGGTTTGGACGTGGCGCAGCAGCAAACGCTGATCGACAACACGCTGGTACAGGTCGATCTATTGCGCCGCCAGCGCAGCCAGTTCCAGCACGCGCTGGCCACACTCACCGGCACCCCCGCGCCGCTGTTTGAACTCGCTGCCGATCCTAAAGTCATGACGCCGCCGGCGATTCCGGCCGGCGTGCCCTCCGACCTGCTCGAACGTCGCCCGGACGTCGCCAGCGCCGAGCGCGCAATGGCAGCGGCCAACGCGCAGATTGGCGTTGCCAGTGCAGCGTTTTATCCGAGCATCGTGCTCGGTGCCAGCTACGGCAGCCAGTCGCGGGTCATGGATACGCTGTTCAATGCACCGAGCGTAATCTGGTCGGTGGGCGCCAGTGCAGCGCAGAACCTGTTCGACGGCGGCCGCATCCGCGCCGGTGTCGATTTCGCCAGTGCGGGTTACGAAGCGACAGTGGCCAACTACCGCCGCGTCGTGCTCACCGCCATGCAGGAGGTGGAAGACGGCATTATCGGCCTCGCCGCACTGGAGCGCGCACACACGCAGGCCAAGGTTGCCACTACCAGCGCCACCCGCGTGCTTGATCTGGCGGCGGCGCGTTACGAAGGCGGAATCGCCACATCGCTGGATGTGATCATCGCGCAGCAGGCCCTGCTCAACAGCGAGCGCCTTGCCGCGCAGATTGCGGGACAGCGGCTGCTGACATCGGTATTTCTGGTCAAAGCCCTCGGCGGTGACTGGCCGGGGACCGGCAAGGTCGAGACCCAGCCCTGATTTGCCTTAAGCGCCGTAATTTCGCGTTTACGGGCGCGCCGGTTCTTTCAGCCGCGCCTCGTCGGGAAATTTCAGCCGCAGTTGTTCAAGATCCTGCGGCAGTCCCTCGCAAACGAAGGCACTGGTCATCTGTAATCCCTGACCGCTGGGCACCGAAGCAAATTTTTCCATCGGACACAATTCACGTGCGGCAAAATATCGGCGCAATTCTGCTGCTTCCTCCGGCGGGCGCGCGATTGCCGCAGCCCGCAGGCGTTCGCTGAAACTCGTGTGCTCGCTGAAACAGTCGCCTGCGCCCGGCAGCCAGCGCAGCGCTGCGCCGTCTTCATACAAACAGAGCGTGACGACGGCCTGAGCGGCATTGAAGCGTTGTATGGCATCGCGATTGGCGGTAAACATCACGGCAAGATCTTCCGCACTGATATGGAAACGCGGATGCGCCATCGAGCCCGACTTTTCCACCCATCGCTCCGCCAGTTGACGGAAATCCGGCGCATTCATATCCATCGGCGTGTACACCATCAGCAGTTCGTTGCCGCGCGTCTTGTCGCGATCACTGGCGCCGGCAGTGAACTGCAGCTGTTTTTCTTCCGCGGTTTTAGCGCGCGGCATAGCCATCTGCAGCGGCATCAGCGACGGCAGCAACAGCAGCGCCAGCGTCAGCACTTCAAAGCGCAGCCACGGCCGTTGCGGCGCCGCCGCGGTGAACCGCAGTGCCAGCAGCGCGTCGCAGAGGAAAAACAGGCCCAACGGATTCTGCTGCCATTGCAGGCGCGTAAACGGCTCACCGTTCTGCAAGGCCCGGAACAGCTGGTCCAGGTTGAGCAGCCACAACACACCGGCAATCGCGATGCCGAAAATCAGTGCGCGCAGGCGGCTGGCCCCGGCCGGCCCCAGATTCGGCAGCACCATGACCGCCACCGCGCTCAGCACAAAGGTCGGTAGATGAAACACGCCGCCGGCGACGGGGATCGGGATCAGGTAATCCGTCATTGCGCTGCCGCTGCCCCACACGCTCTGCCAGCCCAGCGCACCGGCGATCAGCGCCGGCAGGGGCCACGCAATCAGCGTCCACAGCAGCAAACGGCTTTTATTCATCGCGACCTCTTCAGACAACCGTACCTCGACCCGGACTCAGCCGCCGGCAATCAGCGCGTCGGGAATGTCGACACGCTCATCATTGCCGATGCTGACGGTGGTGACGTCGCCCTGGCGCGAAAATGTCATCGCGTCCCGCGAATCCGACGCCATCGGCTGCAGCTTCACAAACAGGATATTGCGCTTGAATCCGCCCGGCCAGACCACTTCAACCGTGCCGGTGCCGCCGCTGTCGCGCCGGATGACATTTGCATCACAACGCTGCATCGGCATGTCCTGGCGCGAGCAGGCAATGCTGGCCGACGCATGGAACGGTGTGCCGCGGATCAGCGCGTCCTTTGATGGCGGGACCGGCTTCAGCGCCGTGCCCTGCAGCGACACGGTCAACGTGTAGCGGGCGGTCTCATTACGGCGCGCGGCGGCGCGCATCAGATACACGCGGATGGTGTAAACGCCGTCAGCCGGCAGCAAGCGCTTGAACTGGTTGCCGGACAGGCTGCCGACAAACATCGACATTTCACTGCCCGGTGGATTGACGTTGAAATAATTCATCGAATGTTTCGATTTCAGCGTCACGCCCAGGGTCTGGTTGGCACCCCCGCGCACCTGGTAATCCACGTAATTGCGCCCCTGGAGCACGGCGTTGATGAGCACGGAGGTTTCACCCTGGGCGAACTGCACCGTTTCAACACGACGGTCGGGATCCGCATCGGCGGCCAGCACAACGGTTGCGGCGCAGGCCAACACCAGCGCCATCGCCCACCGCACCATCGCCCGGCCTTGATTCATGCTGAATGTTCCAATGAGAATCACTCATTAACTTTGTCCGGCATGATATCGCGCCGCGGTCGTTTCGCGCGGCTGCCTGACACCGCCGTCGCTATAATGCCTAATAACTATAAACAGCATCAAGGGAGGAGTTCATGACACGCCTGCTATTGCTCGCCGCGGCCCTGCTCACCGGCACCGCTGCACTCGCGCAGAATTTCCCGACACGGCCGATCCGCATCGTTGTGCCGTTCGCTGCGGGCGGCCCGGCCGACATCACCGCGCGTAATATCGGCCCGCGCCTGACCGAACTGCTCGGCCAGCCCATCGTTGTCGACAACCGCGGCGGCGCCAACGGCATCATCGGCGCTGAAACCATGATCCGTGCCCCGGCCGACGGTTACACGCTGATGATGACCACTGCCAGCGTGACCTCGATCAATATGGTCACCTACGGCAAGCCGCCCTACGACACGCTTCGCGACATGCTGCCGCTGTCGCCGGTGATGACCACCGCCAGCCTGATCGTCGTTCACCCCTCACTCCCGACGAAAAATCTCAAGGAATTCGTCACGCTCGCCAAATCGCGGCCCAACCAGATCGCCTTCGGTTCTGCCGGCACCGGCGGCACGCTGCACCTCGGCCTCGAAATGCTGATGGCCGAAGCCAATATCAAGATCACCCACGTCGTTTACAAAGGCGCCGGTCCTGCCACGATCGACGTCGTCTCCGGCCAGATCCAGGGCATGTTCGTTGATCTGCCGGTGATCTCGCCCTACGTCAAAGCCGGCCGCGTCAAAGCCATCGCCGTGGCTGCGCCGCAGCGCTCGCCGCATTTCCCTGACATTCCTTCGACCCAGGAACAGGGTTTCGCCAATGTCGAGATGCTCAACTACTACGGCCTGCTGACCCAGGCCAAAGTACCGCGTGACATCGCGCTCAAGCTGCATGACGCCATCATCAAGACGGTGAACACGCCCGCCGTACGCGACCGCCTGCTGTCGGTCGGCGCCGATCCGCTGACCCTGAGCATCGATGAATTCACCGACTACATCCGCAAGGACATCGAGAAGTGGCGCAAGGTGGTCAAAGCCGCCAACATCCAGATCGACCGCTGAACACCGCCATAAGGAAAACAACCATGTCCGACCCCTCAGCCCTGCCCATCGCCCGGGTACATTCAGCCATGCAGGCGATGACCGACAAAGCCCTGCAAACCCCGGATGACGTCGTCGCCATCGCCATCGTCGACAGCACCGGCAACCTTCTCGCCTATGCGCAGACCGGCCACCTGCGGCTGTTCAGCCGCCGACACGCCATCCGCAAGGCCTACACCGCGGCCGTGATGGCTACCGATACCGGCAGCAACGGCCAGAAGCTGAAAGAACAAGGCCGCAGCATCAGCGAAATGGGCGACCTGCAATTGACCGGCATGCAAGGTGGTCTGGTGATCAAGCGCGACGGCGTCATCCTCGGCGGCATCGGCGTCGGCGGTTATAACGGCGGGCACCTCGATGAAGCGCTGGCGAAGATCGGCCTTGAAGTACTGATGCGTTGACGGCCATCGTCATGCGCCTGAAACCCGCGCACAACGAAACCTTCCTGCTCGAAGCGCCGATTACCAATCCGGTTCGCAATTCATTCCGTACGCTGACCGCGCGACCAGCATTGCTGCTGCGAATCACTGATAACGATGGCGCGTTTGGCTGGGGCGAAGTTGACGCCAACCCGAATCCGCTGCGTGAATAACTGCTGCCAGCGGATTTCAAAGTCGGCGATGGCCGTGTGCAACTGAGTGAAAACACTGGCCTCGGTTATGAATCGGATCCCGACGTGCTGCAACGATTCAGCGTCACCCGTTAATCACCAAGCCTCCTGCAGCAGAACATCAGTTAGCTTTGACGCCCGAGGCCTTTACGACATTGCCCCATTTGATGACTTCCTGTTTGAGATAAGCCGCAAACTCGTCGGACGTACTGCTCAGCGGGATCAGGCCATCTTCAAACTTCTCGCGGGTTTCCGGTGCAGTCATCGCTTTGCCCACGGCCTGATGCAGACGGGTCATTACCGCTGCCGGCGTCCCTGCCGGCGCCAGCACGCCATACCACGCTGAAAACTCAAAACCCGGAAGCCCGCTTTCTGCCACAGTCGGCAACTGCGGTGTCGCTCCCAGCCGTTTGGCACTGGTCACGCCCAGCGCACGCACTCGCCCGGATATGGCATGGGGCATTCCGAGTGACAGCGTGGCAATCATCATCTGCACCTGCCCGCCCATCAGATCAGTAAACGCCGGACCCGCACCTTTATACGGCACATGCAGAATATTGACCTGCGCCTGCTGCTTGAACAACTCAGCACCCATAAACGGTCCGCTGCCCGCACCGCCGGAACTGTAGGCAATCTGACCCGGATTCTTTTTCGCCAGCGTAATGAGCTGAGCGACCGTTTTTACCGGCAAGGAGGGATGCACTGCGAACAGAAAGGGCTGCTCCGCCACAAGGCTGATCGGTGCGAAATCCTTGAGCGTGTCGTAAGGCAACTTGTTGTAATACGTCGCGTTGAACGCGAGGCTGCTGTGCGTCAGCAGCAGGGTGTAGCCATCCGCCGGTGATTTCGCGACGGCTGCCGTACCGATGGTGGTACCTGCACCACCACGGTTATCGACCATAAACTGCTGGCCCAGTTGTGACGACAGGTTCTGCGCGAGCAGTCGCCCGATCAGGTCGGTGCCGCCACCTGGCGCAGTCGGCACAACAATGCGCACTGGTTTGACCGGGTAGTTCTGAGCCTGCACTGCGGGTGCGATCAGCAACGCGGCGCTGATCGCCCAAAATGTCAGACACAGCAGTTTCTGTTTGTGCATAGCCTATACCTTTATGTTGTAAATCCGTCTTTCGTGTTGCGACACTGCATGCGTTTAGACGGCCGCCACCGTTAATCGCGCCAACCGTGCGCCTCGCGGATCGCCAGCACTTCACCGCGCGCACATTCCTGGTCACCGGCATACAGTGAACAGGTGACGCGGGTCTTCTTCGGACCGGCTTCGATGACTTTCGCGCGCAGCGTCAGCGGCTGATCAATCGGCGTCGGCTTCAGGTAATCGACTTTCATCGACGCTGTGGCGTACCAGAGCTGCGGATCGGAACCGATGGCGCGGCCTTCACGGCGGTAAGCATCGGCAAACGCTGTACAGATGCAGTGGCAGTCGATCACCGTGCCGATAATGCCGCCGTTGAGCACATTCGTCGGTCCGGCCATGTGGAAAGGCTGTGGCGTAAACGTCGATACCGCTTCGTCACCGTCCCAGTAACTCTTGATGCGCAGGCCGTGGGCGTTGTGCGGCCCGCAGCCATAACAATGGTTGTCGGGGATCAGGTCCTGAAACGCGAGTTCGCTCACGCTGCTTCCGGTTCGCGCAACGGCACCGTCGTCGAGTCGTAACCATAAACCCACGCCGGATCGGTCTTGCCCTTCAACCAGGTATTGGCGCTGGAGCCGGACTGTATGGCGGACGCACGCGGTTTGCGGATGGCTTCGTACAATTTGAACGCGGCATCCAGTCCATCGACCTCAACCCCGGTCAGCACGCGCGACAGGATCGCCGCATCTTCCAGTGCGGACGCCGCACCCTGCGCCATGTATGGCGTCATCGGATGGCAGGCATCTCCGAGCAGCGCGACACGGCCTTCCGACCAGCGCGGCAGCGGCTCGCGTTCGAACAGCGCCCATTTATAAACTTCGGGGCAGGCCTGCAGGATAGCCTGCACTTCCGGATGAAACCCCGCATACGCGGCGCGCAGTTCTTCAAGGTCGCCCTTGGCCGACCACGACTCCGGCGTCATCCAGTCGGCCTTCTCCGGCACCGACGTCACAAAATACAGTTCATCACGGTTGCGCGTGACGAAGTACACCACCATGTGCCGGTCGGCACCCCACCACTTGGTGCGCACCGGCGCCATGTTCAGGCCCTGGATACGCGACGCGGGAAAGGTCGTACGGTAGGCCACCTTGCCGGTGAACCGCGGCCGCTCTGGCCCGAGCATCTGCGTGCGGATCAGTGAATGCACGCCGTCGGCGCCGATCACCGCATCGGCCTTGATCATCACGCCGTTGGTGAAATGCAGATCGACACCGCTCGCCTTCTGATCAAAAAACTTCAGCTTCATGTTCAGGTGCACGTTGTCGCTCGACACCAGCGACGCGATTGCGGCGTGCAGGTCGGCGCGATGCAGGAACAGGTAGGGCGCACCGAATTCCTGCGCCACCGATTCACCCAGCGGCAGCTCACTGCTCGGCTCACCCGTATCCCAGGCGCGGCTCAAGGCGTAATCCGCCTGGAAGGCCTTGTTCACCAACTGCTCTTCGACACCGAGCAGGCGCAGCACCTTCATCGCATTGGGCGCCATCTGGATGCCGGCGCCGACGCGCGCGAACTGCGCCGCCTGTTCAAACACATGCACTTCATGACCGGCGCGGCGCAACAGCGTCGCCGCAGCGAGCCCGCCGATACCGGCGCCGACAATGGCTATAGAGAGTGGTTTCATAAAATAGTTAATGTAAACAAGTATTTACAGCGATGTAATTTTCGCTTCGGTGACCACTTTGCGCCACTTCGGCATCTCGCGCCGGATGTGTTCGGCAAAACCTTCCGGTGTGGTCGGCGTCAGATCCACCGTATTAAAACGATCACGCATCGTTTTCAACTGCAGCGCCTTGCCCACCTCCTGCGACAGCCGGCTGACAATAGTCAGCGGCGTACCGGCCGGCGCGAGCAGGCCGAACCAGATCGTCGCTTCATATCCTTTCACGCCCGCTTCGGCCAGCGTTGGCAGTTCCGGCGCCTGCGGCGAGCGTTTGGCGCTGGTCACGCCCAGCACCTTCACCCGGCCCGCGCGCGCGTCGGCAAGACCGGCCGCGCCCAGCATCATGTCCACATGCCCGGCCATCACATCGACCATCGCCGGACCCGCGCCCTTGTACGGCACATGCAGCAGATCAACGCCACCGAGCAGTTTCAGCAGTTCACCCGCGAGATGATTCGACGAACCCGCACCGCCCGATGCAAATGTCAGCTTGCCCGGCTGGCGCTTGGCCAGCGCGATCAGTTCTTTCACATTCTTTGCCGGCACCGAGGGATGCACCACCAGGAACAACGGTGTAGTCACGCACAGCGACACCGGCGCGAAATCCTTGATCGGGTCATAGGGTAAGTCTTTGGTCACCGCCGGATTGATCGCGAGGCTGGTTACGCTGCCATAGACCATGGTGTAACCGTCGGCTGGCGACTTCGCCGCCAGTTGCATGCCGATCGCCTGCGACGCACCGGGCCGGTTATCGACGACGAACTGCTGGCCCATGGATTCCGACAGCACAGCGGCAATCGCACGTGGCACCAGATCACCGAGGCCGCCGGGGGAATAGGGGGAGATGATGCGGACGGGTTTGATCGGATAGTTCTGGGCCTGCGCCATGGGCATCGCAAAGACAATGACGGCAGACAGGCTAATGAGAGCACTACGGATCATCAAACTCCTCTTGGATTCTTGTATTGGTTTAGGGTGCAGAGTGTACGACGGGTTCCGGATTTTAAATCCGAATCGGGTTTTTCTTTCGCACAACACAATCCGGAACCAAAGAGCGATGATCCAGCAATATCCCCTATGCTTTGCACCCGTCGACCGCTATACAGGAGCCCCGAAAATCATGCCCGGCCGCAGCAAAAAGAAAAAAACCACCCGCCGCATCAAAGTCGACCCTGCCCAGCTCAAAAGCGCCAGCGAGATTTTCCACTTCGGCCCGTCGACACTGATCGGCGTCGAGCCGCTGGTGATCAGTGCGCGCAAGGTCACGGCCCAGTTGGTGGTCAAAGCCCATCACATGAATCGCAACCACCGCGTCGGTGGCGGCATCCTGATGGCGATGGCGGATGTGATGGGCGCAGCGGGCGCCGTGGTCAACCGGCCGCCCAATCACAGCGGCGGTACCATTGAATCCAAGACCAATTTTTTCGGTGCGGCCGTCGGTCCGGTGCTGAAAGCGACCAGCGTGCCACTGCATATCGGACGTACCACTTCGGTCTGGGAAACCACGATCAAGGGCGGCGACGGCAAAGTTGCGGCTATCGTCACCCAGACACAGATCATGCTGCCGCGGCCGGTGCCGGCCGCCCCTGCCAAAGGTTAAGCGTTAAGCCTTCGCCATCTGCAGCGGCCAGGGTACCAACGGCAGGTCCTTGCGCCCGGGTATCTGCGTGCGCGCGACGTTCATGATCAGCGCGAGGCCGGAGTAATAAGCAACCACGCCCATCAGGTCCATCAGGCTTTCTTCGCCGAACTGTTTGATGCCGCGCGCATAGGTGGCGTCGCAGATGCCGTGGCGCGCCAGCAGTTCACTGACAAAGTCATAAGTCACGGCTTCGTCCTGCGCCATGTTGTCCGGGCGGCGGCCTTCGGCAATCGCGGTGATGATGTGATCGGCGAGGCCTTCAGCGCGCGCATGTTTCTCATGCGCCTGCCATTCGAACTGTGAGGTCCAGTGCCGCGCAGTGATCAGCGCGGCCATTTCATTGATGCGCAGTTCGAGTTTGCACTCGAAACGGATGTAGGCGCCGAGCTGCTGCATCGGCGTGGTCAGCCCGGGGCTGCGCAGGATGCAGTTGTATGGCCCTTTGACCGCGCCGCGCGGACCGGCGCAGATCGCATCCGCAGCCTGCTGCTGAGCCAGCGTGCGCTGCACTTCGGGGATCGGCGGCATGCGTTCGGGCAACAGGGTGTAGTGCAGCGGCAGGGCTTCGGCTGACGACATGGCGATCTCCTCAAGCGGGAACGGCGGATGGTGATTGGTTATGGGTCCATCGTCCGTTGCCGGACTGCAATGTGAACCTCTGATTGTCAGGCCCCGGACTGTCCCCTATGCTAGCCCGAAAATAACAACAAGCACATCGCAACAGCCGTCCCCATCAGGAGAAGTCATGCGTCAACTCTGCGTCCGCGTCCGTCGGTCATCCGTCAGCCTGCTCGCTGTAATTGCTGTGTTGCAGTTTGGGCTGCATGCGACCCCTGCCCTTGCACAGAATGATCAGAAGCGCCCGATCCGTCTGCTCGTGCCCTCTGCACCGGGCGGCCCTTCGGATTTTGCGGCGCGGCTGATTTCCACGCGCCTCGGTGAAACACTCGGCCAGGCGGTGATCGTCGACAACCGGCAGAGCGTGAACGGCATCATCGCTTCCGAGATCGCCGCGCAGTCGCCGCCCGACGGTTACACGCTGCTGATCGGCAACATCGGCACGATGGTGATGAATGTCGGGCTCTACAAAAAGCTGCCCTATGATCCGCAACGCGATTTTGTGCCGATCGGCCAACTGGTGTCGGCAGGTACAGCGCTGGTGGCCAACCCGAAGTTCCCGGCGAACAATTTCCGCGAGTTTGTGGCCGCCGCCAAAAAGGAGCCGGGCCGCATCACCATCGCCGTGGCCGGCGCCAACGGCGCAGTGGCGACCGAGGTGCTGAAGTACATGTCGGGTATCACGCTGAACAATATTCCGTACAAAGGCAGCTCACCTTCTGAAGTGGCGCTGCTGTCGGGTGAAGTGTCATCCGCACTGCTGTCGATTCCTGCAGTGACGCCGCATGTGCGCAGCGGCCGCATGAAAATCTACGGTGTCACCACGGCGAAACGATCGCATCTGCTGCCCGATACACCGACCATCCAGGAACAGGGGCTCACCGGGTATGAGTTCGGCAACTGGCATGGCCTGCTCGCGCCGAAAGGCACATCGAATGTGGTGATCCGCAGGGTCAACAAGGCCGCGGTCCATGTGCTCAGCCAGAAGGACCTTGTGGATATCGCGCTGGCGCGCGGCAATGACATCATCGCCAACAGCCCGGAAGAGTTCACCGCGAATCTGGCGCGCGACATTCCACACTACAAGAAGATTATGGCGAGCTCGGGGATCGAGCCACAATAATCATTTTAAATCAACGGGATGCAGTAAGCCCGCGCGGGGGTTCGGCGCTGAATGCCGCGGCCAATGTCTGCTGCAACCGGGCAACGGCTTCCGGTGCGCCTTCGATACGCACGACGCCGGTTTTAAGCGCTCCGGCCAGCGTCAGCCGCCGTTCCACCAACGCCTGCAGCGCCGGTTCGCCGGTGATCAGTACGACATCACCGGTAGATGGCATTGCCACATGCGACTCCATCGCGAAGCCGCTGCCCTGCTTGCGATACCGGGTCCACAGACCCGGCTCCACCAGCAGCACTGCAAAATCCGGCGCACCCGTTGCCGATTGCCCGGCCCAACGACCGAAGTCTTCCAGCCAGCGCGTGCTGCGCACGAGGCCCATCAGCGGCGGTACTGCAGGAGCGGCTTTCAGCTGGTTACGGTCGAGCGCGCTGCGCAGTGCAATCGCCACATCAATCGACCCGGGATAACTCGCAGAAAACGCATCGCCGATCAGTCCGTGATAACCGCAGGCGCCGGCCGGCGCGGCAACCAGTGCCCAGAACAGGCACTGTGCTGCCGCGAGACGGCACGGACTGAACGGCTTGTGCGGCATTACGGCGTAACGATGTTGAACCAGAACGGGAAGCTGTCCATCAGGCCCATGAACTCGGTGAAGGCTTCGCGCTTGCCGTCGATCTTCAGGTCGCCCTTGGTGATGGCGGCTTCGAGCGTGGTTTCCTTGAGCTGGATGGCATCGAGCGTGGCCTTGGTCATGGTCAATTTGACGTCAGGCTTGGCCAGCGGTTTGCCGTGGTTGAGCACGGCGTTTTCAACAGCAAGACCATATTGCTTCTTCAGATCGGTGAAGTCGATGTTGATGCCGATTTTCTTGCCGGCAGCTTTGGGGCCGTTCAGGCGCACCGCAAGGTAATCAAACAGCATTTCCGGCGGCATTGCCTTGATGGTGTCCGGGCTGGCCGCATTGATGCCGCCGGCCTTGGGCACGCCGTTGCGCAGTTCAAACGCGCCCTGCAGGTAAACCGAACGCCACGGTCCGGATTCCGCCTGATAACCCAGCTGTTCATAGGTGTCGGCAAGCAGATTTTTCGCGTCGGTGTTGCCGGGGTTGGCGAATACCACGTGTTTCATTGCTTCGGCGACCCAGCGGTATTCACCTTTGTCAAAATCGGCGCGTGATTTTTTCATGACCTCGGCTTCGCCGCCCATGTATTCGACGTATTTCTTCGCAGCCATTTCCGGCGGCAGATTGTCGAGGCTGGAGGGGTTGGCGTCATACCAGCCCATGTAACGCTGATACACGGCGCGCGAGTTATGACGTAGCGTGCCGTAGTAGCCCCGGTTGTACCACTGCTGGTCCAGTTCCGGCGGCAGTTTGATCATCTCGGCGATCTCGGGGCCGGTATAACCCTTGTTCATCAGGTTGACCGACTGGTCGTGGATGTATTTGTAGAGGTCGCGCTGCTTCTTGATGTATTCGACGATTTTGGTATTCTCCCACATCGGCCAGTGGTGGCTCTGAAACTTGACCTCGACCTTGTTGCCGTAAAGCGCAATGGTTTCGTTCAGGTAGCCGGCCCATTTCAGCGCATCACGCACCTGCGCGCCGCGCAGTGTGAGGATGTTGTGCATAGTGTTGGTCGCGTTCTCCGCGGTCCACAGCGCTTTCAGTTCCGGGAACCAAGTGTTCATCTCTGCCGGGGCCTCGGTGCCCGGGGTCATCTGGAACACCATCTTCACGCCGTCGACAGTCATTGCCTGACCGGTCTTTTTGATGATGTCGGTCGGCAGGATCAGCGTTGCGGTACCCGTGGATGTCGTCTGACCGAGGCCTCCATTGACGCCGCCCTGCGCATTGCGCGGCAGCATCGCGCCGTACATATAAATCGCGCGGCGGCTCATCACATTGCCGGCGATGACGTTCTCACTGATCGCATGCTCGGAGAAGTGCTCCGGGGCGATGATTTTGACCTTCTTCGCCCTGACGTCCCTCTCATCAATAATCCCACGCACGCCACCGTAATGATCGACGTGCGAGTGGCTGTAGACCACGGCCACGATCGGCTTTTTGCCGAGATGCTGCGTCACCAGGTCAAAAGCGGCCTTGGAGGTTTCCGCGGAAAGCAGCGGATCGAACACGATCCAGCCGGTTTTGCCTTGTATGAAAGTGATATTGGTGATGTCGTAACCGCGGACCTGGTAGATCTTTTCGCTGACCTTGAACAGGCCGTACTGCATATTGAGTTGCGCATTGCGCCACAGACTCGGGTTGACGGAGTCCGGCGCCGGCTTGTCGGCGCTGATGTATTTTTTGTAGGCCTCAAGATCCCAGACCACATCACCTTTTGCGTTCTTGATGGTCAGCGTGTCAGGCTTGCCGATGAAGCCGCGCGCGGCGTTGGCGAAGTCTTCCTTGTCATTGAACGGCAGCGCCTTCAGCACCGCCTCGTTCGCGGCCTTGGTCGATGCGGTAGCAGACTTGGACGGCGCGCCCTGTTGGGCGGCCACGGGGGCGACTGCCAGTGTCATCGACACGGCAAGGGCAAGAGTTTTATGCAGGGTGATTTTCATCGGGGCCTCGTTCAAGAAATAGGTCAGGTGCGCCTTCGGTCGCAAGGCAGGGAATTACGGTTTTTCAGGGGCAAGACTACATCCAAGCACACGATGTTGTCCCCGATAATTACTGCTTTTTATTTCAATCGAAAGACAATCGGGAGCGCTGATTTTACCTCGGGTTGAATCGACTGTTTTCACGTGGCGTCCGTGAACGCACTGCCGTCACGCAGAAAAGACTTGATCTCTTCTGTGCTGTAACCAATCTCGGCGAGCACTTCGCTGGTGTGCTGACCCTTGGCGGGCGCAGGCCGTTCCGCGCTGAAGAATTCGCCGTTGTAGCGGATCGGTGAGCCCAGCGCCTGCGCGGCGTTCGGCAGTCCGATATCGATCAGCGGCAGGCAGGCTTTCAATGCGGGGTCGGCCAAAACATCGGCCACGGTGTTGATCGGGCCGCAGAGGATGTCGGCGGCGCGCAGTTTCTCCAGCCAGAATTCCGCGGGCTGCGATTCGAACAGGGGAATGATCAGGGTGTGCAGTTCGGCGCGATGCGCGACGCGCGCGGCGTTGGTCGCAAAACGCGCGTCGTTGGCCAACTGCTCAAGTCCGAGCGCGGCGCAGAATTTCTGCCAGTGCGAATCGCGCAGCACCGCGATGGTAATGTAGCGGCCGCCCGTCACTTTGAACGCACCTGCGGGTGCCAGCAGGCTGTTCTGGTTGCCCTGGCGCGGCGGCACCCGGCCCGAAGCGAGGTATTCGGTAAAGCCGCCGCACATCAGCGACGCGGCAGCAGCCATCAGACTGACATCGATGTTTGCGCCGCCCTGGCCGGTGAGTCGGCCGTACAGCGCCAGCAGCACCGATTGCACGGCAGAGTTGGCCGCGGTCATGTCGATCAGCGGGAAGCCCACGCGCAGCGGCGCGCCTTCGGGCTCGCCGACCACACTCATCACGCCGCTGATCGCCTGCAGGACGGTGTCGCTGGCCGGCAGCCGGGCATAAGCGCCGTCCTGGCCGAAGCCCGAGATCGTGCAGTAGATGATGTCGGGATTGAGCGCCTTGCAGTGCGCGTAATCAAAACCCAGTTTGGCCATCACGCCAGCGCGGTAATTGGAAATCACCACATCGGCTTTGCCGACCAGGCGTTCGACGATGCCGCGGCCGCCTGCACTGCCCAGATCAATGCCAATGTCGCGTTTGTTGCGGTTGAGTGCAATGAACTGCGGATTGCCGAAACGCCCGGGTTCTCCCTTGCCGGCATTGCGCTGCCAGTCGCCGTCCTGGCGTTCGATCTTGATCACCTGCGCGCCCATGTCGCCCAGCAGCGTGGCGGCATAAGGCCCGGCCACGCCTTCGGTCATGTCGACGACTTTGACGTCGCGCAGGATCGGGTTTTTCATTTCCGCTTGATGACGGGCGTTCGGGCTGCGGGCCGGTCAATTCACCGGGGTTTTCACCGGCTTGCCGCTCAAGTGCAGCATGATATTTTCGATCTGCAGTCCGCCCATCGCGGTGCGGGTTTCATTGGTCGCACTGGCCATGTGCGGCAGCAACACGGCGTTGTCGAGTTCGAAAAATTCCGGCGGCACGTTGGGTTCGTCGTAATAAACATCGAGCCCGGCGCCGGCGATTTTTTTCTCCTGCAGATACTTCAGCAGCACCGGTTGATCAACCACCGAGCCGCGGGCGACGTTGACGAAATAACCCAACGGACCCAGCGCATCAAGCACGGCAGCATTCACCAGTTTGTTGGTTTCGGGGCCGCCGGGCGTAATCGCGACCAGCACATCGGAATTTTTCGCCAGCGTAACCACATCCGGATCATAGGCGTAGGGCACATCCTTCTTGTTGCGGTTGTGATAACGGATGTTCATCTTGAAGGCCTGCGCGCGCGCGGCGATTTCTTCACCGATGCGGCCGAGGCCGAGGATGCCCAGCGTCTTGCCGCCCAGCGAGGTGGTGAACTGATAGGTACCCTGGGTTTTCCACAGCCCCGCGCGCAGGTATTTGTCGGCCTGCGGAAATTTGCGCAGGATGTTGAGCATCAGCGCGATCGCGCAGTCGGCGACGCAGTCATTGAGCACATTCGCGGTGTTGGTGACGATGATGCCGCGCTGTTTGGCGGCATCAAGATCGATCTGGTCGACGCCGACGCCGAAGTTGGCAATGATTTCCAGCTTGGGTAGCGCATCCATCAGCGCGGCATCAACCTTGCTGTGGCCGGTATGCGCCAGTGCGCGGATTTTCGGGGCGGCAACCTTCAATGCGGCGGCGCGGTCGGGCTGTTCCCACAGCTTGATCAGCTCGAATTCCTGCTCCATGCGTTTCTGGGTGCCGGTGTGGCCTTTGGCGGTCAGGATGAGGTCGTGTTTCATCATGGCTTTCTTGTTGTTGATTGAATAATCCAGTGTTGGGGTGCCCCTCAACGGGAACCGGGGCCAGCGGCCCCGGATCGCACTTTAGCGCTTAACACCGGTCAGTGGATAACCAGTGATTCCGGATAACCCTTGACACCTTTGGCCAGGGTATTGGGCGCACGGCGGCGCAGGTGGCCCAGGTCCGCCGACTTGGCGGCAGTAATGATATGCACCTCGTTTTTTTTCATTTCTTCGAGGTAGAGGTTTTTGCCGCCGAAGTGGATTGCAGCGTAGTCGTAAGCCTGGTGCAGCTTGTCGTTGAGCCGCTTCATCGCATTGACGTAAAACGCCGGGGTCTTGCTCAGCAGGTCCATACCGGACTTGTAGACGACGATGATCTTGCCGTCGGGCTGCTTGCGGCGGGCGAGCCCGCCCAGCACGAATTCCGGATACAGCCGGTCGTGGCATTTCTCGAGATAACAGCGGTCGGCCATCTGCGCGATGATGTCGGCGGTGCCGAGGATCTCGCCGACGCGGCGCATCACCGGATCATCCATGCGGATGGTCGATGGGTCGCGTTCGTAGCCGGTGAAATGGATGATCACGGATGCATCACGCGCATATTTTTTGAGGCCGACGCGCGGCATGTAATCGAGCAGGAATTTCGAGCCACGCGAGACATGGATCAGCGTGTATTCTGCGCCGTAGCGGTGCTTGCGGTCGTTGCGCTTGCGCAGGTAACCAAAATCATGGAACAGCGCGGTGACGATGCCGACGGTGAACAACTCCGGCGTCAGCGGCGCCCGGGCTTCGGGATGACGATGGAAGCCGTCCAGCATCCGCGCCATCGCCAGCGTGACATCGAGCACATGCTGGATATCGTGGTATTCGGTGTCGCAGGGATGGTAGTCGGGATGTTTGCCGTGGTAATACTTCGACAGGTCCTCGAAAGCGCGTTCCAGCGTACGCGAATTGCCTTTGGGAAACAGGTCGCGGAACAGGCGTACCACGGCGTCGCACACGTCGATAGCGTCGGTGGTGCGGATGCGGTCGGTAATGTCGAAGTCGCTGCGTCGCATGGGTTATACCTTCAGCCTGCCGGGCTGTAAGGCCAATCAGTGTAGCAATCCGCCTTGGTGCTGCACAGGGCGTAATGCCTTAACTGCCCTCCGCCTCGCCCGAGCCTGCGGCGGCCCGGTTCAGCCGGTCTCGGATTGCAATCCATTCCGCTTGTTCCGGCGGCTGTTCGACCAGAATGGCATCGCAACCGGCATGGTCAAGCCTGCGCAGATTGGCGTACAGATCGTGGGCGTAACCCGCGGCATCGGCCGGCGCGGCAAGCCACACCAAGTCGTCGAGCAGTGGGCGCCGTGAAGTGCGCGCCAGCGCCGCGACGCGTTTGCCCTGGCGAATGAGGCTGTGCGCGAGTTCATTGATGAGGTCGCCCTCCATCAGCATCAGCGGCGTCTGCGGCGCGTAGTGTTTGTCGAGCATGCCGGGAGCGCGCGGCGCGGCGGTCTGCGGTGCCGCCAGCGGCGCGCCGAGCGCGGCTTCGAGTTGCTGCGGCGTGATCCAGCCCGGGCGCAGCAATGCCGGTGCACCGCGCGAACAATCAACGATGGTTGATTCGATACCGACATCGGCAGCGCCGCCGTCGAGTACGCAGGCGACGCTGTCGCCGAATTCTTCATGCACATGCGCCGCCGTGGTCGCCGACACGCGGCCAAATCGATTCGCTGACGGCGCCGCAATACCGCCGCCGAATTCACGCAGCAAGGCCTGCGCCACCGGATGCGAGGGTATGCGCAAAGCAACCGTGTCCTGCCCACCGGTGACGGCGTCGGGGACTTGGGGATTGCGCTTCAATACCAGCGTCAGCGGACCGGGCCAGAATTTTTTGGCGAGCAGATGCGCTGTCGGCGGAATATCGCGCGCCCAGTTGCTGAGTTGCACGGCATCGGCGATGTGCACGATCAGCGGATGATCGGCGGGCCGGCCTTTGGCGGCGAATACCTTGCGCACCGCATCCGCGTTCGACGCATCGGCGCCGAGGCCGTACACCGTCTCGGTCGGGAATGCGACGAGTTCGCCGGCCTTGAGTACAGCGGCGGCGTGAGCGATGTCGGTGTTAGAAACGGTCATGCGCGAGTTTGCCGCAGAGTAAAAAATAAATAAATAAAAACAATAGTTTATAAATTCCCTGCTGGCGGATGCGCCTGAAAAACAAGAGCAGGGCAGCCACAAAGGACACCGAGAAAACCAATACTGTTAACACGTGGCGCAAACCGGAAGCACATCGGGTTTCGCTCTTCTCCCGGCGCTCTGTGAACTCTGCGGCTAAAGATCCCGGGTTTAAACCGGCATCGCCAGCGGCTTGAACTGCTTCGACAGTTTCAGCCCCTGCGACTGGTAGTTCGAGCCGATGGTCACGCCGTAGATGCTTTGCGGTTCGCCGAGCAGGCGTTCGTAAATCAGGCGACCGACGTCCTGTCCGTGTTCGATCATGAACGGCACGTCGTGCGAGCGCACTTCCAGCACGGCGCGCGCGCCCTTGAGGTTGCTCGTGCCGTAGCCGAAACCGGGATCAAAGAAGCCGGCGTAGTGGATGCGGAATTCACCGACCGACGGGTCGTACGGCACCATCGATGCGGCAAAGTTGTTGGGGATGCGCACGCGTTCGCGCGACACCAGGATGTAGAAGTCATCCGGGCTCAGTACCAGGCTGCGTTCGGCGTTGCGCTGGATCGGCTCCCAGAAATCGAGCGGATCGTAGTGATTGAGTTTCGATAAATCGATTAAAGGCGCGTGGTGTTTGGCGCGATAACCGATGATGCCGTTGCTGGCTTCGCCTTCGAGATCGACCGACACCCAAAGACCGTTCTTGATCATCGCCGGCTGCGGACCATCGGTATCGGAATAAACCAGCTTCAGCGTCTGATCGAGTTCGGTGAGCTTGGCGTCGGACGGCGGCGGATTGCCGCGCATGAAACGGATCTGGTTGAGCCGCGTGCCCTGTTGCGCAAGGACGCTGAAGGTATGCGGCATGATTTCCACATACAGCTTGCCCTTGTAACCGGCGGCAACACCTTCGAACTCCACGCCGGCATCGGTGATCAGCCGGGTAAAAATATCGAGGCGGCCGGTGGAACTTTTCGGATTGGCAGCGCCGGCGATGTCGGCGGGCAGCTTGAGTTCTTCCATCAGCTCGGCGATGTAGACGCAGCCCTTTTCCAGCACCGTTGGTTTGCTGAGGTCGATCTTGTGCATCTGCAGGCGGTCGATCTTGGCCTGCACCGTGGAGGACTTGCCCGGCAGGAAACTCGCGCGTACGCGCCATGCAACGGCGCCGAGGCGCAGATCAAGACTCGCCGGCTGGATCTGCGACGGGTCAACACCGCCTTCGGCGCTGATGCGCCCGCCTTCAATCAGCTTGGCGATGTCGCGGTCGGGCAGGATGCCGGTGGTCACCGCGTTCGTTGCGTCGGAACGGTTTCCATCGGAAAACAGTTTGCCGGCTTCAGCGGTCATCTCAGTTGCCCAACAGCATGGTCTGAGCCTCGCGGTACTTCTCCGAGGTTTTTTTCAGCACGTCCGCCGGCAGTCGCGGCGCCGGCGCGGTCTTGTTCCATGGCTGAGTTTCCAGCCAGTCGCGCACGAACTGCTTGTCGAAACTGGGCGGGCTGATGCCGGTGCGGTATTCCGCAGCAGGCCAGAAGCG
This sequence comes from uncultured beta proteobacterium, assembly GCA_903933915.1. Taxonomy (GTDB): domain Bacteria; phylum Pseudomonadota; class Gammaproteobacteria; order Burkholderiales; family SG8-41. Next base: position 4,684 of record CAIZLW010000006.1, on the reverse strand, counting down.
CGAGGAATCGGGGGTCAGCGCTTCATCGATGAGAATGATGTTGCCTTTGGCATCAGCGCCGAATTCGAACTTGGTGTCGGCAATGATGATGCCGCGCGTCGCGGCGAACGCGGCGGCTTCGTTGTAGAGCTGGATTGAGATTTCTTTCACCTTCGCTGCGTGTTCTGCGCCAACGGTGGCGACAACATCGTCATAGGTGATGTTTTCATCATGATGGCCGGCCGGCGCTTTCGACGCCGGCGTGAACAGCGGCTGCGCCAGTTTTTCGGCCTGCTTCAGTCCGGCCGGCAGTTTGATGCCGCAGATTGCGCCCGTGGTCTGGTAGTCGCTCCAGCCCGCACCGATGATGTAACCGCGCACCACGGCTTCGACCATCAGCGGTTTGTATTTGTGCACCACCATCGCGCGTCCGGCGATCTGCGCTCGTTCTTCCGGCGCGACTACGGTAGCGGGATCGATACCGGTCAGGTGATTGGGGATGATGTGCTTGAGTTTGTCGAACCAGAAGCAGGACAGCTCGGTGAGCACGCGGCCCTTGCCGGGAATCGGATCATCGAGAATGACGTCGAACGCGGACAGCCGGTCGCTCTGCACCACCAGCAGCTTGTCGTCGCCGACGGCGTAGATGTCGCGTACTTTGCCACGGTGCAGGAAGGGCAGGCTTTTCAGATCGGTCTTGTACAGCGGGGCATCGCTCATCGGGTTTCCGGTTCAAAACTTTGTTTAATCTTGCCAGTCGGGGTACAGCGCGGCGCGGGTGATCAGCGCCTTTTGCAGCGCGGCTTCGGCGCTGTGGTCGAGCACGGTGTAGTGGCCCATCTTGCGCCCGCCGCGCGCTTCATGTTTGCCATAGAGGTGCAGCTTGGCATCGGGCAGGTTCAATACGCGGTCCCAATGCGGCGCGCCCTGCTGCCAGGCTTCGCCCAGCAGGTTGACCATCACCACCGGCGACAGCAGTTTGGTGTCGCCCAGCGGCAGCCCGCACAGCGTGCGCACCTGCTGTTCGAACTGCGAGGTCACGCAGGCATCGATGGTGTAGTGGCCGCTGTTATGCGGACGCGGCGCCATTTCATTGACCAGCAGTTCGCCGGATTCGGTGACAAAAAATTCCACTGCGAGCACGCCGCAATAATTGAGTTTGTCGGCGATGCGCAGCGCCCATTCTTCGCCCTGCTTCGCCAGCTCGGGCGCGACACGCGCGGGCACGATGCTGACATCGAGGATACCCATGCGGTGACGGTTTTCCGAAACCGGGAAGCTGCGGCCGGCGCCATCGGCGCCACGCGCGACCACTGCGGAGATTTCGCATTTGAGCGCGATGCGCTGTTCGAGCACGCAGGATTCGGAACCCATGTCCTTGAACGCCTTGCGCGCTTCGTCGGCATTGGCGACGCGCACCTGGCCTTTGCCGTCGTAGCCGAAACGCGCGCGCTTGAGAATGCCGGGGAACAGGCTGGCCGGCGCCTTCGCGATATCGGCATCACTTTCGATCACGGCATACGGCGCAACACCCAGATTACACGCGCGGAAGAACGCTTTTTCGCGGATGCGGTCCTGCGCCACGGCGACGGCGTCGCCACCGGGACGCACGGTGCAGTGGCTGGCCAGCCAGCGCAGACTGTCGGCAGGCACGTTTTCAAATTCAGTGGTAACAGCGACGCAGGTATCGGCGAGCTGCTGCAGCGCTTCGCGATCCTGGTACGCGGCTTTCAGGTGCACATCGGCGATCGCGCCCGCAGGGCTAAGCGGATCGGGGTCGAGCACGGTGACGCGGTAACCCATGCTGTGTGCGGCGAGCGTGAACATGCGGCCGAGCTGGCCACCGCCGAGCATGCCGAGCATGGCGTCGGGGAAAATCATGGCCAAAACCTAAAGCTCATTAACAGGATGGGCAGGATGAACAAGATAAAACCCTTGCATGTGCAGTTTCATCCTGCCCATCCTGTAAGTTGATTTTTGAGTGCCACTTCTTCCAGCGCGTTGTGGCAAAAAGGTTTTAAGCCTTTCATTTCTTCACCGGCAGTTTCATCGCACGCACCACCGCGGTCTGCTTCTTGCGGAAGGCGGTGAGTTTTTTCGCGAGCTTGGCGTCGTTGCGCGCCAGCGTCGCGACGGCGAACAGTCCTGCATTGGCTGCGCCCGCTTCACCGACGGCGAAGGTGGCAACAGGAATGCCTTTGGGCATCTGCACGATGGACAGCAGCGAATCGAGGCCCTGCAGCGCGCGCGAGGTCACCGGCACGCCGAGTACCGGCACGATGGTCTTCGCGGCAAGCATGCCCGGCAGGTGGGCCGCGCCGCCGGCGCCGGCGATGATGCATTGCAGGCCACGCGCTTCGGCTTGTTCGGCGTAGGCGTATAACAGATCGGGGGTGCGGTGCGCGGAAACAACCTTGGCTTCGCAGGGCACGCCGAACTGTTGCACTATATCCACGGCGTGCTGCATCACATCCCAGTCGCTCTGGCTACCCATGACAATGCCGACCAGCGGTTTTTTCACTGCATGCCCCTTCGTTCAAAGCGATATTTTACAGTACGGACACACGGCTACGGGTGCGCAAAAGGGCTGCTAGAATCGCCCGTCTTGCGCAAGCACCGCTGCGCCAAGCGGCCTTCCGCACCAGTTCTAATGCGGAAACCTGCCGCATCAGCCCCACCCAAGGAGAAACCCTGATGTTCAAGCCCCTGCAATGCGCACGCATCGTCGCCTGCGCGCTGGTCATGGCAGCCGGCAGCGCTGCCGCCGCCTTCCCTGACAAACCGATCCGTATGGTGGTCATTTCAGCGCCCGGCGGCACCACCGACATCATGTCACGCCTGCTTGCGCAAGCGATGGGCGAAGGCCTGGGCCAGCAGGTAGTGATCGACAACCGTCCCGGCGGCGGCGGTCTGATCTCGGCCGAAATCGTTGCCGCCGCCGTGCCCGACGGGCATACCATTCTATATACCCACACCAGTTTTTCGGTGATGCCCAGCCTGCACAAGACGCTGCCCTATGACACGGTGAAAAGTTTCGAGCGCGTCAGCGTGTTCGCGCTGTTCCCGGGCGTGCTGCTGGTCAACAACAGTCTGCCGATCAAAAACGTGCAGGAACTGATCGCTTACGCCAAGGCGCGTCCGGGCAAGGTCAATTACGCCGCGGGCACCACCGGCGCCACCGCGCACCTGTCGGGCGAGCTGCTGAAATCGATGGCCAGGATCGATATCGTGCACGTGCCCTATAAAGGTACCGGTGCGCAGCTCACCTCGATTGTCTCCGGCGAAACACAATTCACTTTTGCGTCGCTGCCGGCCGCATTGCCCTTCGTCAAAGGCGGCCGCGCCCGCGCCATCGCCGTGGGCTCAATGAAACGCTCGCCCGCTCTGCCGGATATTCCGACGGTGTCCGAATCCGGCGTTCCGGGTTTTGACGTCAACGCCTGGAATGGCGTGATGGTGCCGCGCGGCACCCCGGCGCCGGTGGTCGAGCGCCTCGGACGCGAAATGAAACGGGTGACGACGCTGGCCGACATGAAAGAACGCGCCGCGGCACAAGGCGCTGAACTGACCTGGACCACGTCACAGGAATTCACCACCTATCTGAACGCGCAGGTCGCTAAGTGGGGCAAGGTCGTCCGCGACTCCGGCTTGACCAATAACTAACAACCATTTGATTATAAAAGGGTATTTATGACATATGAGATTGGCATGCGACCCGGCGATGATCTCGCCGGCAAGGTTGCCCTGATCACCGGCGGCGCACGCAACATCGGCCGCGCCATTTCGCGATCACTCGCGGCGGGCGGTGCAACGGTGATGATCAACGCCAACACCTCCCGCGACGCCGGCGAGGAAACCGTGGCGATGATCCAGAAAGCCGGCGGCAAAGCCGCGCTGTGCATGGGCGACGTCACTGATCCGGATGCAGTGAAACACCTGGTGGATGAAACCATCAAGCAGTTTGGCCGCATCGACATGGTGGTTAGCAACGCCGCCATCCGCGCCGAAACGCCGTTTGAAAAAATTTCGTTTGCGGAATGGCGACGCGTGATCTCCACCGTGCTCGACGGTGCCTTCCTCGTATCCCAGGCGGCACTGCCGCATCTGATCAAGTCGGGCGGCGGCACTCTGGTTTACACCGGCGGTATGACCGGCCACAAAGGTGCCCTGCACCGCGCACACGTGGTCGCCGCAAAAGGCGGTCTCGCCGCAATGACCAAGGCAGTGGCCCACGACCTGGCCGAACACAACATCACGGTGAACTGCGTGGTGCCGGGTCCGATCGACACCGTGCGCGGCCTGCCCGGCGCTCCGGAGCGCCCGGATTTCCGCAAGACGCTGCCGCTGGTCGGCCGTCGCGGCCAGCCCCAGGAAATCGCGGCGATGGTACGCATGCTGTGCGGACCCGACGCGCGTTACATTACCGGTCAATCCATTCACGTTAACGGCGGAGTACTGATGCCATGAGCAAGAAATCAAAAACCAATTCCAAAACAACCGTATCGCCGCTGATGAAGACACTGGCCACCTATATGGCCGGTGCCGCGAAAAAGCCGCTGCCGAAACACGTCGCCGAAAAAACCAAACACCATCTGCTCGATACCATCGCCGCGATGGTTTCCGGTTCGCGTCTGCTGCCGGGCACCAAGGCGATTGCCTACGCCAAAACGCTGGGCGGTGCGCCGCAGGCGCTGGTGATCGGCTC
>CAIZLW010000005.1 GCA_903933915.1 uncultured beta proteobacterium | reverse complement strand
CGGTGGGCGCCTTCGAGGATGTTCTGCAGGTCCGAGGGCTCGACGACGTAGGTCTGCGGCTCGGGATAAATCGCCTTTTCGTCAGGCACGAACACCACGTCGACGCCGGCGCCGCGCAGCTTGTCGCAGTCGGCCTGCAAAGTGCGCGGGTAACGGTCAAAATCATCGCGCGGTCCGAACTGCAGCCGGTTGACGAATATGCTGACCACGGTGCAGGCGGCGCGCGGCTTGGCGATGCGCATCAGCTCGATATGCCCCTCGTGCAGATTGCCCATCGTCGGCACGAACACGTTGTCGGGTTCGCGCCGCAGGCGTTCGCGCAGTTCGGGCACGGAATGAATGACGTCCATTGGGGACCGTGGGTCGGTGGCAGGGTGGATAAACGAGGGCGCATTATATATGCGCCCGCGGGTCGCGGCGGCAGATGCCGCCGGAGGTCAGAACGAGTGTTCGCGGCCCGGGAATTTGCCCGAACGCACCTCCGCCACATAAAGCGCGACCGCATCCTGGATCGAACCCGCAGCGGCTTTCATGAAATTCTTGACGAATTTGGCTTTTTTGCCGGGATAAACGTCGAGCATGTCGTGCAGCACCAGCACCTGCCCGTGGCAATCGACGCCGGCGCCAATGCCGATGGTCGGCACCTTGGCGGCGGCGGTCACCTGGCTCGCCAGTGACGCGGGAATGGCTTCAAGCACGATCATGCCGGCCCCCGCCTCTTCCAGAATCCGTGCGTCATCCAGCAACCGCTGCGCATCGTCCTCGGCCTTGCCCTGCACCTTGTAGCCGCCGAGCTGGTGCACGGACTGCGGCGTCAGCCCAAGATGGCCGCACACCGGAATGCCGCGCTCGGTCAGGAAAGCGATGGTTTCCAGCATCGGCCGGCCACCTTCGATTTTTACCATCTGCGCGCCAGCCGCCATGATCTCGGCGGCATTGCGAAAGGCCTCCTGCGGGCTGATCTGGAAGGTGCCGAAGGGCATGTCGCCGACGATGAAGGCGTTCTTGGCGCCGCGTGCCACGCAGGCCGTGTGATACACAATGTCGCGCAGCGTTACCGGCAGCGTCGATTCATGACCCTGCAGCACATTCCCCAGAGAATCTCCGATCAGCAGCGTATCGACGCCGGCGCCGTCGAGCAGCGAAGCAAAGCTCGCGTCGTAGCAGGTCAGCATGGTGATCCTCTCGCCTTCCCGCATCATCTTGTGCAGATTGCTCAGCGTGATACGCATGGGTGTTCTCCTCTTGTGTGCGACTCAATGAGCTGGATCAGCTGCCCAGGCTGAAAAATTCGCGTGGACCGCGCAGCGCATTGATCCGCTGCAACAATAAATCAAAATCCGCCGGTGAATCAACGAAGTTCAGATTATCCGAATTGACAATCAACAGCGGCGCAGCATCGTAATGATGGAAATAGCGTGCGTAAGTATCGGCCAGTCGCAGCAGATATTCATCGGAAATCGCGCGCTCGTAGGAAGTCGCGCGTTTGCGCACGCGCCCGATCAGCGTCTCGACGCCGGCCTGCAGGTAGATCACCAGGTCCGGTTGCGGCGCCTGCGGCTTGAGATGGTCGTAAATCTGCCGGTACAGCGCCAGTTCGGCATCATTGAGGTTCATCTGCGCGAACAGCGGATCCTTCTCCAGCATGAAATCGGCGACGGTGACGCCGCGAAACAGGTCGGACTGCGCCAGATCGCGCACCTGGTTGCTGCGCTGGAACAGGAAAAACAGCTGCACCGGTAGCGCATGGCGCGCCGGGTACTGGTAGAAACCGGGCAAAAACGGATTGGCCTCCGGGTCTTCAAACAACGGCGTGGCCGCGAGATGATCGGCCAGTTTCCGCGCCAGGGTGGTCTTGCCGGAACCGATCGGGCCCTCGACCACGATGTAGCGGTATTTCGGATTAAGACTCATACCGGCATCCTTCACGCCGGCATCCGCTGCAGTTGCGCAACGCCGGCGGCATCGACACCCGCCGCGAGTTCACGCACCGTGCCGTGACCCGGCACCGGCATATCAGGAGCCACTTCAGCGAGCGGTACCATGACGAAGGCGCGCTCCAACATGCGCGCATGCGGAATGGTCAGGCCGGAGTCATGCACGACGGTATCGCCATAGAGCACGATGTCCAGATCGAGCGTGCGCGGCGCGTTGGGAAATTCGCGCACGCGGCCGTTGATGCGCTCAATGGTCAGCAGTGCTTCGAGCAGGGCGTGCGGTTCCAGCGTGGTTTCGATGAGCGCCACCGCGTTGATGAAATCCGGCTGGTCGGCATAACCCACGGGTGCACTGCGATACAGCGAGGAACGCGCCTGCAGCCGGGTGCCGGGCAGCGCCGCCAGCGCCTGGAATCCGGCTTCGATCTGGCGCAGCGGTTCGCCGATGTTGGCGCCGAGCGCAATGCAGGCCATTCGTGGCGCCTGATTCACAACCATTATTCCGCGGCGGGTGCGGCGTCAGTCGGTTTGCGGCGACGGCGTTTGCGACGTTTTGCTGCAGGCGCGGCATCGGCGACCAGCATGGTGGCGCGGGCATCATCGTCGGCGTCCTGAAAACTGGTCCACCAGTCGCCGAGCGACTTCTCCACTTCGCCGCTTTCGCAGCGCAGCAGCAGAAAATCATAGGCGGCGCGGAAGCGCGGCTGTTCAAGCAGGCGGTACGGCCGCTGCCCCGCGCGCTGCTCGAAGCGCGGCTGCATGACCCACAACTCCTTCATGTCCGACGAATACCGTCGCGGGATCGCCAGCTGTTCGGTCTGCTGATTGAGCACGTCATCCATCGCCTCATGCAGCGCCGGCACCGGCGACACGCCGCGGGCCTGGATTTTTTTCCACTCGGCCAGCACCTCGTGCCACAGCAGCGCGGCGAACAGGAACGCCGGCGAGATGGTCTTGCCAGTGCGGATGCGGGTGTCGGTGTTTTTCAGCGCCAGCATGACAAAGCGCTCGCCCATCGGCTGCTCAAGAATGACATCGAGCATCGGCAGCAGGCCGTGGTGCAGGCCTTCCTTGCGCAGACGCTTGACGCACTCCGCGGCATGGCCGCACAACAGCAGCTTGAGCATTTCGTCGAACAGCCGCGCCGCCGGCACATTGGCCAGCAGCGGCGCCAGCGACTTCACCGGCTTGCGGGTGGCGGCATCCATTTCCAGCCCGCAGGACGCGGCAAAACGCGCGGCGCGCAGCATGCGCACCGGATCTTCGCGGTAGCGCTGCGCCGGATCGCCGATCACGCGCAGGCGTTTGCTCTTGAGATCGGCGACGCCGCCGTGGTAATCCCAGACTTCTTCGCGCGACGGGTCGTAGAACAGCGCGTTGATGGTGAAATCGCGGCGCGTCGCGTCCTGCGCCTGATCGCCCCAGACGTTGTCGCGCAGCAGGCGGCCATGTTCGTCCTCAACCTGGTGGCTGGCGTCGGCGACATCCGCCGGGCCGCGGAAGGTGGTGACTTCAACGAGGTCGCGACCGCACAACACATGCACGATGCGAAAACGGCGGCCGATGATGCGCGAACGGCGGAAAATGCCGCGCACTTCTTCCGGGGTGGCATTGGTGGCGACGTCAAAATCCTTGGGCGCACGGCCAAGGATCAGGTCGCGCACCGCGCCGCCGACGACAAACGCGGCATAACCCGCTTCCTGCAAGGCGTCGCAGGTGCGCAGCGCGCAGTTGCCGATGCGCTCACGGGTGATGCCGTGATCGGCCACGGGAATGATCCGCGGTTTCGCGGATTTGAACATGCGGCCCGAAAACACGCGGCCGAGAAACTTGGTGATCATGCGGGAATATCAGTCAGCGCTGTTGGTAGACCGGGTTGCATCCATCGAAACACCCGCGCCCAGCGCCGCAAGGAGAAAACGGCGCGATTATACATGGGCGTCGCCGGCATTCAGTTGAGACTCATCACTGGCCAGCCGCGCGCAACGGCTTGCGCACGCAGCGCGGCGTCCGGATCCACCGCCACCGGGTGGGTGACCCGCTCGAGCAGCGGCAGATCATTATGGGAATCACTGTAAAACGTTGATTTTGTAACACTTTTTATGGATTCCCCGTGCGCAGCCAGCCACCCTTCCAGGCGCGTGACCTTGCCCTCGCGGAAACACGGCGTGCCCTCGACCCCGCCGGTGAACTCGCCGTTGCGCGCCTCGGGGTCAGTGGCAATCAGGTGTTCGATGCCGAATTCGCGCGCAATCGGCGCAGTGACAAAACTGTTGGTGGCGGTGATCAGCACCCGCGTTTCACCCTGATGACGCGCCACCAGCGCGCGGGCGGAGTCGCGAACCATCGGCAGGATGCGGTTGCGCATGTAATCGGCATGCCATTCATCCAGCACGCTGCGCGGATGGCGCGACAGCGGTTTCAGCTGGAAGTCGAGGAACTCGTGGATATCCAGCGTGCCGGCTTTGTATTGGTCATAGAACTGCTGATTGCGCGCCTCGTACACCTCGCGGTCAAGCACCCCGCGGTCAATCAGGAACTGCGCCCATTCAAAATCGCTGTCGCCGGCGAGCAGGGTATTGTCGAGATCAAACAACGCCAGAATCATCGGTGTTTCCGTTTTCTTTTCAGTTTTTTTGTTGTACAAGCTGCAGCACTTCACGCGCCAGCGGTACCGTCACCGCGCGCTTCTGTTCCAGCGATACCCGGTCCAGCGTGTCGACCAGCGCACGCAGCGAACTCAAGTCGCGCGGCACCCGCGTCAGCAGGTAATCCGTCACTTCAGACGGCAGCGTGAAGCCGCGCGCGGCGGCGTAATCGAGCACCGCGGCGCGACGATCGTCTTCGCTCAGCGCATGCACTTCATACACCAGGCCCCAAGCCAGCCGCGTCAGCAGGTCGGGGCGCAGCGGTAGCCGGGCTGGCGGCCGGTCGCCGGTCACCACCAGCACGCCCGAGGATTCCTTCAAGTTATTGAATATATTGAATAATTTTATTTGCGCCTGATCATCCAGGCGCTCCACGTCATCGACGCCAACGGCTTCCAAGCCGTCTTCAACCACCGGCGTTTCCCCGGCACCGTAAGCACGCACGCGACGCCCCGCATCACCCAACTGGCACAGCACCGCACGCAACAGATGGCTGCGCCCGCTGCCCGACGCGCCCCACAAATAGATGAATCGCTCGCATGCCGCACCGGCGACCAGTGCGCGCAATGCAGCCAAGACCTCGGCGTTGCCGCCGGTGACAAAATTGGCCAGCGTCGGTGCGGGCGGCGACGCCAGTTCCAGTGCAAGCTGCCTCATCCCTGAAACACAGCCCCGGATGATCCTCGGGACCGGGCAATAGCGATGACCGGCGTGACTGCACGCAGCCCTGCCTGCAAGTGCTTCGGAACGGAACCCTGGATACCCATTTAAGATAAAATTCGTGACGGCCAGACCTGCTGCCGGATGCGTATCTTAGCAGGGCACACCGTCACGGCCCCGCACTACCACCGGACGCCACTCCATACACGCAGGAATTCCCTTGAAACGCAAAACCCCCACCCGCAAATCGCTGACCTATCGTGACGCCGGCGTCGACATCGATGCCGGCGATGCCCTCGTCGACCGCATCAAGCCGCACGCGAAACGCACGATGCGCCCCGGGGTGATGGCTGGCATCGGCGGCTTCGGCGCGCTGTTCGAAGTGCCGCGCGGTTATCGCGAGCCGGTGCTGGTGTCGGGAACCGACGGCGTCGGCACCAAACTCAAGCTGGCCTTCCAGTGGAAACGCCACGACACCATCGGCATCGATCTGGTCGCGATGAGCGTCAACGACATCCTGACGCTGGGCGCAGAACCGCTGTTTTTCCTCGATTACTACGCCTGCGGCAAGCTCGACGTTAACTCGGCGGCCGACGTGGTCAAAGGCATCGCCGCCGGCTGCGAAATGGCCGGCTGCGCGCTGATCGGCGGCGAGACCGCGGAAATGCCCGGCATGTATCCGGCGGGCGAATACGACCTCGCCGGCTTTGCCGTTGGCGTCGTCGAAAAGAAAAAAATCATCAACGGCCGCAGCATCAAACCCGGCGACGTCGTGCTCGGCCTCGCCAGCAACGGCGTACAGTCCAATGGTTATTCGCTGGTCCGGCGCATCCTCGATCAGCCGGGGGTCAAGCTGCCGGCGAAAATCGGCGGCCGCACGTTAAAGGATGCAATCCTCGCGCCGACGCGAATTTACGTAAAGCCAGTGCTGCAACTGATGAAGAAAATTCCGGTCAAAGGTCTGGCGCATATCACCGGCGGCGGACTGGTCGACAACATCCCGCGCGTGCTGGGCGAAGGGCTGACTGCTGAAATCCGCAGCGATGCGTGGCCGCTGCCGCCGCTGTTCCGCTGGCTGCAGGAGCGCGGCAACGTCGCCGACGGTGAAATGCACCGCGTATTCAACTGCGGCATCGGCATGGTGATTGTGGTTGCGGAAAAAGACGCCAAACGCGCGCAGGCGCTGCTCGAAAAAGCCGGTGAACGCGTGTGGCGTATCGGCGCAGTGCGCCGCCGCAAGCGTGGCGAAGCACAGACCATTGTGGTCTAGAAGGTTCTGCGGATTTGGCCTGACAAGGAAACAGCATCCTGAAACGCATTGCGATACTGATTTCCGGACGCGGCAGCAATATGGCGTCGCTGATCGCTGCCAAACTGCCGGCGCAGATCTGCGCGGTGATCAGCAATGATCCGGCCGCCAAGGGGCTTGTCACGGCTGCCGACCACGGCATCGCCACCGCCGTTGTCGATCACCGCCAGTACCAACAACGCGCCGATTTCGACGCCGCGCTGGCCCAGACCATCGACGTACACCGTCCGGATATCGTCGTGCTTGCCGGTTTCATGCGCGTGCTCACCGAAGACTTCGTCAACCGTTACCGCGGCCGGCTGATCAATATCCACCCCTCGCTACTGCCTTCGTTTACCGGACTGCACACCCACCGCCAGGCGCTGGCTGCCGGCGCACGCATACACGGCTGCACGGTGCATTTCGTCACCCCGCAACTCGATCATGGTCCGATCATCATCCAGGCCGCCGTGCCAGTGCTGCCCGGCGACGATGAGGATGCGCTCGCCGCGCGCGTGCTGACCGAAGAGCACCGCATTTATCCGCAGGCGCTGCGCTGGCTGTGCGAAGACCGCATCACGCTGGATGTGGATGGTCGCGTCCGGATCAGCAACGTGCGCAGCGCTGCCGGCACCCTGCTGTCGCCGCCACCCGATGCCTGAGCGGATCATCACGCGGGCTGCGCTACTGCTGGGACTGCTGCTGCAGGCGGTGCCGGTACTGGCGGCGCCGCAGTCCGTGCACGCGCAATACGAGGTTTCGCTCAACGCCACACCCGTCGGCGTGATGCAGGATGTGTTCGAAATGCGCGACGGCCGTTACAGCATTGTCAGCGAAACCCATGCCACCGGCGTGCTGGCCCTCGTGCAGCGCCGTCCGGCGCGCGTCACCAGCAGCGGCGAAGTCGACCGGTCCGGTCTTCGCCCGCTGGCCTTTGAAGCGACGCGGGGCAACAGCGATGCACGTCGTGTGCGCGCCGACTTCGACTGGACCGCACACACGTTGACGCTTACCCACGATGGCCGCAGCGAAACGGCCGCACTGCCGTCCGGTGCGCAGGACCGCCTGTCGGTGATGTACCAGTTCCTGTTTCTCAATGCCGATCAAGTGCGCGACCTGAAGTTTGCGATGACCAACGGCCGCAAGATCGATCAGTACCGTTACGCCATCGGTCCGGACACTGCACTGGAAACGTCGATGGGACGTCTGGCCGTCATCCATCTGATCAAACAGCGCGCACCCGGCGACACCGCCACTGAAATCTGGCTGGCGCGGGAACACGCGATGCTGCCGGTGAAAATGCGCATCATCGAAGACGACGGCAGCCGTTACGAGCAGGTCATCGTCAAGCTCGACATGCCGACAGCGGGACAGCCATGAGCGCACGCCGCACGGCGCGGCGCATGCTCGCCGCCGCAGCCATTTCAGTCATCGCCCATGCCGCGCTGCTCGCCGGCTCATGGCTGATGCCGCCGGAAGCGCCGCCCGAACTGCCGACACTGACCGCGCGCCTGCAACCGCTGCCGGCGCAGCCCGCAGTGCCACCCGTTGCGCCGCAACGCAAGCCCGTGGCATCCGCCGCGTCCTCTGCGGCAGCCCTGCCGGACACGGCGCCGGTTCCGACCGACAACAATCCCGCTGCTGCCGCAGAACCGGCTGCGCCACCGGCTTCCGCAGAACCGGTGGTCACCGCGAGCGCAGCTGCCACCACTTTCCGGTTGCCCGAAGCACCGCCCATGCCCAGTTTTCCGCGCAAGGGCCAGATCACTTACCAGTTGACGATGGGGCCCGACCAGACGCCCGTTGGCCGCACAGTGCAGACCTGGGAATTCGAGGACACGCGATACCGGCTGGGCAGCCAGTCGGAAAGCACCGGCCTGATTGAAATGTTCCGGCCGCACCGCTACAACTATCTGAGTCAGGGCACGCTGTCCGATCAGGGCCTGCGTCCCGAGCGTTTTCTCGCCAGCATCAAACGCGGCAGCCGCACCGAGGAATCGATCGCGGTATTCGACTGGACGGAACACAAGGTGCGGCTGGGCCGCCTGCCGCAACAGACCACCGTTGAACTCCCCGCCGACAGCCAGGACGTGGTCAGCTTCATGTATCATCTCGCGCTGGCGCCGCCGGCGCCGGGACGCATCCGTTTTCCGTTTACCCGCGGCCCGCGCCTCGACATCGTCAGCTTTGATGTGCTGCCGCCTGAAACCATAGACACCCCGCTGGGCCGTCTGCGCACCATTCCCGTCATCCAGGTGCGGGAACACGACAATGAAAGCCTTGCCGTCTGGCTCGCCACGGACTACCGCAATCTCCCGGTACGCATCCGTTTTTATAACCGCCATGGCGAAGTCTCGGGTGAGCAACTCGTCGGCGAAATCAGGGTCAGCGACCGATGAAACCTCCATTCAGAAAATCATTCTCCAAAACCGAAGAACCGGTGATCAACACGCGTTCGGGTCCCTCTCATTCGCGCCTCGAGGAAGCAGCCACCGCACTCGGCCGTGTGCTGACGTTTGAATATCCGGCGGACGCCGTGCTCAGCCGTTATTTCCGCGACCGGCTGGCATTGGGACAGCAGGACCGCGCCTTTGTCGCTGAGTCGGTATTCGGCGTCCTGCGCCGCAAACTGCTGCTCGACCATATTGCGCCTGACGCCACGCCGCGCCAGCTGCTGCTGTTGTGGCTCTCCCGTATCGCCGGCTACAGCGGGCGCGAACTCGGTGCGCTGTGCTCAGGCGCTGAAACCGAATGGCTCAACAGCACGCGGGCGCAGGGTGCGCTGCCGCTGTCCGCTGAAGCCGACCTGCCGCAATGGGTCATCGACCGTCTGCCGGAACATGATGAAACATTCATCCGCTCGCTCGGACGTACACTGCAGGAATCAGCCCCGCTGGATCTGCGCGTGAACACCTTGCGTGCAACCCGCGACGACGTGCTGGCACGGCTCGAAGCCGAAGGTATCGCGGCCACACCCACGCCGCTGTCGCCGATTGGCATCCGGTTGCAGGGCAAACCGTCACTGAGCCGCCATCCACTGTTTACCAGCGGCACCATCGAAGTGCAGGACGAAGGCAGCCAGTTGCTGGGCTACCTGCTGGCGCCGCGGCGCACCGAGCTGGTTGTCGATTTCTGCGCCGGCGCCGGCGGCAAGACGCTGATGCTGGGCGCGCTGATGAACTCGCAGGGCCGCATCTATGCCTTCGACGTCTCGGAAAAACGCCTGTCCAAACTAAAACCGCGGCTGAAACGCTCCGGCCTGTCCAATCTGCACCCGCTGGTGATCGCGCATGAAAACGACACCAAGGTGAAACGACTGGCCGGCAAAATCGACCGCGTGCTGGTTGATGCGCCGTGCAGCGGGCTGGGCACGCTGCGCCGCAATCCCGACCTGAAATTCCGCCAATCGCCCGAGGGCGTCGCCGAACTGGTGGTCAAGCAGACCGCGATCCTCAACGCCGCCGCGCGACTGGTGAAACCCGGCGGCCGGCTGGTCTACGCCACCTGCAGCCTGCTGACCACGGAAAACCAGCAGATCGTCGACGCATTTCTTGCGGCGCATCCGCAATTCACCACGCTGAACTGCAGCGAACTGTTGCAGAAACAGGGGATCACACTGGAATGCGGCGACCATATGCAGCTGTGGCCGCACATTCATCGCACCGACGGATTTTTTGCCGTGGCGCTGGAGCGCGCTCCAGGCTGAACACGCGATTCCTGCGTGCTAACATGATTTTTTCCCGATACACCGCAATACCCGCCATCGTCCATGACCGCATCCGCTGAAATTCACGGCCTGCTGCTCGACCTCTGGGAAGATCTGCACAGCATCAAGATCCTGTGGCAGGTCGGCGTGATGCTGCTGTGCATCGGCATCGGCTGGTTCCTCGCGCGCCGTTACAACCGGCGCGTGCACGGCCATGCGCCGATGGACGTCACCCAGGCGCTGGGTGTCGGCAGCCTGCAACGGCTGATGTTCCCGCTGTCAACGCTGGTGATGATCACCTTTAGCCGGACAATCCTGCATTACTGGCAGAAAACGCCGCTGCTCGATGTCGCGGCAACTCTGCTGCTGGCAATGGCATTGGTCCGCATGGCGATCTATGCGTTGCGACATACCTTCGCCCCCAGCGACTGGCTGCGCGCGTCAGAACGCTGGATCAGTTGGCTGGCCTGGATCGGGGTCGCGATCTACCTCACCGGACTGTGGCCGCCGGTGCGCGATACCCTCAATGACATCGGCTTTACCGCCGGCAAGCACCAGATCTCCCTGCTGCTGGTGCTGCAGGGCACGTTGTCGGTGGTCGGAACACTGCTGGTCGC
This sequence comes from uncultured beta proteobacterium, assembly GCA_903933915.1. Taxonomy (GTDB): domain Bacteria; phylum Pseudomonadota; class Gammaproteobacteria; order Burkholderiales; family SG8-41. The sequence goes on along the minus strand of CAIZLW010000005.1, from coordinate 13,468 downwards.
GCTGTGGCTGGGCCGATTGATTGAAACGCGCCTGATGAAGGCCACCACGCTGCAGGTCAACCTGCGCGTGATGTTCGCCAAGCTCGCACAGGTCCTCTTGCTGCTCGCCGCCTTGCTGATCGCCCTGCCTGCATTGGGTATCGACCTCACCGTGCTCTCGGTGTTCGGCGGCATGCTCGGCGTCGGCATCGGTTTCGGCCTGCAGAAAATCGCTGCCAATTACATCAGCGGCTTCATCATCCTGCTTGACCGCTCGGTCAGCATCGGCGATGTGGTCACCATCGGCGAACATTCGGGCACGCTGACACGGATGACTGCGCGTTATGTCGTGGTGCGCGGCATGGGCGGGCTCGAAGCCATCATTCCGAACGAAACCATCATCACCTCGACGGTGGTCAATCATTCCTTTACCGACCGCAAGGTCCGCGTCGCCCTGCCGATCCAGGTTTCCTACGCCACGGATCTGGATGCCGCCCGAAAACTCATGATTGAAGTCGCGGCGGCACATCCGCGGGTCATCGCCGATCCTGCCCCGGGCGCGCTGATTTCCGGCTTTGCCGACAGCGGTATCAACCTCGAACTGGGCGTGTGGATCATCGATCCGGACCAGGGGCAGGCAGCCCTGCGCTCCGACCTTTACGGCGGCATCTGGCAGGCCTTCCGCCGGGATGGCATCGAAATCCCTTACCCGCAACGTGAAATCAGGGTGATGGGCACGGTTAAAACAAGCCCCAACATCCAATAAAAGTATCAATAAAACAAATACTTAGATACCAGCTCCTCGAGGGCATTGATATTCAGGCTATCCCCGACAGTTGATCTTCAGTACACTCGCCCCGATATAGTAAAAGCACCCATATTTAACGAGGTATTGAATGTACACAGGGGTTCTGGATTTACCGTGGTGGGGTTATTTCGCTTATACCCTCATCCTCACCCACATTACGATCGCAGGGGTGACGATTTACCTGCATCGGCACTCCGCGCACCGCGCGCTGGATCTGCATCCGATTCCGGCGCACTTCTTCCGGTTCTGGCTGTGGCTGACCACGGGCATGCTGACCAAACACTGGACAGCCATCCACCGTAAACACCACGCCAAGTGCGAAACCGTCGATGACCCGCACAGCCCGCAGATCTTTGGCATCCGCAAGGTATTGCTGCAAGGTGCCGAACTGTATCGCAAGGAAGGCCGCAACCAGGAGACCCTGGACCGTTATGGCTATGGCACGCCGGACGACTGGCTCGAGCGCAATATCTACTGCCATGACCGCTGGGGTATCGCCATCATGCTGGTCACCAACGTGATCCTGCTCGGCCCGATCGGCATCACCATATTTGCCGTGCAGATGCTGTGGATTCCGTTCCTGGCCGCCGGTGTCATCAACGGCATCGGTCACTACTGGGGCTACCGCAACTTCCAACCGGCCGATGCCAGCACCAATATCATTCCCTGGGGCATCCTGGTCGGCGGTGAGGAACTACACAACAACCACCATGCCTACGCCACGTCGGCCAAGCTGTCGAACCGCTGGTATGAGTTCGACATCGGCTGGCTGTACATCCGCATTCTCGAGACGCTGGGTCTTGCCCACGTCAAGAAAATTGCGCCCAAGCTGGTGCTGGACAACTCCAAGACCAGCTGCGATCAGGCGACCCTGCAGGCCGTGCTGACCCACCGCTACGAGGTGATCGCCAAGTACGCGACGTCACTTCGTCAAACCTGTGCCGGGGAAGTGCAGGCGCTCAAAGGCGCCGGCATCGACATGGGCAAGCTCAAGCGCTGGCTGCGCATCGACAAGGCTGCACTGCCTGCAGCCGAGCTGGAGCAGCGCGAAGCCGCGATCCGCCAGAGCAAGAAACTCGCTACCGTCTTCGCCATGCGCGATGAACTGGCGCAGGTCTGGCAGCGCTCCGCCGCCTCGAAAGAACAACTGGTCAAGCAGCTGGAAGACTGGTGCCATCGCGCTGAAGCGAGCGGCATTGAGGCACTGCAGAAGTTCTCGCGCCAGTTGCGCTGCTACGCTTCCTGACGCGTTACGCACCCAACACAAAAGCCCGCTGAGCAGCGGGCTTTTTTATTTATGCAAGAAACGGTGATTCTGCGGCAATAAAAAACCCGCCTGACGGCGGGTTCTTCATTGCCGCTGACGCGGCGATTACTTGATCTTCGCTTCTTTGTACGCCACATGCTTGCGCGCGACGGGATCAAACTTCTTGATCTCCATTTTCTCAGTCATCGTGCGTTTGTTTTTGGTGGTGGTGTAGAAGTGACCCGTGCCGGCGGTCGATTCGAGTTTGATTTTTTCACGCATGATCGTTTCCTTGTTTAGAAGCGCACACCCTGCTCGCGCAGGTCGGCGAGGACAACATCAATGCCCTTGCGGTCGATAGTACGCAGACCGGCGGTGGATACACGCAGGCTGATCCAACGATTTTCGCTTTCGACCCAGAACCGGCGCTTTTGCAGGTTGGGCAGGAAACGCCGTTTCGTCTTGTTGTTGGCATGGGAAACGTTGTTCCCAACCATCGGCTTTTTGCCGGTGACGCAGCAGACCCGTGCCATTTCAGTGCTCCGCAAATTCAGAAAAGGCGCGATCATACACTGGAATGACCCCTAGCCTCAACCCTTTCGAGCCCCGGCATCATCCGACGCCAAAAACAATAACTTAATAAAAACAATAACTTACAATATACCGCGCTCTGCAAACGACAAAGCACCATCGCCAGCGACGACAAAATGGTCCAGTACACGCACATCAACCAGCGCCAGCGCCTGTTTTCACGCCACAGTCAGCGCTTCATCCGCGCGGCTGGGCTCGGCGACGCCGGACGGATGGTTGTGGGCAAAAATGATTGCGGCCGCGTTGAAATGCAGTGCCCGCTTCACCACCTCCCGCGGATAGACACTGGTCTGGGTCAGCGTGCCGCGGAACAGTTCCTCCGCGGCCACCACCCGGTGCTGGGCATCGAGGAATACCGCGACAAACACTTCGTGCGGACGGCCATGCAACATCAGGCGCAGGTAGTCGCGTACCGCACCGGGTGCTGACATCGCCACGCCCGCGTTGAGTTTCTCGCGCAGCGTGCGCTTGGCGATTTCCAGCGCGGCCTGCAGTTGCGCGTATTTCGCCGGACCGAGCCCGGGTTCGGCGCAAAACGACTCGTTGCACGCCCCGGCCAGTGCGGACAGCGAACCGAAACGGGTCAGCTGGTCGCGTGCGAGATCGACCGCGCTTCTGCCCTTGATACCGGTGCGCAAAAATATGGCCACCAGCTCGGCATCGGACAAGGCCTGCGGCCCCTTGGCGAGCAGTTTCTCGCGGGGACGGTCATCCAGCGGCCAGTCGGTAATTGCCATTGTTGTTTCTCCGGGATACATACTGAGAACGCACCAGTCCGGCCGCGGTTTACCCGTTGCCGGATTTGCAGTTACACTTGCCGTCCCCTCACGTGGAAAGCACTACGTGCCTGATATTGATAGCAAAAATGCCCGTAAAAAAGTGCTGCTCGGCCTGACCGGCGGCGTCGCCGCGTACAAGGCAGCGGAACTGGTGCGCCGGCTCGGCGACCGCGGCATTGAAGTACATGTGGTGATGACCGAAGCCGCCTGCGGTTTCATCACGCCGGCCACTTTGCAGGCGCTGTCGGGCCATCCGGTCTACACCAGCATGTGGGACGGCCGCATCGGCAACGGCATGCCGCACATTGAGCTGTCACGCGACAAGGCTGCCATCGTGGTCGCGCCGGCCACCGCCGACTTCATGGCCAAAGCGGCGCTCGGACTCGCCGACGATCTGCTGTCGACGCTGTGCCTGGCCCGCGACTGTCCGCTGATCGTCGCCCCGGCGATGAACCGGCAGATGTGGGAACACCCGGCAACCCAGCGTAACGTTGCCCAGCTCGAAAGCGACGGCGTCACCATCCTCGGCCCCGACAGCGGCGACCAGGCCTGCGGCGAAACCGGCATGGGTCGCATGCTCGAGCCCGACGCACTCGCCGAGGCGATCAGTGCCCTCCTCGCACCCAAAATCCTCAAAGGCAAACGCGTGCTGATGACCGCAGGCCCGACCTTCGAACCGATCGACGCGGTGCGCGGCATCACCAACCGCAGTTCCGGCAAGATGGGTTATGCGCTGGCGCGCGCCGCGATTGCAGCGGGCGCCGAAGTCACGCTGGTCTCCGGTCCGGTGAGTCTGAATGCGCCGGTCGGTGCCGCGATGACGCGGGTGCAGACCGCCGCCGAAATGTTCGAGGCGGTGAAAAAACACGCCGCCAAAGCCGACATCTTCATCGGTGTCGCCGCCGTCGCCGACTACCGCACCAGCGCACCGCGCAAACACAAGATCAAAAAGACCGAGGAAGACCAGTTGCATATCAGTCTGGTGCCGAACCCCGACATTCTCGGCTGGATCGCATCCCGGCCGAAACCGCCGTTCTGCGTCGGCTTTGCCGCGGAAAGCCGCAACCTCGATGCCTACGCCGACGAGAAACGCCGCCGCAAAAAAGTACAGCTGATGATCGCCAACCTCGCGCAGAACGCGATCGGGGCTGACGACAATGAAGTGTCGATTCTCGACGACAGCGGCACCCATCGCCTGCCGCGCGCATCGAAGGATATCGTTGCGCAACAGATCGTTGCGCACATCGCGAATCTCTGCCGCGCCAAACCGCGCAAGCCCCGATAATCACGCCCGGCGCAGGCAACCGTATTGCTCGCGCGTTCGTCCACGCAACCGCCCACCGCCGCCATGAAATCCATCGACGTTAAAATCCTCGACCAGAGACTGCGTGATCAACTGCCGCAGTACGCAACACCCGGCTCGGCCGGCCTCGACCTGCGCGCCTGCCTCGATGCGCCGCTGACGCTGAATCCCGGGCAGACCGCGCTGATCCCCGCCGGCATGGCGATACACATTGCCGACCCGGGACTTGCCGCGATCATCCTGCCGCGCTCGGGACTCGGCCACAAACACGGCATCGTGCTCGGCAATCTGGTCGGCCTGATCGATTCCGATTACCAGGGCCAGCTGTTTGTCTCGACCTGGAATCGCGGCCACACGGCGTTCACCATCAATCCGCTGGAACGGCTGGCACAGCTGGTGATCGTGCCCGTGGTTCAGGTCGCCTTCAACATCGTTGATGATTTTGAAGCATCGCACCGTGGTGCCGGCGGTTTCGGCAGCACCGGCAAGGGCTGAGATGGCGCAAACCTCGGGGCTGGTGCTGTTCGCGCACGGCGCGCGCGATCCTGAATGGGCTGAACCGTTTCGCGACATCGCAAAACGTGTCGCGGCATCCCGCGCGGATCTTGCCGTCAAACTCGCATTCCTCGAATTCCAGTCGCCGGCGCTTGCCGATGCCATTACCGAACTCGTCGACGCAGGCCACTGCCACATCCGTATTGCACCGCTGTTCATGGCGCAGGGCGGGCACCTCAAAAACGACGTGCCGAAACTGCTCGCCGACATCCGTACCCGTCACTCGGCGCTGCAACTCGAACTGCTGCCTGCCATCGGCGATATCCCCGAACTGCGCGATGCTATCGCCCACTGGCTGATCAAAGCCGCAGCGGAGATCCCCGCATGAAACGCCTGCTGCTCTGCATGAGCTTTTGTTTTGTCGCTGCATCCGCAAGCGCGGAAATGCCACTGATCGAGCTCAAGGCTGGCAAACAGACTTTGACTGCGGAGGTTGCCTCCACCGATCCCGACCGCATGCAGGGCCTGATGCACCGGCGCATGCTGCCCGAGAACCGCGGCATGCTCTTCGTGTTCTCGAACGTCGCCTACCACGGCATGTGGATGAAAAACACCTTCATCCCGCTGTCGGTAGCCTTCATCGACGACAAGGGCGTCATCATCAATATCGAGGACATGCAGCCGCATACCCTCGCCGCGCACAACGCAAAACAACCGGTACGTTTTGCGCTGGAAATGAACCTTGGCTGGTTCCGCAAACACGGCATCGCCCCCGGCACAAAACTCGAAGGCCTCGACCGCGTGCCGGCACCGCGCTGAGAAGCGCCGGCAACAAAAAAGCCCGGGGATCACCCGGGCTTTTTTACGGCTGCTGCTTTTGAATTACAGGCCGCCGTTTTGCTGCGCCACCATGCAGAACAACATCGGCACCGACAGCATCGTGTTGAAGCGGGAAGCCAGCATCGCAAAACGCGCCGCCTTGGCTTTGACGTCAGCCTCGACCTGGACAATGCCCAGCGCTTTTTTCTGATTCGGCCAGATGATGAACCAGACGTTGAAGGCCATGATCAGTGCCAGCCACATACCGATGCCGATCGCGGTGAACGGCTTGCCGAACATCAGCGCCGTGCCGAGATAGCCGTTCATCGAAGCGACGATCAGGCCGGTGATCACCGTGGCCAGTGCCGCCCAGCGGAACCAGAACAGCGCGGTCGGTGCAATGACCTTGCCGATGGCCGGCTTCTGCTCGTCGGGGATCTTCGACATCGACGGGATCTGCACGAAATTGAAATACCACAGCAGGCCGATCCACATCACGCCGGCCATCACGTGCAGCCAGCGGAACAGGAAGGCAAACCAGGCGTGGTCGCCGGCGCGTGCACCGGCACCGCCGGTGACGAGGATGATCAGGACAAGAATGACAAAACCGGCAAGAACGGTTTTTCCCAAAGACTGGAATATGGCTCCCATGCGTGCACTCCTTTCACTGCGTAATTGTTTTAAATGAAACAACGCAAAATCAGCGCGCAGTCTAGCACAGCACAACAGCAGGCACGGCCGCCAAAAGCCCTGCTAACGGCAGGGAAAAACAGGAGGGACGTTGATCAGGCGGCGGCGAGACTGCCGGTTTCCACCGCAGCAATGGCCTTGGCCTGATTCAGATCCTGCGCATAACCCGCGCCGTAGAGGCAGCAGGCAATCTGGTTGGCGATCGGCGCCGGCATCGGGATACGGCCTTCAAGCACGCCGGTGATCCACTGTGCCGTGCCCTTGAGATCCTGCGCGGCCGGCAGCGGATGCGCACAACGCGGCGTCACCTCGGCATCGAACAGCGGCCGCACCGCGCCTTCGGTGATCAGCGTGATCGCGGGGCGGCATTGCGCATCGACCACAGCATCGCCATCGCGCGATTCAAACAGCAGCGCCGTCGTGCCAGTCTCGCAAATGAGCGATTGCAGCATCACACACTCGCGCGCATCTGTGGCGGGAACAAGATGCAGGGATTCGCCGCCGAAGGGATCGGCCAGACGCGCCAGCAGGCGCGCCAGTGCGCCGCCACCCAGACGTGCGCGCAAGGCCAGCAGATCGGCAATCGCCGGCGATACCGCGCCTGTCGGCAAAAATACCGACTGTCCGGCCGCCAGCGACTGCTGCGCCAGCGCGAGGCTCGCGTTCGGCATGATGCCCAGTTCACGGAACAGATAAGCCGACGCCACACCGCCGTCGCCGCTCAGCGCGCCATGCACAAGTACGGGAATGCCCAGGCGCTGCAGGCTGAGCGCCAGCAACGGCGCAAGATTGGGCTGATTACGTGCGGTACCGTACGCCGGCATCAGCACCGGCCGCCATTGCGTGTCCGGCGCAGGCGCATGAAACACCCGCGTGGCCAATGCGGCCAGCACGCCGTGCAGTTCCGCTTGCGTCAATGCGTGTTGTTCAAGCAGCACCAGCAGGCCGCCCATTTCGAGTTCGGATATGCCGCCATCAAAAATGGCGGAGAACAACGTATGCGCTTCATGCTCTGACAGCGACTGCTGTGCCGCCAGCAATTCAATCAGGTGTGCCCAGTTCATGCTGCGCTCCTCCGGTGTTAATTGACCGTGGGTTTCTGGGCTGGATATGAGCAACCGCCGTGCCATGTGCCAAAACAACCGCTTACCCCTGCAAACAGTCGGCATCAAACCGGAATACGCCACGTCACGGTGCGAAGGCAGCAACAGTCGCTTTATTTTGGTGCCGCACATCGAATGCTGCAATGCGGGAAAAGACCTCCGAATCAACGTATTGGCATGACGTTAATTCCTGTCGGGTCAGACCAGACACACGGTCTGCGCCGTGACTGATGATCAGCCCGGCCGCCGGGTCAATGGCACAAAACGCACATCAAGCACCTTGCGCCGGGTCACCGTGCCGCGCACATCCTTGTCGATCACGAACAGCGACTGCACCCCCTGCGGTTCGCCCAGCGGAATTACCAGCCGACCGCCGTTTTTGAGCTGGTCGATCAGCGGCTGCGGCACGTACGGCGCCGCGGCGGTGACGATGATGCCGTCGAATGGCGCTTCGTCAGGCCAGCCGGTGTAACCATCGCCGATGCGTGTCTGCACATTGCGATAGCCGGCGGCGGCCAGCGCAAGCGCCGCTTCACGGCCCAGCGGTTCGATAATCTCAATGGAAAACACCGCACGCACGATCTCCGCCAGTACCGCGGCCTGATAACCGGAACCGGTGCCGACTTCGAGCACCTTGTCGCCGGGTGCGACATTCAGCAGATCGGTCATCAACGCAACAATAAACGGCTGGGAGATGGTCTGGCCTGCGCCGATCGCCAGCGGCCGGTTGTCGTAGGCCTGCGCGGAAAATCCCGGCGGTAAGAAACGGTGCCGCTCTACCTTGCGCAAGGCTGCGATGACCCGCACATCCAGCGCTGCACGACCGGTCTCCCGGCGAGTTTCACGCACCAGCTGTTCGATCTCCGCGATCATCCGCTCGCGGCGCACGCTCATTTCATCGACGGCTTCTGCGTTCATAGGCGCTCCCGTAAGGCAGGCGCAACCGGCCAGCAGCGCAATGGCCAGGTACCGCTTCCACGCGGATCCAGTAAAAAAGGGCATACCGTTCCCAGTATGCCCTTCCCGCCGCGAATGCTGAATGCGGCGCTGCTATTGCGAAAATCAGCCTTTGAGGCAGGTGCTCATGAATTTCTTGCGATCGTCGCCGGCTTTGCCTTCAGCCTTGGCATTGCAATCCTTCATGCGCTCCTGCTGTTTTTTCTGCGCCGCGCTCGGCTCTTTTTTGCCGTCTTCGCCTTTCAGGCACGAGCCCATGTATTTCTTGCGGTCGTCGCCCGACTTGCCTTCAGCCTTGGCGTTGCAATCCTTCATGCGCTCCTGCTGTTTTTTCTGCGCTTCGCTGGGCTCTTTCTTGGCTTTTTCAGCCTTTTTCTCGGCGGCGGGAGCGCCCTTCTTGGCTTCGCCTTGCGGTTGTTGGGCATACGCAGTGGACAGCGCAAACAGGGCACAAATCACGGCAGCGATCAGTTGTTTCATGGAAACCTCCTCGGTAAATTCATTAAAAACTTAATAAAAACAACAGGTTATCAAGATTTGCTGCCGCTACTCCGGCACCGCAGTCCGATGCATACATTAACGCCAGCCGGTTTCATGCGGATGACAGGTCGAACGCCCTTGCCAGCAATTCATAGGAACGCAGCCGGGAGTCGTAATCGCCGGTGATGGTGATCACCATCAGTTCGTCGGCTTCGAATTCCGTTTTGATTTCCAACAGCCGCTGTTTGACGGCGTCCGGCGTGCCAAGCACAACGCGCCGGCGTTGCTGCGCGATGCGCTGGCGGTCGATGTCGGTGTACGGATAACGCTCCGCTTCCTCCAGCGTCGGCACCGGCGCATTGACGCCGTAATCCATGTTCAGCCGGCGCAGGTCGACACTTTGCGCCAGCCGCTCGGCCTGCGCCTGGGTTTCCGCACAGACCACGAACACGCACACCATCGCCTGCGGCTGCGGTTCGCGCGGCGACGGCTGATAACGCCGTTTGTAATCACGCATCACCACGTCACCGCCGCGCGCGCTGATGAAATGAGCGAAGGCAAACCGCAGCCCGAGCTGCGCCGCCAGCGCACCGCTGTAATCGGAAGAACCGAGCAGGAAGATCTGCGGACTGGTCGGCCCCGCCGGCTGCGCCTTGACCTGACGGAACGGGTGATCGTCGGGCATGTCGTCGTCGAGAAATGCCGCGAGATATTGCACCTGGTCGGGAAAATCATCGGCCGACGGATAACGCCCCTGCCCCATCGCCATCGCCGTCGCCTGATCGCCGCCCGGCGCGCGACCAATGCCGAGGTCGATACGTCCCGGAAACAGCGCTTCAAGCATGCGGAACTGCTCGGCGATTTTCAGTGGGCTGTAATACGGCAGCAGCACGCCGCCGGTGCCAACGCGGATTTTCGAGGTGGCGGCCGCGAGTCGCGTAATCAGGATTTCAGGACAGGGATCGGCCAGCGCCATGACCGAATGATGTTCGGCACACCAGTAACGGTAAAAACCCATCTGCTCGGCGGCCTGCGCGAGACGTAGCGTCTGCTGGATCGCCTGCTGCGGCGTATGGCCGCTGATGATCGGCGACTGGTCGAGGACGCTGAGTTTTATGGTTTGCATGGATTTTTTAAGTCAAAACCTTTTTAGCCACAGCTTTCACAGGGAGAGCCGAGAAAATTAAAAATTAAATAGCAGGATAGAAAGGATGGGCAGGATAAAACCAATGAATCGATACGCTGTGCGGTCAAGTCCTGTTTTTGATCCTGCCCATCCTGTCTATCCTGTTAAATCGTTCAGGTCTCTCTGTGTACCCCTCAAGGGGGTATTACAGTGAATCCTCCGTGGCTGCTTTTGTTTTTAGCCGCATCTACTCCGAACCGCGAATGAACGCATCCAGCACGCCGCACCAGCCCAGCGCGAGATTGGTCCGGTTGTAACCGCCGCCGCCGAAGCCCATGATGCGGCCCTGGCACATTTCATTTGCCAGCAGGCATAGCCGACGCGCGGCATGCGCGTGGGTTTCCGGAGTGTATTGCAGATGCGCCAGCGGATCGCCGGCAATACTGTCCGCGCCCGCCTGGAACACGATGAACTCCGGCTTGTGCGCACGCAGGTGCGCCTCCACACGTTCCCACTCGACAAAGAACTCGTCATTGCCGGAGCCCGGCTTCATCGGGATGTTCAGCTTGAGTCCTGCACCCGCACCCTTGCCGCGCTCGGTCTCGGCGCCGGTGCCCGGATAAAGAAAACGTCCGTCTTCATGAATGTCGGCATAGACCAGATCGGGATCGGATTCGTAGGGGTAATACAGTCCGTCACCGTGATGCACGTCGATATCAACATAGGCCACATGCTTCACGCCATACTGCGAACGCAACGTATCGATCACCACACCGCAGTCGTTGAACACGCAAAAGCCGGCGGCATTGTCACGTGAGGCGTGATGCAACCCGCCGATGGGCTGAAAAGTCCGCAATACCTCACCCGCCATGACGCGCGCCAGACCGTCCAGCGCTGCGCCAACGACATGTGCGCTGGCCTCATAGACGCCAGGAAACGCCGGCGTATCGCCGTAATCAATGGATCCGTAGCCCTGATCCGACAACTGGCGCACACGCTGCACATGCTCGTCACCATGGAAACGGGCAATCTCGTCAGCAGTAGCCGCGCGCGACCCTGAGAGTGCGGCTGATTTATCGAGCTTCTGCCCGGTCGCTTCTTTCCAGAAAGCATTCTGCCGGTCCGGACCCCAGGGATGTCCATCGGGAAATCCGTATTTGCCCAGCGCCTCGTCCACATACAACGCGACTTCATGTTTCATGTCACCTCCGCGAAAACTCATTTTAGCCACAGAGGATTCACTGTAATACCCCCTTGAGGGGTACACCGAGTTCACAGAGAAAATGCAAAAGCGAAACCCTTGATACCGCAACTACAGGCTGCTGGTTGCTGGGGTTCTCTGGGTTCTCTGTATTTTCTGTGGCTGCTTTTGATTTTGACTTCAAGCCTTTGAACTTAAAACAACCGTCCCTGCACGACCGCGCCGGGCACCCGGAATTGCGAGGTGTCGCGCTGCATGCCCTCGCCGCGCCGTGCCTGATTAAGCCCGGCTTTTTTGCAGGCAATATCAAAACGCCGCGCCAGGATCTGCGCAAACTCGCCATCGCCGCGCATGCGGCTGCCGAATTCCGGATCATTGTCGCGGCCGCCGCGCATCGCCTGCACCCGGCTCATCACATGCGCGGCCTTCAACGGGTAATGGCGCTCCAGCCATTCGCGGAACAGCGTTTTCACTTCGAACGGCAGACGCAGCAGGATATAGGCGGAGCGCTGCGCACCGTGTTCGGCCGCAGCGGCAACGATGGCTTCGATTTCATGGTCGTTGAGGAAGGGCACCACCGGGGCCACCATCACCCCAACCGGAATGCCGGCATCCGCCAGCGCGCGCACCACCTGCAGCCGCCGCATCGGTGCCGTGCAGCGCGGTTCCATGCGCCGCGCCAGCTCATGGTCCAGCGTGGTCACTGACACAAACACTTCCGCCAGGCCTTTCGCCGCCATCGGCCCAAGGATGTCGATATCGCGTTCGACCAGTGCGCCCTTGGTGACGATACCCACCGGCTGGTTGAACTCGGCGCAAACCTTGAGGATGCCGCGGGTAATGCCGCGCGAGCGCTCCGCCGGCTGATAAGGGTCGGTATTGGCGCCGAGCGCAATCAGTTCGCACTTGTGGCCGGGCTTCGACAGTTCCTTGCGCAGCAGTTCCGGCGCATTGATCTTGGCAAAAATCCGCGTCTCGAAATCAATGCCCGGCGACAGGTTGCGATAGGCGTGGCTGGGGCGCGCATAGCAGTAGATGCAACCGTGTTCGCAGCCCTGATAGGGATTGATCGACTGCGTGAACGGAATGTCCGGCGAATCATTGCGCGCGATGATCGATTTCGCAGGCTCGTCGGTAATCACCGTTTTCAGCGCACGCGCTTCGTCACCCGCGCCGATTTCCCAACCATCATCGAAACTTTCGCGGTCGATCTGCTCGAAGCGCCCTTCGGGATTGACGCCGGCGCCGCGGCCTTTGCGCGGATCGGCGTGTTTACCGGAAAGTGTCCGCAAAGCCATGGCTACTCCGCGCGGTAGGCGTGGGTGGTCATCAGTTCAAACACTTTGCGCCGCTTGCCGTCGTGCCCCTTGCCGGTCACTTCAGTGCGCACTACCGCGACCAGCCGGCCGTGATGCACCACTTTCGAACGAATCTTCAGCGCGCGGCCTTCGCCGGGACTGATATACCAGGCCGACAACGCCGTCAGTTGCCAGTGCGGCGTCAGAGCCGCCACCGCGTTTTCCGCGGCAAGACCGAGCAGGATGCCGCCCTGCACATGGCCGACGCGATTGCCGATATGCGGGCCGTTTTTGACAGTTGAATGCGAACCGCCCGGTACATGCGTGGCCTGCACGCCCCAGAAACGCTGCACGAAGGAGCCGCCATGTTCACGCACAGCCGCCAGCGACACTTCCGCCGCCGTGAGGATTTTTTTCTCGTCGGGGCGCAGTTTGCCGCCGGGAATCTCCGGCGTCGGATTTTCTCCGCGACGGCGATGCGGCACTGGATGCAGTTCGACACCTTTCGGCGGCTTCAGAATCATGAACGTTGCGGTACCCGTGCACACCAGGCCGGCGTCGTTACGAACGTCCACCGTGCTGACCCCCTGGCT
>CAIZLW010000004.1 GCA_903933915.1 uncultured beta proteobacterium | reverse complement strand
TTCATACCGTGACTGACGAGGAACTTGCGATGATCATGGATCGTTTGAATCATCGCCCCAGGAAAAGACTAAACTGGAAAACCCCTCATCAGGTATTTATGCAATCATTTAACCGCGTTGCACTTCGTGGTTGAATCCGCCACCTATTATTGCCGTCAGGTAATCAGGATGACACGGTAGTCGTTGACGTTGGTGCGGGTAGGCCCGGTGATGACGAGATCACCGGTGGCTTCGAAGAAACCATAGGCGTCGTTATGATCCAGCAGCGCGGCTGCGTTTACGTGTTTGCGCGCTGCGCGTGGCAGAGCATCCGGCGTCAGCAGCGCCCCTGCGTTGTCTTCGGAACCGTCGATGCCGTCGGTATCGCAGGCCAGCGCGTGCATGTTGGCTGCACCTTCCAGATCAAGCGCCAGTGACAACAGGAATTCGGCGCAGCGCCCGCCGCGGCCCTGGCCGCGAACGGTGACGGTGCATTCGCCGCCGGAAATCAGCGCCACCGGTGGCTGCCACGGCGCGTTGTGCTGTCGCACGGCACGCGCCAGCGCGCCATAAACTTTTGCCACTTCGCGCGCTTCACCGGTAACGGAGTCACCGAGGATCGCGGGGGTGATACCGTGTGTGCGGAAGTAGTCTGCTGCGGCTTGCAGCGATTGCCATGCTGTTGCGATGACCCGGTTTTCCGTTTTGGCAAACGCACGGTCCCCGGCTTTCGGCGTTTCGGCGATTTCGCCGCGTACACCGCGAGCGAGATGTGCTGCAATTGCCGGCGGTGGTTGCACGCCGTAACGCTCAAGGATGGCGACCGCATCTTCATAGCTTGTCGGATCCGGCGCGCAGGGGCCGGAAGCGATGTGTGTTGGGTCGTCACCGGTGACATCGGAGATCACCAGTGCCAGCACCGGCGCGCGCGAGGCTGCAGCCAGACGGCCGCCCTGAATCAGCGACAGGTGTTTACGCACGGTGTTCATCGCCTGGATCGGCGCCCCGGACAGCAGCAGTTGTTTGGTCACCTGCTTCAGGTCCTGCATCGAGATGCCCTCTGCCGGCAGCGCGAGCAGACTGGACCCGCCGCCAGAGACCAGCACCAGTAGCAGATCCTGCGGCGTCAGCGTTTTGACTTTTTTCAGGATTTCCACCGCGGCCTGTTCACCTGCGGCGTCCGGGACCGGATGTCCGGCTTCGATCACGGTTATGCGATTGGTCAGCAGCCCGTGGCGGTAACGCGTGATCACCAGGCCGTCGAGAGGCGCTGTGGCCGGCCAGGATTGTTCGACCGCAAGCGCCATCGCAGCGGCTGCCTTGCCTGCGCCGACAACCAGTGTCCTGCCCTTGGGCGGCGGCGGCAGGTGCGCCGGCACGATACGTTGCGGATCGGCTGCAGCAAGTGCTGCAGCAAAGCTGCCGGCCAGCAGTTCGCGGGCCGCCTCAGTCTTCACACCAGCACCGTTTTCAGGTGAACGCCGGTGTGGCTTGCAGCGTTCGCGGCAATCACTTCCGGCGGGCCTTCGGCGATGATCTGGCCGCCGCCGCCGCCGCCTTCCGGCCCGAGATCAATGACCCAGTCTGCGGTTTTGATGACATCCAGATTGTGCTCGATGACCACGATGGTGTTGCCGTGGTCGCGAAGGCGGTGCAGCACGCGCAGCAGAAGGTCGGTGTCGTGGAAGTGCAGGCCGGTCGTCGGTTCGTCGAGGATGTACAGCGTACGCCCGGTGTCACGCTTGGACAGTTCCAGCGCGAGTTTGACGCGTTGCGCCTCGCCGCCCGACAGCGTGGTCGCGCTCTGGCCCAGCGTGATGTAACCGAGCCCGACGTCCATCAGCGTTTGCAGCTTGCGCGCAAGCGTCGGCACTGCGCTGAAAAACTCCAGCGCATGTTCCACAGTCATGGCCAGCACTTCGTGGATGGCTTTTCCCTTGTAGCGGATATCCAGCGTTTCGCGGTTGTAGCGTTTGCCGTGGCAGGTGTCGCAGGGCACGTAGATGTCTGGCAGGAAGTGCATCTCGACCTTGAGCACGCCGTCGCCCTGGCAGGCTTCGCAACGGCCCCCCTTGACGTTGAACGAAAAGCGACCGGCGCCGTAGCCGCGGGCACGTGATTCGGGAACGCCGGCGTAGAGTTCACGGATCGGTGTGAACAGGCCGGTGTAGGTTGCCGGATTCGAACGCGGCGTGCGACCGATCGGGCTCTGATCAACGTTGACGACTTTATCGAAGAATTCCATGCCTTCGATGGCGGTGTATGGCGCGGGTTCGACATTGCTGCCATAGAGGTCGCGCGCCGCAGACAGGTAAAGCGTATCGTTGACCAGCGTCGATTTGCCCGACCCGGAGACGCCGGTGACGCAGGTCAGCAGGCCGATGGGAATGCCCACCGTGACATCCTTGAGATTGTTGCCGTGTGCGCCCTTGATGAGCAATTGCCGTTGCGGGTTGATGCGATGGCGCAGCGCCGGCACATCAATGCGCCGCCGTCCGGAGAGGTACTGGCCGGTCAGCGATTCGGGGTGGGCGATGATTTCCGCGGGCGTGCCTTCGGCGATAACGCAACCGCCGTGTTCGCCGGCGCCGAGGCCCATGTCGACCACGTGATCGGCGTGCATGATCGCGTCATGGTCGTGCTCGACCACGATCACAGAATTGCCGATGTCGCGCAGGCGCTTGAGCATGTCTAGCAGGCGTGTGTTGTCGCGCTGGTGCAGGCCGATCGATGGTTCGTCGAGCACATACATCACACCGGTCAGTCCGGAACCGATCTGGCTGGCGAGGCGGATACGCTGCGATTCACCGCCCGAGAGCGTGTCGGCCGAGCGGTCGAGTGACAGATAATCCAGTCCGACATCCACCAGGAAGCGCAGGCGGTTGCTGATCTCGCCGGCAATTTTTTCGGCGATGGCCTGTCGGGCACCGGTCAGTTGCAAGCTGTCGAAGAAACGCATGGCATCGCCGAGTTGCAGTGCGGACAGCGCGTAGATCGGCTGGCGTGCGACCAGCACATGGCGGGCTTCGCGGCGCAGACGCGTACCCCGGCAATCCGGGCACTGCTGGTTGTTCAGATATTTGGAGAGTTCTTCTTTAACTACCGGCGAGTCGGTCTCCTTGTGCCGCCGTTCCAGGTTGGGAACCACGCCTTCGAAGGCATGCTCCTTGACGTAGGATTTTCCGCGTTCGCCGACATAGGTGAAGCGGATGGCGGTTTTGCCGGAACCGTAAAGCACGGCATTGCGCGCTTCCTCCGGCAGTTCGCCGAACGGCGCTTCGATGTCGAAACCGTAATGGGCCGCCAGTCCCTGCAGCATCTGGAAATAAAACTGGTTGCGACGATCCCAACCCTTGATCGCACCGGCGGCCAGCGACATTTCAGGAAATGCGGCTATCCGCTTCGGGTCGAAGAACGTGATCGCACCAAGACCGTCGCAGCGCTGGCAGGCGCCTGCCGGGTTGTTGAACGAAAACAGGCGGGGTTCTAGCTCGGGCGAGGCAAAGCCGCACTGCGGGCAGGCGAGGCGCGCGGAGTAGGCGTGTTCCTGGCCGCTGTCCATGTCCACCGCGACTGCGCGTCCGTCGCCATGGCGCAGTGCCGTTTCGAAAGACTCGGCAAGACGCTGCCGCAGTTCTTCACGAACTTTTACGCGATCAACAACGACGTCGATGGTGTGCTTGGTGTTCTTTTTCAGCGCCGGCAGCGCATCGATGTCATACACCTTGCCGTCAAGGCGGACGCGCACGAAACCCTGTGCCCGCAGCTCGTCGATCAAAGCTGACTGTTCGCCCTTGCGGTCATTGACCACCGGCGCGAGGATCATCAGCTTGGTGTCCTCGGGCATCTGCAATGCATGATCGACCATCTGCGCCACCGATTGCGCAGCCAGCACGACGTCGTGCTCGGGGCAATGCGGTTCGCCGATGCGCGCATAGAGCAGGCGCAGGTAGTCATGGATTTCGGTGACCGTGCCGACCGTCGAACGCGGATTGTGGCTGGAGGCTTTCTGTTCGATGGCAATTGCCGGCGACAGACCCTCGATCATGTCGACGTCGGGTTTTTCCATCAGTTGCAGGAATTGCCGGGCATAGGCCGACAGCGATTCGACGTAGCGGCGTTGGCCCTCTGCGTAAAGCGTGTCGAATGCCAGCGACGATTTGCCTGACCCGGACAGTCCGGTGATCACCACCAGGCGGTTGCGCGGCAGATCAAGGCTGATGTTTTTAAGATTGTGCGTGCGTGCGCCGCGTACACGGATCAGGCCGGCGCCAGTGGGCGGCAGCGGCAGATCGGTTTGCGGTTTCGCCGGCAGGGCGACCAGTTTTGGCGGCGTCGAGCGCGCTGTCATGTCAGAGACCAAAGGTAAACCTGTTAATATACGCGCATAAGCAGTTACGCCCAACTGTTCCCCGGTTTTCCCCTCCAGATTTCCCTTTTCCCCGCCTCCGCCCGCCCATGTCGTCGCGCAGCAAAATGACCCCGCTCGAATTGCGGGCCAGTATCGGACTGTCCGGCATTTTCGGGCTGCGCCTGCTGGGTATGTTCGTGATCCTGCCGGTGTTTGCGATTTACGCCGAACGCCTGCCGGGCGGTGACAATCTGACCTTGGTCGGTCTGGCCATCGGCGCTTACGGCTTGACCCAAGCCCTGCTGCAAATTCCTTTTGGCTGGTGGTCCGATCGTTACGGCCGCAAACCCGTGGTCTACATCGGTCTGGTGATTTTTGCGATCGGCAGTTTTGTCGCGGCGCTGGCGCCAGATATTTACATGGTCATCTTTGGCCGCATGTTGCAGGGCGCGGGCGCGATTTCCGCGGCTGTCATTGCGATGACCGCAGATCTCACGCGCGAAGATCAGCGCGCAAAAGCGATGGCGATGATCGGTTCGACCATTGGCGTGGCTTTTGCGCTGTCGCTGGTGGCGAGTCCCTGGCTCGACCGCATGATCGGGGTGCCGGGCATTTTTGCGCTGACCGGCATACTGGCGCTCGGCGCGATGCTGGTGATGTGGCGCGTCATCCCGGATGCGCCGCAGAATCCGCCGGCGCCCGGCCGTGCATTGAAGGACTTCTGGCATGTGCTGACCGATCCGCAACTGGCGCGGCTGAACTGGGGTATTTTTGCGCTGCATGCCGTGCTGATGGCCTTGTTCATTGTTGTGCCTTTCGGCTTGCGCGATGCGGGTCTGCCCGTTGGCGAGCACTGGCAGGTGTATCTGCCGGTGATGCTGGGCTCGTTTGTACTGATGATGCCGGCGGTTCTGCAGGCCGGTAATCCGGTGCTGCTGCGGCGCTGGTTCATCGTCTCGATCGCCGTGCTGCTGGCCGCGCATCTGGCGCTGCCGTGGCTGGAAGGAAGTATCTGGCTTTTGTCATTGTTTTTGTTGGCATTTTTTGCGCCGTTCAACGCACTGGAAGCAATGTTGCCGACGCTGACCACCCGTCTGGCACCGACCCATGCCAAGGGCACGGCGATTGGTCTTTACAGCACGATCCAGTTTTTCGGCACCTTCCTCGGCGCTTCGGCTGGCGGCATTCTTTACAAAAACTGGGGCCCGGTTGCGGTGGTGGCCTTCGACGCCGTGCTGCTGGCGATCTGGCTTATACTCGCCCTCGGCATGCGCGTGCCGCCGGTAAAAAACGCGTAAACGCCCCGGACGGCGGGCGCGTTACTGACACTAATTGATGCGTTCAAATCAAAAGGAAAATCCGACATGGCATCCGTTAACAAAGTGATTTTGATCGGCAACCTCGGCAAGGACCCGGAAACACGATATCTGCCGAGTGGTGAGGCAGTGACGAGTTTCAGTATTGCCACGTCGGAGACCTGGAAAGACAAGACCAGCGGCGAGAAAAAAGAAGCCACTGAATGGCACCGTATCAGCGCATTTGGAAAACTGGCCGAGATTTGTGGTGAGTATCTGCGGAAAGGTTCTCCGGTATATATTGAAGGTTCTTTGCGTACCCGGAAATGGCAGGACAAAGAAGGCCAGGATCGCTATACCACCGAGATTCGGGCGGATCAGATGCGAATGTTGGGTAGCCGGGGTGAAGGCGGCGGCGGCGGCGGCGGTGGTGGCGGTGGCATGCGTGAACCCGCGGCAGCTCCAAGTGGTGGCAGTGCTTCTAAAGCGCCTGCGAAGAAAAGCGGCGGCAGCTTTGACGACATGGACGATGACATTCCGTTCTAAGCCGTTGTGATCCACTAAAAACCGGGCTCAGCCCGGTTTTTTTATGCGACGGTGCCTGCGTGCAGCAGTCGGGCCGCGTGGGTGGCGATTACCGCTTCTTCATCGGTCGGGATTACGCAAACAGCGACCCGGCTGGCGGCCGTCGAAATGTGCAGCGCATTGGCGGTGTTGGCAGCCGGATCGAGCTCAAGACCCAGCCAGCTCAGCTTTTTGCAGATCTGCGCACGGACTGCAGTGGCGTGTTCGCCGATGCCGCCGGTGAAGACCAGCACATCCAGTCCCTCGAGCGCTGCCGTCAGTGCGCCGGTTTCCAGCGCGGCACGATAGACGAATTGCGCCACGGCTTCCGCTGCGCGCGGCTCCGTACTGGCGAGCAGCGTGCGCATGTCATTGCTGATGCCGGAAACTCCCAGAAGCCCGGATTGCCGGTAGAGCAGGTCTTCGACGGCTGCCGATGACATTTTGCGTTCATGCATCAGGTAGAACAGTACGCCCGGATCAATCGAGCCGCAGCGCGTGCCCATGACCAGTCCATCCAGCGTGCTGAAACCCATGGTGGTGGCGATGCTGCGACGGTGATGCATCGCGCACAGGCTGGCGCCGTTGCCAAGATGGGCGACGATGACCCGGCCATCCGCGCGTGTGCCGAGTGCCGCCGGTAGCGCACCGGCGATGTGTTCGTAAGACAGCCCGTGAAATCCGTAACGGCGCAGGCCCTGTGCGGTGACGGCGCGGGGCAGCGCGAACGACTGGGCGACTGCAGGCTGGCTGCGGTGGAATGCCGTGTCGAAGCAAGCGACCTGGGGCAGTTCGGGTCGCAGTTTGCGCAGCGCCTGGATCGCTGCCAGGTTGTGGGGTTGGTGAAGCGGCGCCAGCGGCGCGAGGGCTTGCAGTCCGCGGAGGCTGGTTTCATCGATGACGATGGGCGCGTCGTGATGTTCTCCACCGTGCACTACTCGATGTCCGGCACCGAGCAGGTGGCGTGCGTGTCCGCCGTCCTCCAGCCAGGCGAACAGCCAGGCCAGGGCGTCCTCATGGTTCAGCGGCCCCGGCGGCAGGGTGCCCGACAGCGGGCCGCGGTCGTCGTGTGCGGAAAAGGCGGTTGCGGAGCCGATGCCTGAAACCATACCCAGCACCGTGCGCTGGAGCGGCTTGTTGGCGTTGAAAACGGCAAATTTGATGCTCGAAGAGCCGGCGTTGAGAACAAGAATCTGGCTGGACATGGCGGAATTTCCGGGAAAAATTCTTTTTCTTCAATGGGCTATGTAGTCCCCGATTGTGCCGCGAGTGGAGCGTTGCGCCAAGCGGGCTGGCTGGCGCCCTAGAAAAACCCCAGGGAACACCGCCATATCTGCGGAAAGTCGATGTAACCGTCTCAGGTATAATGCTTTTTTTGCTTTTGGGGGTGCGCCATGCCAATTTACGAATACCGCTGCCAAGCCTGCGGTTTCCAGAAAGAATTCTTGCAGCGCATCAGCGATGCGCCGCTGAAGGACTGCCCGGAATGCGGCAAATCGTCTCTTTCGAAAATGGTTACTGCAGCCGGCTTCCAATTGAAGGGCAGTGGCTGGTATGCGACCGATTTCAAGAACAAAGGCGTAGCCAAGCCGAGCGAATCAGCGAAAAAAGAAGAGACCAAATCAGAGCAGCCCGCCAGCGGTACCGGCGCCTGTACTGCCAGCAACTGATTTTCTGAGCGGCCGCAGGCCGGGGCAATAAACCTTCGCGCTGCGCTGATGTTCGCCGCAACCGCGCACCGCTGTCCATGGTGAGCCAGCCACCTTCATGTTCAAAAATTCCTCCATCAAGAGCTACATCATCACCGGCCTGCTGATCTGGGTGCCGCTGGTGATCACGCTGTGGGTGCTCAACCTGCTGGTCGGTACGCTCGACCAGTCCTTGCAACTGCTGCCGCAGTCGTTCCTGACGGAAAACTGGCTCGGCGTGCATGTGCCCGGACTGGGCGTGATCCTGACCGTGCTGATCGTGCTGTTCACCGGCATGATTACCGCGAACATGCTCGGCCAGCGGCTGGTCAGGTTTTGGGAAGGCATCCTCGCGCGCATCCCTGTCGTCAACACGATCTACAACAGCGTCAAGCAGGTCAGCGACACGCTGTTTTCGGGTACCGGCCATGCGTTTCGCAAGGTATTGCTGGTGCGATATCCCCATGCGCAGGCCTGGTCGCTGGCTTTTCAGACCAACGTGCCGCTGGAAATCGCCATGCGGCTGCCGGAGGATCATGTTGCCGTGTTCATTCCGACCACGCCGAGCCCGGTGAACGGATTTTATTTTTACGTGCGCCGCGAGGATGTGATCGAGATCGACATGCCGGTCGATGTTGCATTCAAATACATCGTGTCGATGGGGGTTGTGGCAACAGTCAGCACCCCTCCGGCCAAACCAAAATAATTTACTGAAATCAAAATCCCCATGTCCATGCGCACCAACTACTGCGGTCTGATTGACAGCAAATACCTCGGCCAGACCATCTCGTTATGCGGCTGGGTGCATCGTCGCCGCGATCATGGCGGCGTGATTTTCATCGACCTGCGCGATCGTGAAGGCCTGGTGCAGATCGTCTGCGATCCGGATCGAGCGCAAACCTTCGAGGTGGCCAACAGTCTGCGCAATGAGTTCGTCGTTCGCGTAGAGGGCAAGGTGCGTGAACGTCCGGCGGGTACGGTGAATAGCAATCTGGTTAGCGGTGAAATCGAAGTGCTGGCCACGGGCATGGAAGTGTTGAATGCGTCGCAGACGCCGCCGTTCATGATGGATGACGAACAGCTTTCGGAGAGCGTCCGTTTGCAGTACCGCTTCCTTGATCTGCGGCGTCCGCAGATGCAGAAAAACATGCGCCTGCGCCACCAGGCGGCGCGGGCGGTTCGCAGCTATCTCGATGACAACGGTTTTATCGACATCGAAACCCCGATGCTCTACAAATCCACCCCCGAGGGCGCGCGCGAATTTCTGGTGCCTTCGCGCATGCACGATGGCCAGTTCTACGCATTGCCGCAGTCGCCGCAGCTGTTCAAGCAGCTGCTGATGGTTGCCGGCTACGACCGTTATTACCAGATCGTGAAGTGCTTCCGTGACGAAGACCTGCGCGCTGACCGCCAGCCGGAATTCACGCAGATCGATATCGAAACATCGTTTCTCGGCGAGCGTGAAATCCAGGATCTGATGGAAGGTTTGATCCGAAATCTGTTCCAGTCGGTGCTCAATGTCGACCTCGGCGTGTTCCCGCGGCTGACCTACGCCGAAGCGATGGCGAAATACGGTTCAGACAAACCCGACTTGCGCGTCAAGCTGGAGCTGACCGAGCTGAGCGACCTGATGGCGCAGGTTGAATTCAAGGTGTTCAAGCAGGCGTTGGCGCTGAAGGACGGTTGCGTCACTGCACTCCGGATTCCCGGCGGCGCTGCGCTGTCGCGCAAGGAGATCGACGAGTACACCGCGTTCGTAGCCATTTACGGCGCCAAAGGCCTGGCTTATATCAAGGTCAACGATGTGACCAAGCTGAATGAGGAGGGGCTGCAGTCGCCGATCGTCAAGTTCCTGCCGCAGCCGGTGCTCGCGGAAATTCTCAAGCGCACCAATGCTGCCAGCGGTGACCTTATTTTCTTCGGCGCCGACCGACGCAAGGTGGTGTGTGATGCGCTGGGCGCCCTGCGCGTCAAGGTTGGTCACGAAAAAGGCCATGCCGAGGCCGGCTGGCGTCCGTGCTGGATTGTTGATTTTCCGGCATTTGATTACAACGAAGAAGAAAAGCGCTGGGTGGCCGCGCATCATCCCTTCACTGCGCCGAAGGACGATCATCTCGGCCTGTTGCAGAGCGATCCGGGCAAGGTGCTCGCCAAAGCCTACGACGTCGCGCTGAACGGCTGGGAAATCGGCGGCGGTTCGGTACGGATCCACCGCGCCGAAGTGCAGTCGCAGGTGTTCGCCGCACTGGGCATTTCGCCGGAAGAATCGCGCGCCAAGTTCGGCTTTCTGCTGGATGCGCTGTCCTATGGTGCGCCGCCGCACGGCGGCATTGCCTTTGGTCTGGATCGCCTGGTGACTCTCATGACCGGCGCCGAATCGATTCGCGAAGTGATTGCGTTCCCGAAAACGCAACGCGGCCAGGATCTGATGGTCGAAGCGCCAAGCGTGGTGACCGAACGGCAGTTGCGCGAGCTGCATATCCGGTTGCGCGGCACCACGCCGGTGGTTTGAGCGGCGGAGCGCTTTCGCGTCCCGACCGTGCTGACCCATGCGGCAGTCCGTAAAACAGCTTGCGCTACTCGCGGTTGCGCTGTTCGCGTCGGTGGCGCTGGCGCGCGGGGATCTGTCACGGGGCGATATCCGGCTGCAGGAGTTGCCGGTCGAGGCACACCAGACCCTGCAACTGATCCAGCGCGGCGGCCCGTATCCTTATGAACGCGATGGCATCACCTTTGGTAATTACGAAAAACTGCTGCCGGCGGCGCCACGCGGCCATTACCGCGAGTACACGGTGACCACGTCCGGCATCAGTCACCGCGGCGCGCGCCGCATTGTCGTGGGGTGCGAACGACAGCGGCCGACGGCGAAACCAGCGAGGTTGCTGTCACTGACGCAATGCCGCGACGGCGGCACTTTTTATTACACCGCCGATCATTACCGCTCTTTCCGGCGCATCGTTGAATGAAACCGATTCTTCCGCCGACAGAACAAAACGGCCTGTATCAGGCGCCGGCTGATGTTGCGCCGCTGCGCCGCGCCGTGCGTGATGCGGGGCTGTCCTGGCATGTCGTTGATTTGCAGCGTGCACGCGGTAAACGCGCGTTGTTCACGGCATTTTCGCGGGAATTTTCTTTTCCGGCGACATTCGGCGGCAACTGGGATGCGCTGGTGGATTGCCTGCAGGATCTGTCGTGGCGAAGCGAGCCCGGGCGGATTGTGCTGCTGCGCGGTGTCGGTGCGTTTGCGGCCACGGCGCCCGACGAGCATGTCACGCTGCGCGAGATCCTTGAGGCAACGGCATTGCACTGGAGCGGACGCAAACGATTATTTGTGGTGCTGGCCGAAGATGCCGCAGGCTGGCCGGCTTGGCCGAAATCATGAACTACAAGATTCCGGTTTCAGTGCTGGTGCTGGTGCACACCGCTGATCTGCAGGTGCTGTTACTGGAGCGTGCTGACCGGCCGGGGTTCTGGCAATCGGTGACCGGCAGTCAGGACGCTGGAGAAACGCTGGACGAAACGGCGCGACGCGAACTGGCGGAAGAAACCGGCATCATCGTCGGACCGGATGTGCTGGTCGACTGGAAGCTGCAGAATCAGTACGAGATTTACCCACACTGGCGCAGCCGTTATGCGCCGGGCGTGACCCACAATACGGAACATGTTTACGCGTTGACGCTGCCTGCACCCTACGATGTGAAATTGGCGCTGCGAGAGCACCTCGCCTGGCAGTGGCTGCCGTGGCGCGAAGCCGCAGATCGCGTGTTTTCGTCGAGCAATGCCGAAGCGATACGCTTGTTGCTGCAGCGTGTTGCAGTGCGTGATCGATAACCCCGCTCCGGCAGGGGAATTCGAAGCTGGTTTTTCTGTCAAAATACTGTAATAGTCAGCGTCTTACCTGCAGCACGACAATCTGGAGAAGGGCCGGATGATGGAAACGCAAACGATCACTTTTGAAGGTTTCAAACCGCTGGACGATGCCGCCTGCGAGGAACGCATTGTTGCCGCGCGCCGCAAGCTCGGTGACCGCGCCGTTCTGCTCGGCCATCATTACCAGCGTGCCGACGTTTACAAACACGCCGAGCTGACGGGCGACTCACTGCAATTGGCAAAACTGGCGGCGAAGACCGAAGCCGAGTACATCGTGTTCTGCGGCGTGCATTTCATGGCCGAAGTGGCCGACATCCTTTCGAAGCCGACGCAGAAAGTGATTCTTCCCGACCTGAGCGCCGGCTGTTCGATGGCCGACATGGCGAGCCTGAGCAAGGTTGAGCGCGCCTGGCGTGAACTGTCGGAAGTGCTGAATCCCGACGAAAGCATCACGCCGATCACCTACATCAATTCCGCCGCCGATCTGAAGGCGTTCTGCGGTGAGCATGGCGGCATCGTCTGCACGTCGTCCAACGCGCGCCAGATCCTGAGCTGGGCGTTTGGCCGTCGCGAGAAGGTTCTGTTTTTCCCCGACCAGCACCTGGGCCGGTGGACCGGTTACCTGATGGACATTCCGCTGTCGGAAATGCTGGTCTGGGATCCGGACCTGCCGATGGGCGGTCTGACGCCGCAGCAGATCAAGATGGCCAAGGTGCTGCTGTGGAAAGGGCACTGCTCGGTGCATCAGATGTTCCAGGCCCAGCACATCCTGCGCTGGCGCCAGCAGCACCCGAGCGGCATGGTGATTAGCCATCCCGAGTGCAATTTCGAAGTCTGCAAACTGTCCGACTACGTTGGCTCGACCGATTACATCTACAAGACCATTGCCGCGAGCGCGCCCGGCTCACGCTGGCTGGTGGGCACCGAACTCAACCTGGTGAACCGTATCGCCACCGAGTTCAGCCCGCAGGGCAAATCGGTGCAGTTCATGGCGCCGACGGTGTGCATGTGTTCGACCATGCAGCGCATTGATCCGCAGCATCTTGCCTGGTCGCTGGAAAATCTTGCCGCCGGCAAAGTGGTGAACCAGATCAAGGTGCCCGCCTACGAAGCCGAGCTGGCGCGCATTGCGCTGGATCGCATGCTTGCCCTTTCCTGAGCAAGGCATGACCATCGCGCCGCTGCAGCTGAGCGTCGCGACTTACAACATCCACAAGGGTTTCCCGGCCACGCCGCTGTTCGCGCGGCGGCCGGCCATGCATGCGCTGCGCGAGCAACTCCAGGCACTGAATCCCGATATCGTGTTCCTGCAGGAAGTGGTCGGCGCACATGCTGGCCACGCCGCCCGTCACAGCGACTGGCCAGCGGAATCCCAGTACGAATATCTGGCTGACCGTCTGTGGCAGAGCCATGCCTACGGCAAAAACGCCGTCTACGACGCCGGTCATCACGGCAACGCGCTGCTGTCGCGGTATCCGATCACCCGCTGGGATAACGAAGATGTATCAACCCATCGTTTTGAGCGCCGCGGCCTGCTGCACTGCGAAATCGACATTCCGGGCTGGTCGCGGACGCTGCACTGCGTTTGCGTCCATCTGGCGCTGACGGCGCGCGGTCGCGGCCGGCAAATGGAACTGCTACGCCAGCGTATTGAACGGCTGGTTCCCGAGGATGCGCCGCTGATTGTTGCCGGTGATTTCAACGACTGGCACTGGCGCCACCGCGCCACCCATGAGCTTGCACACCCGTTGAACATGCACGAGGTGTTTGAGCTGTCGGGCGGTACGCCCGCGCGCAGTTTCCCCGCATTGTTGCCGCTGCTGCGACTGGACCGGATTTACGTACGTGGTTTCAGGGTACGTGAGGCCCGCGTCCACCATGGCCGCCAGTGGGGGCGCGTGTCTGATCACGCGCCGCTGACGGCGCAACTGGAACGGTTTCCGGACTGATCAGTAACGGTAGTCGTAGCCGGGGGGCGCTGCATATCGTGGCGGACCCGGACGGCGCGGCGGAGAGACGGGAGCCGCATATGCCGGCGCCACGGCGACATTGTCGCTGCCGATCACGCCAACGCTGACTTTGACCGTGGGGCCCGGATCGTAGGGCAGGGTCGTGGTGATGTCGCGCCCGTTGTAGTGATACACCACGCTGTATCCACGCGTGCTTTCACGAATGGTTTCCACGGTTCGGCAGCGTTGTATCGGTGCTTCCGCAACCGGCCGGTTGTCGACACGGTCGCCTGCGACAGCGCCGACGATAGCGCCTGCTGCTGCCGCGGCAGTGCGGCCATTACCCTGGCCGACTTGCGCGCCAAGCAGCCCGCCCGCAGCGCCGCCGACGACGGAACCGGCCATTGAGCGTTCGCTGTCGGGGTTTGCCACGCGGTCACCGACGATGGCACCGGCAATGGCGCCGGCTGCCGTTGCGGCATCGCGGCCGCTGCCGCGTCCGACCGTGCTGCCGAGCAGCGCGCCGGCCACGCCGCCGATGATCGGCGCGAGGACGCTGCGCTCGGCCTGCGGGATCTGCGGCGGCGCTTCGGCCGTGCATTCCTGGCGCGGTTCACGCACGCGTTCGACGATTGGCGTAGCCGAAACCACGCGCGCCGTGTCGGTGTAATCAGCGGCCTGTGCGGGCAGTGCGGCGAGCACTGCGGCGGCGAGGGGTAAATGAGTCAGTCGGCGGATCAGCATGGTGATGCTCCTGTTTATATTCATCCACTTGATCGGGCGGCAGCGGGATTACCGTTGCCGGGTGCGATAATTAAAGCGCAGGCTTTGTGCTGTGGCAGCAAGCGTTACAGATATTTACAAGGTTGCTAACAAGCCCTTGCTCAGCTTTGAAATTAAATTTAAGTAATTGATTATTTTCATAAAATTATGACCCTCTCGAAAAATAAACACCATGACGGCTGACGCGATGCGCGCCGCAGCCTCCGGCGGCAAAGCGGCGTCGGCGGCATCCGGGCGCGACTGGCGCGTCGTGCCGATGCTGCTGCCCTACCTGTGGGAGTACAAGTGGCGCGTGGTGGTGGCGCTGTCTTTCCTGGTCACCGCCAAGCTGGCCAATGTCGGCGTGCCGCTGGTGCTGAAGGATATTGTCGATACGCTCGATACGTCGAAGGCGGTGCTGGTGCTGCCGTTTACGCTGCTGGTGGCTTACGGTGCGCTGCGGTTGTCGACGGTACTGTTTGCCGAGCTGCGCGATGTCGTGTTCGTGCCGGTAACGCATCGTGCCGCGCGGCGCATCGCGCTCGCCGTGTTCCGCCATCTGCATGCATTGTCGCTGCGCTTCCACCTTGATCGCCAGACCGGCGGGATGTCGAGGGATATTGAACGCGGAACGCGCGGCATCTCGACACTGCTGTCGTTCATGCTGTTTTCGATCATTCCCGTGGTGCTCGAGTTCGTACTCGTTGCCGCCGTGTTGTTTGCCAAATTCGACTGGCGTTTTGTCGCTGTCACCTTTGCCGCGGTGATTGTCTACATCGCGTTCACCATCGGCATCACCGAATGGCGCAGCGCGATCCGCAAGCGCGCCAATGAACTCGACTCCAAGGCCAACACCCGCGCCATCGACAGCCTGCTCAACTACGAGACTGTCAAGTATTTCAACAACGAGGAGTATGAGGCCCGCCGTTACGACGACAGTCTGCAGCGCTATGAAGTGATGGCGGTGCGCAATGAGGCGTCGCTGGGCCTGCTCAACGTTGGTCAGGCGGGGATCATTGCGGTTGCGGCGACGGCGCTGATGGTACTGTGCGCACAGGGTGTGGTCGCCCGCGAACTGTCGATCGGCGATCTGGTGCTGGTCAACGGGCTGTTGATCCAGCTTTATATCCCGCTCAATTTCCTGGGGATGGCCTACCGCGAGATCAAACAGGCGCTGATCGACATGGAGCGCATGTTCGGCCTGCTGGAGCAGCACCGCGAGGTCGACGACGCACCTGACGCGCAGGACTTGCCGGAGGGGCCGGCGGCGGTGCGCTTTGACGCGGTGGACTTCGGTTACGATCCGCGGCGACAGATCCTGCACGGCATGACGTTCGAGATTCCGCCGGCAGCCAAGGTAGCGGTGGTCGGCTCCAGCGGCGCCGGCAAGTCGACGCTGGCGCGGTTGCTCTACCGCTTTTATGATGTGACTGGCGGCACGGTCAACATCAGCGGTGTCGATATCCGCAAGCTCCGGCAGACCAGTCTGCGCAGTGCGATTGCCATCGTGCCGCAGGACACCGTGCTGTTCAACGACACCATCCTCTACAACATCCAGTATGGCCGTCCCGCGGCGTCGCACCACGAGGTTGTCGCCGCTGCGAAGGCCGCACACATCCACGATTTCATCCTGAGCTTGCCCGATGGTTACGATGCCAGGGTGGGCGAGCGCGGACTCAAGCTGTCGGGCGGCGAGAAGCAGCGGGTGGCGATTGCGCGCGCCATCCTGAAGAATCCGCGCATCATGATTTTTGATGAAGCAACTTCAGCGCTGGACTCGCGCACCGAGCAGGCGATCCAGCGCGAACTCAATGCCATTGCGCAGGGGCGCACGACGCTGGTCATCGCGCACCGGCTGTCGACGGTGATGGATGCCGACGAGATCCTGGTGCTGGAGCAGGGGCGGATCATCGAGCGCGGGTGTCACGCCGGGTTGCTTGAGCGCGGCGGCGCCTATGCGCAGATGTGGGCGCTGCAGCAGCAAGAAGCCGCGCGCGAGGGCGAAATCAGTCCGGCGACGGAAACGCGATAACGACGCGCGTGCCGCGGTGGTTGGCGCCGCTGAGGATGGTGGCTGTCGCGCCATGACCCTGGGCGATTTCACGGACGATGGCTAGACCCAGGCCGCAGCCTTCGGGTGAACCACCAGCGCTGCGGTAGAAGCGTTCAAATACCTGTTCACGCTCGTCTTCATGAATGCCGCAGCCGTTGTCCTCGACTTCCAGCGAGGGTTTATCGTCGTCCGTGGTCACGCGCACAGTGATGTGGCCGCCCGCCGGCGTGTAATTGATCGCATTGTCGATCAGGTTGTTCAGCAGTTCGCGCACCAGGAAAGGATCGGCGCTGATTGTCGCGTCGGTCGATGTGTCGTCAAACCCCAGGTCTATCCCGCGGTTCAGTGACCGGGGCACCCATTCACCGGTGGTTTCACGGGCCAGCGCGGCCAGATTGACGCGCTCGCGCATTACGCTGCGATGGGATCCCGGTTCCGCCCGTGCCAGTGTCAGCAGTTGATTGACCAAGCGAGCAGCATGATCGGCCGCCGTGTGCAGTTGTTGCAGCGTGGCCTGCGCCTCTCCGTCACGAACTTGCCGTACCGCCAGCTCGGCCTGTGTTTTCAGCGCCGCCACCGGCGTGCGCAACTGATGTGCGGCATCGGCGATAAACCGCTGCTGGGCGGCGAGCGCGGCGCTCAGTCGCGACAGCAGGTCGTTCATTGCCCGCACCAGAGGGCGTACCTCATAAGGCGTGTTGGTTTCGCGGATCGGGCTGAGGTCGACGTGCGAGCGGTTTTCGATTTCGGTGCGTACTGAAGTCAGCGCGCGCAGACCAAGACCGACGCCCAGCCATACCGTCAGCGCCGCGAGAATGACGAGGATGCCCTGCGGCACCATCATGCGCAGCATGAGCTGCCTTGCAAAGTCGGTGCGCGGGCTGGTTTTTTCGGCGACCTGGACGCTGATCGCGCCCTTGCCGGAACCGGGGCGCACGGGCACGCGCAGCGCTACCGCGCGGATGGATTCGTTGCGATAAACCGCATCGTAGTAGGTGACGCGGTCTTCCCCGGCCTCTGCAGGCGGATCCGGCAGATCGGGGTCGCCGGTGATGTATTCGCCGACCGGTCCGTTGGCGCGATAGTAGAAACGGCCCTGTTCCCCCGAGATCAGCATTTCGATGACGGGTTGCGGCAGGTCGAGATACAACTGGTTATTGATTTCACGCACGTTGCGCCCGAGGTCCAGCGCAGTGTCGAGCAGGGCGCGGTCGTAGTTCAGGTTGACGAAGCCGGTGGCGACATCGTGATCGATCATCGTGCTCATCACCCACAGTGCCAGCAGCGGTGCGCTGACCCACAACAGCAACTGGCTGCGCAGCGTGCGCAGCTTAGTCATTCGCCGCCTTTTCCAGCAGGTAGCCCAGTCCGCGGATCGTGCGCACGCTGACGCCGGCGGGCTCGAGTTTTTTACGCAGGCGGTGCACGTAGACCTCGATGGCGTTGGCGCCAACTTCCTCGCCCCAGCCGTACAGCTGCTCGGCCAGCTGTTCCTTGCTGACGACGCGGCCGACACGCATCATCAGCACTTCCAGCACCCCCAGCTCGCGCGCCGACAGGTCGAGCGGCGTGCCTTTGATGGTGGCCCGGCGCCCCGCGGTATCGAGGCTCAATTCGCCGTGAACCAGCTCTGCGCCGCCGCCGGACTGGCCGCGGCGGATCAGCGCGCGCACGCGCGCTTCCAGTTCTGGCAGATCGTAAGGTTTGGTCAGATAGTCGTCGGCGCCGAGATCAAGGCCCTTGACGCGGTCTTCCAGCGCATCGCGTGCAGTCAGCATCAGCACGGGAATCTTGGAGCCCTTGCGCCGCATCCGTCGCAGCACTTCATAACCGTCGATTTTGGGCAGGCCGATATCGAGGATGACGGCGTCGTACGGCTGGGTGGCCAGCATATGGTCGGCCTGTTCACCGGTGTCGGCATGGTCTACCGCGTAATCGGCGGCCTTCAGGGCCTTGATCAGACCGTCGGCAAGAATGGGGTGATCTTCGATGACAAGCAAACGCATGGGGAGGCCGGGGAGGTGTGCTGCTGGACCCACATGATACTGCCCGCAGGTCGTTGCGCGAGTGAGCGGCGCACGATGTAAGTTTGACGTAAGGGGGAGGGGCTACCGTGTTTTCCAACACGGCGTAATTGAGTGCGGCAGCGCATTCGTTGGCAGTGTTGTTTTTTCCTCCTCGGAGGCCTGATAGATGTGATGACCTGTGCTGAGCGGGTGATTGCAAGGCCTCTTTAAGCTCCGCACGGACAGTTCAAATGGTCCTGGCGGAGTTTTTTTTGGCGTCTGTTGTGCCATTGTTGGTACCAAACAGGTTGAAAATAGTGGCGTAAGGCTGTATTTTACAAGGGTTTTTAACGAAAACTCTGCGGACATTTTATGATGCGTTGGTTTGTTGCGGTGTTGATGGCCTTGATGACGGTGGCTCCGGTGCTGGCGGAGTCCCCGGAACGCACCGCCCGCAAGGTCAAATCCGCCGTTGCCGGCCGCGACCACGCGCCGGAACTCAAGTCCTCGGCCGTGCTGGTCATCGACCAGACCGACGGCCGTCCCCTGTTCGCCAAAAATATCGATAACGTGGTGCCTATCGCGTCCATCACCAAGCTGATGAACGCCATGGTGGTGCTGGACGCCGCCTTGCCGATGGACGAGCGCATCGCGATCAGCGAGGCCGACAAGGACATGATCAAGGGCAGCCGGTCTCGGCTTAACGTGGGCACCGTCCTGACCCGTCGCGAACTGCTGCAACTCGCGCTGATGGCTTCCGAAAACCGCGCGGCCGAGGCGCTGACCCGGGTGTATCCGGGCGGCAGCCGTTCGTTTGTCGCGGCGATGAACCAGAAGGCAGTGGAACTGGGCATGTGGCGCACGCGTTTTGTCGACGGCACCGGTCTGTCCAGCGACAATGTTTCGACCGCGCAGGATCTCACCAAGATGGTGGCCGCCGCCTATAAATATCCGCTGATTCGCGATTTCAGCACCGACACCGGTCTGGTTGTTTACGGCACCCGCGGCCGCACCATGAATTATCACAATTCGAACCGGCTGGTCGGCAGTCCGCAATGGGATATCGGGCTGTCGAAAACCGGCTACATTTCCGAAGCCGGCCGCTGCTTGGTGATGCAGGCCAAGATCGCCAACAAACCGGTGATCATCGTGCTGCTGGATTCGTGGGGCAAGATGACCCGCATTGGCGATGCTAACCGCATCAAACGCTGGATGGAAACCCGGACCACCGGAAATACTGCTGGCTGAAGGCGTTGCGGCCTGTTGCTACATACCTGCCATGAGCAGCAGCCATTCCCTGACTTTCGTCGATCTGCACCCCGCGAGCGACTGTTTTCTCGATGATGTGATCGCCG
This sequence comes from uncultured beta proteobacterium, assembly GCA_903933915.1. Classification (GTDB taxonomy): domain Bacteria; phylum Pseudomonadota; class Gammaproteobacteria; order Burkholderiales; family SG8-41. The sequence continues at coordinate 10,550 of CAIZLW010000004.1, read as the reverse complement.
GGTTGGCGCGCACCCCCAAGTCGCTGTCTCCCAAATACTTCTATGACGATCGCGGTTCCGCGCTGTTTGAGGCGATCTGCGAACTGCCCGAGTATTACCCGACACGTACCGAACTCGCGCTGATGCGCGAGCACGTGGCGGCGATGGCGGCGAGTCTCGGCGCAGACTGCCTGCTGATCGAGTTCGGCAGCGGCGCCGGCGTCAAGACCGAGGTGCTGCTGCAGGCGATGCATCCTGCGGCCTATGTCGCGGTGGACATCTCGGCCGCGGCGCTGCGGGCGGCGGCCGCCCGCCATGTCGCACGTTTTCCCGGTGTGCCCGCCATTGCCGTGTGCGCGGATTACATGCAGCCGCTGGAGATACCGGGGTTGTCGGCCTGGGGAGCATCGCGTCGGGTGATTTATTTTCCCGGCTCGACCATCGGCAACCTGACGCCCGATGAAGCGCTGGCGTTCCTGCGTGATGCGCGCCGGCTGGCCGGTGCGGGCGGTGCGATGCTGGTCGGCGTCGATCTGAAAAAGGATCCTGCGGTGCTGCATGCGGCGTATAACGACGCGCAGGGCGTTACCGCCGACTTCAACCTGAACGTGCTCCGCCGCATCAATCGCGAACTGGGCGCGGATTTTGACCTCGCGCAGTTTCGGCACGTGGCTTTTTATGACGCCGGTGCCGGACGCATCGAAATGCATCTGGAAAGTCTGTGTGCGCAGACCGTGACGGTGGCCGCGCGCGCGTTTGCGTTTGCTGCAGGCGAACGCCTGCATACCGAGAACTCCTGCAAATATGCGGTCGAAGAGTTCCGTGAACTCGCGCAGGCCGCCGGATTCCGTGCGCGACAGGTGTGGAGCGACCGGCAGCAGTATTTTGCCGTGCATCTGCTCGAGGTCTGATCGGCGGACCTTTGCCACAATACGGAATATTGGGCGCTGTGGCGGGCCGTGATGCGGCTCCTCCCTGTAAAAGGGCGCTGTGCGGCCGGATACAGTATGGAATGCAGAGCAGGTTTGGGTGCCGGCGATGCTAGACTCAAGCCGTCGCTGCGCATTCTCCGGCGCAGGGCAAATGTGCTGATGGCCATATACCTCACGCTGGTGGTGATCGTTCTCAACCACATCGCTTTCGGCGGCAGCCGGGTGGTGGTGTCGCTGTTCGCGCTGGAGTCGGGCGCGACGCAGATGCAGGTGGGGTTCCTGATGGCGCTTTATGCGCTGTGTCCGATGCTGTTTGCGATCGCCATCGGCCGTCTTGCCGACCGCGTCGGGCCGCGGCTACCGATGCTGCTCGGCAGCACGGGGCTGGGCATCGCACTGCTGCTCACCGTGTTGTGGCCGACGCTGACGATGCTCTACATCGCTTCATTCCTGCTCGGATCTTCATTCCATTTCTTTTTTGTCACCGTCACCGGCGTGGCCGGCGGCATCGGCGGCGTGGAAAACCGCTCGCGCAATTACGCGATTGTCAGCCTGGGATTTTCCGGTGCGGGTTTCGTCGGGCCGCTGATCGCCGGGTTTTCGATCGATTACCTGGGCTACATGAAGACCTTCATGATCCTGGCCGCGTTCACCGTAATTCCGATACTGATGCTGCTGCGCAACCCCGGATTTCTGCCCGGGGCGGCGAAATCCTCCGGGGCTGCCAGCGGCGGGGCGATGGAATTGTGGCGGTCACCGCGGCTGCGCAACACCTTTATCGCCAGTGGTTTCATTTCCGCCGGCTGGGACTTGTTCAACTTCTACATGCCGGTTTACGGCCACGGCATCGGCCTTTCGGCGTCGGCGATCGGCATCATCCTCGGCACTTTTGCACTGGCAACTTTCGTGATCCGCGCGGTATTGCCGTGGCTGATCAAGCGCACCAGCGAAGTGCAGATCCTGATCTACGCGATTTTTGTCGCCGCTTTTGCCTTCACCCTGTTCCCGCTGTTTTCGCATCCGGTGGCGCTGGGCGCAGTGGCGTTCCTGCTGGGGCTGGGCGTGGGCTGCGGCCAGCCGATGTCGATGTCGCTGATCTACGCATTGGCGCCGACGGGGCGGGCATCGGAGGCTGCTGGCGTGCGGGTGACGGTCAACAACTTCACCCATCTGGTGATTCCGCTGCTGTTCGGCACCATTGGCACCGCCTTTGGTTACGCGCCGGTGTGGCTGGCCAACTCGGTGTTGCTCAGCGTCGGCGGCTGGCTGGTGCGCCGCACAGCAAGTCCCCTTGGGGGGCGGCGCAGCCGCGGCTGATCGAAATGCTCAACAAGTGTTTCGCTAACGCACGATGATGGTCAGGCTGAAGTCCCCGCGTAGCAGGCTGACCGCGTAACCGCGCTCCGCATTGCTCAGCAGTTTCTGGAACTCCGCTGCAGTCTGCACGCGCAGCCGGTTCACCGCGTAAATAATGTCGCCGGGACGGAAACCCGCCTGCAGCGCGCGGCTGTTGGCCTCAATCGCCGCCACCACCAGGCCGCCGCCGTTCAGGCGCTCGAACAGCGGGCTGCCGCGCTCGATTTCAACGACGCGCATGCCCGGCAGTTGCGCGACGGCCAGGGCTTCGCCGCTGCTCGCCGGGTGTGGTGCGGCGATACGGGTGCGGATGCGTTGCTGCCCGCCTTCGCGGATGACGGTCATGTCTGCTTCGTCACCCACCGGGGTCAGGCCGAGGCGTGCGCGCAGTTCCGCAGGGCCGCGCACGCTGCGGCCGTTGAGTGCGGTGACCACATCGCCTTTGCGGAACCCGGCTTTTTCAGCCGGCGATCCGGGCTCGACATTGGCAATCAGTGCGCCATCCAGTGACGGCAGTTTGAGTTTGCGCTGCGCTTCCAGCGGCACGTCGACCATTTCGATGCCGAGACGGCCGCGCCGCACTTCGCCGTAACGCACGATCTGCCCCATCACCGCGCGCGCCATCACCGTCGGCACCGCGAAACCGATGCCGACGTTGCCCCCGGCCGGCCCGATGATCGCGGTGTTGATGCCGATCAGTTCGCCGCGCATGTTGACCAGCGCGCCGCCGGAATTGCCGGGATTGATGGAAGCATCGGTCTGGATGAAATCCTCGTAACCCTCGACGGACAGGCCGCTGCGGCCCAATGCGCTGACAATGCCCGAGGTCACGGTCTGGCCGATGCCGAAGGGGTTGCCGATGGCCAGCACGTAGTCGCCAACCCGCAGCGCATCGGAGTCGCCAATGCGCAGCGCCGTGAGGTTGGGCGCGCTGATCTGCAGCACGGCGATGTCGGTGCCGGGATCGGTGCCCACCAGCTTGGCCGGGAACTGGCGCCGGTCTTTCAGCGTGATGATGACCTGCTCGGCGTCCTTGATGACGTGATTGTTGGTCAGGATGAAACCGCGCGCCGCATCGACAATGACACCGGAGCCGGCGGCCTGTTCCTTGCGCTGCGGCCGGTCGGGCAGGTTGAAAAAGCGGCGGAAGAACGGATCGCGGAACAAGGGGTTGTCTTCCATCGGCGCGCGCGTGATCACCGAAACGTTGACCACGGCGGGTGTGACCAGGGTGACCAGCGGCGCCAGTGTCGGCAGGCCGCGTACGTCGGGTGCCGGCTGCGCGAGGGCTGCGACCGGCAGCAGCGCGGTCGCCAGCGCCCACAACGCGCCGGGTTTCAGGAATTTATTTAAAAACAATGAGATGAGATTCATGGTCGGCATACTTTCGAAGATGGGCGCGATCCCCGTCAAATTCAAGCTGCCGATGATAATCCCGGTGCGGCCACGGCGTATCGCCGCGGCGCGCTTATTTGAGGATCTTGAACAGGTTGTTGAAGCTGTCCGTCCACAGTCGCAGGCCGGGGATTTCGCCGATCGGCTCTTTGACATTGGCGATACGCGCATGGGCTAGCGCTTTTTCGCTGCGCGAGACCAGTACCCAGTCGGTCTTGGCGAAGTCGGAAGCATCGTCCGGTTCGTCGCTGATCAGCACCGTATGCAGGCGGTGTTCATCGGCAATGCGTTTGACTACCGGCGCGAGGTGCAGAAAGCGATTGGTGACGTGGAATGCAATCACGCCGTCGGCCTTCATGTTCTTCAGATAAACGCCCATCGCCTGATGGGTCATCAGGTGGGTAGGGATCGAATCGCTGGAGAAGGCGTCGATCGCCAGCACATCGTAGTTCTGCGCTGGCTCGCGTTCCATGGTCAGCCGTGCGTCGCCGAGCAGGTTCTCGATTTTTGCCGGGGTGTCGGTGAGGTAGCTGAATTCCTTCATCGCGACATCAATCACCTGCGGATTGATTTCGTAGAAGCGGTAGCTGTCGCCCTTGCGGCCGTACACCGCCAGCGTGCCGGCACCAAGGCCGACGACGCCGACGCTGATTTCGCGCGAAGCTTCGCGTTTGACGCTGATGATGCGGCCAATGCCGGAGTCGGGGCCGTAATAGGTGGTCGGCTGCATGCGTTTATCGGGAGCGAGGAACTGCTCGCCGTGCATGATCACGCCGTGCATCAGGCGGCGCGTGCCGGTGGAGCTTCCGGCGTCGCCGAAATCCTTGACGCGCAGCGTGCCGTAGAAATTCCGTGCCATCACCCGCGCGTCGTTTGACAGCATGTTGATGTAGTTGTGCACGTGGTAGCCGGTGAAACCAGCCGCTGCCAGTGCCAGCACCGGCACGATGATATGGATGCGTCGCGCGACGTAGGCCGCGAGCAGTGCTGTGAACACCAGGCCGAGGCCGAACTCGTAATAGGTGTTGAACAGTTTCGGTGCGACGAAGCCTACCAGCAGGCCGCCGACGGCGCCGCCCAGCGAAATCATCAGGTAATAACCGGTGAGGTGGCGCGGCGCCGGTTTCAGCGCGGCGAGTTCGCCGTGGAAGAACATGCACATCACGAACAGGCCGACCGCGAACAGCGGTATCGCTTCCTTGATGTTCATCACGCCGCCGTCGGTATGCAGCGCCCAGGCCATCGCACCGACGATCACCAGCAGCGGGCCAAAGAAAATCGAGCGCTGGTACCAGTTGCGGCCTTCGAAGCACAGCACAAACGACAGCAGGTACAGCGTCAGCGGCAGGATCCACAGGAACGGCACCGAGGCGATGTCATGCGTGATGTGGTTGGTCACCGCAATCAGCATGAACGAGCCCATCGCGGACAGTGCCAGCCACAGTAGGTAATCGGCAGCGCGGGGTTTGGGGCCGTCAGCTGCAGCAACGCCGCCGGCCGGGGTGGCCGCAGTGCTTCGCGACGGGCGCAGGCTGAACACGGCGGAAGTCACGCACAGCGCGGCAAACAGCGCGTAGCCGATACTCCAGCCGAGTGACTGTTCATGCGTGGTGACCCAGGGTTCAACAGCAAACGGATAGGCGATCAATGCGATCAGCGAGGCGCCGTTCGACAGCGCAAACAATCGGTAGACATTTTTGGCATCGGGATAACTGCGCGCAAACCATGCCTGCAGCAGCGGTCCGGTGGTCGATAACAGGAAATACGGCAGGCCGATGGTGGCGGTGAGCAGGCCGAGAATCAGCCAGGTCGGATCTTCGTCGCCATCCGGTTTCCATCCGGTGCCCGCGATGATCGGCAATGACATCAGGCTGATCACCAGCAATGCGGTGTGCAGGATGACCTGTGGGCGCGGCTTGAGGAAACGGATGGTCCAGTCGGCGTAGGCGTAACCGAACAGCAATACCAGTTGGAAAAACATCAGGCAGGTGGTCCATACCGCCGCAGAGCCGCCGAACCAGGGGAGGATCTGCTTGGCCATGATCGGTTGCACCAGAAACAGCAGGAAGGCACTCGCGAAAATGGTCAGCGCATAGATCAGCATGATATTTAACCGTTTGATTTCATTGAATTATTTTTCCTGCCTTGAAGCCAACCTGAAACCGTCGGTCTACAACGCAGAAACGCCCGCCGGCGATGCCGCGGCAGGCGCGATGTCTGCAAACGCCGCGATTGTACCTGCTGCGGTGGCGGCGTGCGCGGCGGAGGGGGCCTGCGCTCAGTCGGCCTTGATGTTCGATTTTTTTATGACTTCGGACCAGCGTGCAGACTCCGCCTTGACGTGGTTGGCGAACTCCATTGGCGTGTTGCCAACCGGGTCGGATCCGTCAGCCGCCATGCGTTTCTGCAGGTCTGCCGATTTGAGGATCACCACGACCTCGCGGTGGACGCGCTCGACCACGCCTTTGGGCGAGCCGACCGGGGCGAACAGCCCGTACCAGTTCGAGACGTCAAAGTCGGGAATCCCGGCTTCCTTGACGCTGGGCACGTCGGGCAGCGACGCGGCGCGAGATAAATTGGAGACCGCCAGTGCTCGCAGCTTGCCGGTCTTCAGGTGCGGCAGCACGGAGATGATGCTGGGGAAGGACGCCTGGATGCGGCCGGACAGCATGTCGGTATAGGCTGCACCCATGCCCTTGTACGGCACATGCATCATGTCGGCACCGGTGCGTACCTTGAACAGTTCGCTGGTCAGATGGATCAGGCTGCCCTGACCGGACGATGCGTAATTGATCTTGTTCGGATTGGCCTTGGTATAGGCCACCAGTTCCTTCACCGTTTTGGCCGGCACGCCCGGATGCACGATCAGCACATAGGGCTGGCTGGTGACCTGGGTTATGGCGAGGAAGTCGCGCGCGGGCACATAACGTGCCTTGTAGAGCAGCGGATGGATGACAAAGGTCGCGCTGCCCATGAACAGCGTGTGTCCGTCGGCCGGCGCCTCGCGCATGATGTCGACGCCGACGTTGCCGCCGCCACCCGGACGGTTGTCGACGACGACGCTCTGGCCGAGGCGCTCACCGAGCGGCGTTGCAATCGAACGTGCCGTGGTGTCCATGCCGCCGCCGGCGGCGAGCGGCACGATCAGGCGCACCGGTTTTTCGGGATAAGCCGCGAATGCGGGCAGGGCCAGCGCACACAGCGTGGTGATCAACAGTTTCTGCATGATGGGTCCTCGTTTTATTCGGGTTCGCAGCGACTCAGGCGGCGCTGATGGCGAGCGTGCGACAGTCGGCGACCGTTTCCAGCGCCGTCAGTTGGGCGTGTAATGCAGCAGCCGGCGCATGCGCGCCGGCCATGCGCATGAACTTGATCTGCAGTTCTTCCGCCGACAGCGGCGAGGCGGGCGTGCCCTTGAATTCCTCGGCAAAACGTTCGAAGCGGCGGCCATCTTTCAGTTCGACGGCAACACGCGTCGCCCACGCACCGCCTTTTTCGTCGTGGCCCATCTCGACGACTTTCAGTTGCAGTGCCAGTGCGCGTACTTTGGCATCGTTCAGCGCGTTTTCCGAAAACGCCAGCGGATCGTTGACGTCGTAATACAGCGCGATCGCGGCACAGAAGGGCACGCTGTACTGCGCTCCAGCGACATCATGCGGTTCGCGGATGTCGTGATGCGACAGCACCTTGTGCCGCGCAAAAATCGTCAGCGCGGTGACGTCATCGCCATTGAAATTATGTTCGGCGCGCAGCTCCTGCAAGGATTGCACGGGGGTGTGCGCGGTGATGTGGCAGGCATACCGTTTCAGGCAGGCATAAACAATGTCGTAGTGCGTGCCGAGATCCCTGGTGAACTGCGTGGCATCACCGTCGCGTGCATACGATTCCAGATAACCGTATTGGCCTTCGAGTACGGTATCGGGGCCTTCGTAACCGTCGCGGGCGAGCAGCGCCGCGACGACGCCGGCTTCCGCCGCCCGCCCCATGTGCAGACGTTTGACCATCGCGCCGTTGCCGGCCTTGGCGAAGGCGAGGAGGCCGCCGCCGAGTGAACCGGCGATACCCAGCGCCTGGGTCAGCTGATCGGTACTAAGGCCCAGCAATTTGCCGGCGACGATGGCGGAGCCGTAAGGGCCGTTGACCCCGGGCGCATGAAAGCCCAGCGATTCCGTGCTTTGTTTTGCCGCGAGGCCGATGCGGAACATCACTTCGGCACCGGCGATGAAGGCGGTCAGTAAATCCTTGCCGCTGGCACCTTGCGCTTCGCCCGCGGCGAGTGCCGCCGGCAACAGGATCGCGCCGGGATGCACGCCGGCGCTGGGTTTGCGCAGGCCGTCGAGTTCAAAGGCATGCGAACACACGCCATTGGCCAGCGCCGCCGCCGGCGGTGCAACCTTGAGATCGGTGCCGATCACGCGGCTCAAGCCGTTGCCGCCGCAGTTGCGGGCATGTCCGGCAACAATTTTGCTCCACGGCAGGCGCGAACCGAACAGTGCTGCGCCGGTGGTGTCGATGATGCACTGGCGGGCGCGTTCGCGCGCCGCCGCCGGGATCTGCTCGTAGCCGAGTCCGTTGGCGAACTCGGCCAGCGTCCGTGCTGCGGTTTTTGGAGACGACGGGTTATTCATTGCGCAGTGATTTCCCTTGTATGTCACTCCCCCCGCTTGCGGGGAGAGGATGGGGTGAGGGGAAGCAGTTGATTGTGCCCCTACCCTCACCCCAGCTATCTCCCGCCCCAAGGCCGGAGAGGGAGATGAAGCTGGTTCTGCAATCCAAAAATTATTTACGCACTCAGCAGCTTGGACAGCACGGTGGCGTCGGGCAGCTTTTCGATGCCCATCACCGCGTCGCGCAGCTGCTCGACCTGTGCCTTCGGCAGCGCCTTGACCGCCAGCTTCTCGAATTTCTCGATGATCTCGGCGTCGCTGGCGAAACGGAATTCACTACCGCGCGCGGATTCGACGGTGCGCTTCATCACGGTGCCGTCGTTCAGGTGCAGTTCGACATGGACCTTATGGCGCATCTTGGCGCCCAGTGCGGTGATCGCCGGGTCGTGGAGCACTTCGACCTTGCGCGATTCCGCGATGCGTGCCGGATCAGCCACCATTGCTTCGGTGAACTGGTCGACGAAGACGTCTTTCTCCAGCAGCCAGGTGCCGATGCAGTACGGCATGTTGAGTTGCGCCGAGGTCAGCCCCTGCGGCTGGTACGGCCAGCCGACGTGGTGTACCGTCACCTCGGAACCGTAGACCACCACTTTTTTCACGTCCTTGGCGGTGAAGGGGCGTTCGTCATCCATCTCGCGCAGCGCGTCGAGCGTGGTGTGGTTACTGCCGACGCAGGCGTAGAACTTCAACGCGATGCCCATGGTCTGCCACACTTCACCGAAACCGGCGGTGAGTTCCTTCAGGTTGAACTTGTCGGTCGACTGCGACATCGTCGTGCAGAAGCCGCCGTACGGGTTCTCCAGCACGTCGACGATCCCGGTGAAGCCGCCTTCGGCGAACAGCGCGCCGTAGAGGCCGGACTGCGAGGAGCGGCCGGCATGCATGCGTTTGACCATGGCGCCGAACTGCGCGGCCATCAGACCCGCGGCCTGGGTGCCGGCAATGCCCAGTGCATGCACGGTTTTGTCGACGTCGAGTTTCAGGCCGCGCGCAGCACCTGCAGCGGCGGAGAACACGCCCAGCGTAGCGCCAGAATGCCAGCCGGAGGCGATGTGCGCCGGCCCCATGCACAGGCCAACGCGCGGGCCGATTTCATAACCGGCGACGGAGGCGGTGAGGAATTCCTTGCCGCTCATGCCCGGTTTGATTTCGGTGACCGAGATCAGCGCGGGCAGTACGACTGCGCCCACATGCAGCACGCCGGCGCGATGCACGTCGTCGAGTTCAAAGCCCTGCACTTGCGTGCCGTTGACCAGCGTGGCATGCGGTGCGGAGAGTTTTTTGTTGGTGCCCCACACGCTGCACTGGCGGGTGCTGTCGATGCTGCTCAGCTTGTCCTGCAGGATGCGGGTCCACTCAAGGTCGGCACCATAGAGCGCGCAGCCCAGCGAATCCAGCATCAGCAGCTTGTTGCGATGACGCACTTCTTCCGGGATCTTGTCGTAAGTCAGACCGGAAACGAACGCTGCGATGTCGCGGGTGTAGGGATGGGGTTGCGTCGATTGCTGGGCCATGGGGCGGATTCCTGTGACGGTCTAAAAAAAGTAAATAAAAAAAATACTTATTAATTGTTGCTGGGTGATTATTTCGGCAGCGTGACGGCCGTGCCGACGAGCGCTGCGAGTTCACCGACGTCGGCGAGGGTATCGCAACGCTCGACGGTGGTGATGATGCGTTCGGCATCGGCTTTGTTCATGCACGGCGCGACGACGTTGCGGAACTTGTGCACGACTTCTTCCGGCGCCAGCGGATTCTCCGGGCTGCCGCGACGGTGCAGCGCCAGTTTCTCGTGTGCTTTGCCGGCGCGGGTGGTGATTTTCACGCGCGAGGCGTGGCGGAACGGCGCGCCCATTTTTTCGATCTCGGGATCCACGTAAGCGCTGATGCGCGTGATGAAGTCGAGGATCTGCGGATCGGCGAGCCGCGCTTCGCGGAACTGTTCGGTAAACGCTGCGCCGTCGAGAGCGATCACCGCCATGCCGTAATACAGGTTCATCTGCGCGGCGGTGACGCCCTGGGCTTTATATTCCCAGGCGCAGTGCACATGGGTCATTGGCGACAGACCGGTTTCGACTTTGGCGATGTCACTGGCCTTGATGTCGTGTTCCTTCATCAGTTCGGACAGTGCATCCAGCGCGCTGTGGATGCTGGTGACGCTGGCGTGCGGTTTGTAACCGACGTTGAGTGTTTCCCAGGTCTTGCCGAGACCATCGGTGAGTCG
>CAIZLW010000003.1 GCA_903933915.1 uncultured beta proteobacterium | reverse complement strand
GGTACTGGCCATTGAACGCAGCCAGACCACGGCGCGTTACAGCCAGCGCACCGAGGCGCTGTATGGCCGATCCGGCATCAGCGGCAGCGACTCGCCGCGCGTTTATTACACCGAAACGATTCCGCCGCGCGACGTTTTCACCACGCGCGGCGAAGCCGTGTCGCGCAGCGACATCGCCAAGCTGCCGGATGAACGTTATGGTCTGGTGATGGTATTCCGCACCTTCGACCGCGCTTCATTCGCGCTGGTGATGCAAGCCAGCCGCCCGGTCGCTGTCAGCGACTTCGTCACCAATCCCTGAGTCAGGTGCGCGGGGCGAAGCGCTCCGCCAATTACTGCCTTTCACGATGGCGCTGAATCCGGATCTGGGGGCATGGCTGCGGCTGAGCCTGCTTGACGGGCTAGGTCCGCAATCGCTGCGCAAACTGCTGATCGCCCACGGCTCGCCGCAGGATATCCTTGCCGCCAGCGCCCGTGATCTCGCCGTGGTTGTTTCCAGCAAACTGGTTGCAGAGATCCGCGACGGCGGCGCCTCTGATGAATTGCTGGCCACTGTCGAACAGTGGCTGGCCGATCCGGCAAACCACATCGTCACTTTCGCCGATGCCGAGTATCCGCGCGCGCTGCTCGAAATCACCGATCCGCCGCCGCTGCTCTATGTCAAAGGCCGTGTTGAACTGCTGAACCGGCCGGGCTTCGCCATCGTCGGCAGCCGCAATGCCACGGCGCAGGGCATCGCCAATGCCGAAGCCTTTGCAACCACGCTCAGCAACGCCAGACTGACCATCGTCAGCGGACTGGCGCTGGGCGTCGATGCCGCAGCCCATCGAGGCGGCCTTGCCGGCACTGCATCAACCGTTGCCGTGGTCGGCACAGGACTGGATGTCGTTTATCCCGCGCGTAACCGCGAACTTGCGCACCACATCGCCACCGCTGGTGTGCTGATTTCTGAATTTGCACTGGGCACACCGGCCATCGCTTCCAATTTCCCGCGGCGCAACCGCCTGATCTGCGGATTGTCGCGCGGCGTACTAGTGGTCGAAGCCGCGGTATCCAGCGGCTCGCTGATCACGGCGCGTTTTGCGGCCGAACAAGGCCGCGACGTGTTCGCAATCCCGGGCTCGATTCATTCACCACTGGCCAAAGGCTGCCACGCGCTGATCAAACAGGGCGCCAAGCTGGTCGAGTCTGCGCAGGATGTGCTGGAGGAGCTGGGGGAGCCCGCCTCGCGATTGCCGCCGGAAGCGGTGGTTGATGATGCCGCAGAAGAACATCCGCTGCTGCTGCATGTTGGCTTTGATCCGGTAGCTACGGACACTTTGCAGCAGCGCAGCGGTCTTACCGCTGCAGCGATCAATATAGCGCTCACAGACCTTGAATTAACAGGACAAATCGAGTCGTTGCCCGGGGGTCGCTGGCAACGCATCCGCTGAACCCGGCTTGCGCTGGCCGGGGATTGTTCTTATCATCTGGCGCTCTTTTCCTCGGCGCGGCGGCATCGCGCTCCTCTTTAGCGGAATTAGTCCGCAAAATCAAAAGTTTAGTATGGCCAAAACGCTCATCATCGCGGAAAAACCTTCGGTTGCCGGCGACATCGCCAAGGCGCTCGGCGGATTCACGCGGCATGGCGAATACTTCGAGAGCGACGATTATGTGCTGTCGTCGGCGGTCGGCCATCTGCTCGAAATCGCCGCACCGGAAGAGTTCGAAGTCAAACGCGGCAAGTGGTCGTTCGCCAACCTGCCGGTGATCCCGCCGCACTTTGATCTGAATCCGATCGCGAAAAGCGAGCCACGGCTGAAGGTTCTCGCCAAACTGCTCAAGCGCAAGGACGTCACTGCGCTGATCAATGCCTGCGACGCCGGCCGCGAAGGCGAACTTATTTTCCGTTACATCGTGCAGGCCACCAAGGCCAGCAAACCCGTATCGCGGTTGTGGCTGCAGTCGATGACCCCGGCATCAATCCGTGACGGCTTTGCGCATTTGCGCACCGATGACGACATGCTGCCGCTCGCCGACGCCGCGCGCAGCCGCAGCGAAGCTGACTGGCTGGTCGGCATCAACGGCACCCGCGCGATGACCGCGTTCAACAGCAAGGGCGGCGGTTTTTATCTGACCACCGTCGGTCGCGTGCAGACGCCGACGCTGATGATCGTGGTCGATCGCGAACAGAAAATCCGCAAGTACGTGTCTCGCGATTATTGGGAGATCCGCGCGACTTTCGGCGCCAAGGCCGGTGACTACGAGGGCCGCTGGTTCGATCCCGCGTTCAAGAAAGACGATAACGACGCCGAGCGACGCGAAAGCCGGCTATGGGAGCAGGCCAAGGCCGACAAGATCGCCGAAGCCTGCCGCGGCAAGGCTGGCACCGTCACCGAGGAATCCAAACCGTCCTCGCAACTGGCACCGGGGCTGTTCGATTTGACCTCGCTGCAGCGCGAAGCCAACGGCCGTTTCGGTTTTTCCGCGAAGACCACGTTGTCAATCGCTCAGGAACTGTACGAGCGGCACAAGGCGCTGACTTATCCGCGGACCGATTCACGCCACCTGCCCGAGGACTACATCGACACGGTCAAGGCAACGGTCGATGCGCTGGCCGAGGACACCGGACTGCGTCCGCACGCCAAGGAAATCATCAAGAACAAGTGGATCAAGGCGAACAAGCGGATTTTCGACAACACGAAAATCTCCGACCACTTTGCGATCATTCCGACACCGCAGCCGCCGAAGGCGCTCAATGATGTGCAGCAGAAAATCTACGATCTGGTGGTGCGCCGGTTCATGGCGGTGTTTTTTCCCGCCGCGGAATACCTGGTAACCACGCGCATCACCGAAGTCGCATCACACAAGTTCAAGACCGAAGGCAAGATCCTGGTCAAGCCGGGCTGGCTGGCGATTTACGGCAAGGACGAGCAGCAGGAAAGCGCCAATCTGCCGCCGGTGGCCAAAGCCGAGCAGCCGCTGGCCTCGGCCGTGGACGCAATCTCTCTGGCCACTCGCCCCCCCGCGCGTTACTCGGAAGCGACGCTGCTGACCGCGATGGAAGGCGCCGGCAAGCTGATTGACGATGATGAGTTGCGCGAAGCCATGGCGCAGAAGGGCCTGGGTACGCCGGCGACGCGCGCTGCAGTCATCGAACGCCTGATCGCGGAAAAATATCTGGTACGTGAAGGCCGGGAACTGATTCCGACTGCAAAGGCGTTCCAGCTGCTGACGCTGCTCAACGGGCTGGACGTCAAGGAACTGATACAGCCGGAACTGACCGGTGAATGGGAATACAAGCTGCTGCAGATGGAACGCGGCAAGCTCAAGCGGGCGACGTTCATGAAGGAAATCGCCCGCATGACCGAGCGCATCGTCAAGAGTGCCAAGGAATTCAACAGTGAAACCATCCCGGGGGATTATTCAACGCTGACGACGCCGTGCCCGAATTGCAGCGGTGTGATCAAGGAAAACTACCGGCGCTTCGCCTGCGATGGCTGTGCGTTTTCAATTTCGAAGATTCCCGGTGGACGGCAGTTTGAAATTCCTGAAGTGGAACAACTGCTGGTCGAACGTGAAATCGGTCCGCTGCAGGGCTTCCGTTCGAAAATGGGCAGGCCGTTCGCCGCCATCCTGCGCATCGTGCCCGACAAGGAAACCAGCAACTTCAAGCTCGAGTTCGATTTCGGCCAGAACAATCCCGACGGCGAACCCGAAGAAGTCGATTTTTCCGGGCAGCAGTCGCTGGGTGCGTGCCCGAAGTGCGGCAGCAACGTCTACGAACACGGCATGAATTACGTGTGTGAAAACACGCCGGCGAAAAAATGCGACTTCCGCTCCGGCAAGGTCATCCTGCGCCAGGAAATGCATCGCGAACAGATGCAAAAGCTGCTGACGACGGGACGCACCGATCTGCTGGATGCTTTCGTCTCCAACCGCAACGGCCGCCGTTTCAAGGCTTTCCTGGTACGGCAGCCAGATGGCAAAGTTGGTTTTGAGTTTGCCCCGCGTGCGCCAAAAGCCGAACCGGAAGCCGGTGCCGTCAAAGCTGCCAAAGGCAAAAAAGCCACGCCCGCTGCCGTCGTCGTCGAAAAGCCGGCACCGGCAAAAAAACGCGCCAGCCGAGCCAAAAAATAATCAATTAAAACAAAAAGATACGGCCACCCTTGCCTTCGCGAGGGTGGCCGTTTTGTTGGCGCTTTCCGGTCAGATATCGAGGTTGCGCACACCCAGAGCGTTGGTCTCGATGAACGCGCGTCGCGGCTCCACAGCGTCGCCCATCAGCGTGGTGAAGATTTCATCCGCACCAATGGCATCATCAATCCGCGTGCGCAACAGTCGCCGCGTTTTCGGATTCATGGTGGTGTCCCACAACTGCTCAGGATTCATCTCGCCCAGCCCTTTGTAGCGCTGGATGCCGACGCCGCGCTGCACTTCCGTCAGCAGCCATTCGATGGCCTCGCGGAAATCGTTCACCGGCCGCATCTGCTCGCCGCGTTTGATATACGCGCCGTCGCCGAGCAGGCCGTGCAGCATTTGCGCCGTCTTGCAGATCTGCGCATAGTCTCCGCTCTGCAGGAAATCGTTGTCGATCATCGTGCTGCGCGCCACGCCATGCTGGGTGCGTGAAATGCGCAGGATGAACGATTCGCTTTTCTCGTCGAACTTGGCCTCGACCTTGATGTTTTTGGTGTCGCCGTAAAGCCCGGCCAGCGCCCTGGCGCTTTTCTGCGCAGCCGCCTCATCCGCCAGATCCAGCGTCACCGGATTGTTGAGCAGGGCGTGCAGCGCCTCGGGGTCGATGATCCGGCTTTCACGTTCGATCACCGCCTCGGCCAACAGGTAATGCTTGGCGACTTCCTCGAGCGCGTCTTTCGACAGTGCCGGCGCGTCGGATTTGGTATAAAGCTCCGCTTCGGACAGCGCCAGTTTGAGCAGATACTGCTTGAGTTCGTGCTCGTCCTTCAGGTAGCGCTCCTGCTTGCCGTGTTTGATCTTGTACAACGGCGGCTGCGCGATGTAGATGTGGCCGCGCTCGACCAGTTCCGGCATCTGCCGGTAGAAAAACGTCAGCAGCAACGTACGGATATGCGAGCCGTCGACATCCGCGTCGGTCATGATGATGATGCGGTGGTAACGCAGTTTGTCCGCGTTGTATTCGTCCTTGCCGATGCCGGTGCCGAGCACGCTGATCAGCGTGGTGATCTCGGTGGAGGAAATCAGCTTGTCGAAGCGCGCCTTCTCGACGTTGAGGATCTTGCCGCGCAGCGGCAGGATGGCCTGGTTCTTCCGGTCGCGGCCCTGCTTCGCCGAGCCACCCGCCGAGTCACCCTCGACCAGGTACAGTTCACACTTCGACGGATCGCGCTCCTGGCAGTCAGCCAGTTTGCCGGACAGGCCAAACGAATCCAGCACGCCCTTGCGGCGTGTCAGTTCACGCGCCTTGCGCGCAGCCTCGCGGGCACGCGCGGCATCGACAATTTTGCCGCAGATTATTTTTGCGTCGTTTGGTTTTTCGAGCAGGAACTCCATCAGTTTCTGGCCGACGATTTCCTCCACCACCGGACGCACTTCCGATGACACCAGCTTGTCCTTGGTCTGTGAGGAGAATTTCGGCTCCGGCACCTTGACCGACAGCACCGCGGTCAAGCCCTCTTTCATGTCGTCACCGCCGGTCTCGACCTTGGCTTTTTTCGCCTGCTCAGTGGATTCGATGTAGTTGTTCAGCGTACGCGTCATTGCCGCACGCAAACCGGTCAGGTGGGTGCCGCCGTCGCGCTGCGGAATATTGTTGGTGAAGCACTGCATCGACTCCTGGTAGGAGTCATTCCACTGCATGGCGACCTCGACGGTGATGCCGTCCTTGGTGCCTTCAATATGGAACACGTTCGGGTGTAGAACCGACTTGTTGCGGTTCATATATTCGACGAAGCCCTTGACCCCGCCGGCGAACGCAAATTTCTCTTCCTTACCGGTGCGCTGGTCAGTCATGGAGATTTTCACACCATGATTCAGGAACGACAGTTCGCGCAAGCGCTTGGCGAGGATTTCGTAGTGAAATTCGACAGTGCCGAAAATTTCCTTGCTGGCGAGGAAGTGCACCTCGGTGCCGCGACGCTCGCTTTTTCCGGTGTGCTTGAGTGGGGCAACGGCATCGCCCATGCGGAATTCCATGGCATGCATTTTCCCGTCGCGGCGGATCGTCAGGCGCAGCCATTCTGAAAGGGCATTGACGACGGACACACCGACGCCGTGCAACCCGCCGGAAATCTTGTAGGAATTGCTGTCGAACTTGCCGCCGGCATGCAACTCGGTCATCACCACCTCGGCGGTGGAGCGTTTTTCCTCGTCTTCCGGATGAATGTCGGTCGGAATACCGCGGCCGTTGTCAGCCACGCTGATCGAGTTATCCGGGTGAATGATGATGGAGATTTCGTCGCAGTGGCCCGCCAGCGCCTCGTCGATTGCGTTATCAACCACCTCGAACACCATGTGATGCAGACCGGTGCCGTCGCTGGTGTCGCCGATGTACATCCCCGGACGTTTACGCACGGCCTCAAGTCCCTTGAGAACTTTGATGCTGTTGCCGTCGTACTCGTTTCCGGTGCGCTGTTCTTTGTCGCTCATTGTTTCTCTTTTCTTCGTTACTTCGTTGTTTGCTTAGATCCGCATCGGCATCACGACGTAACGGAAATCGTCACGACCCGGGAGCGTAATCAGCATGCTGCTGTTGGCATCGCCAAAAGAGCAAGTCACTTTTCCCGGCGGCACATTGCTGAGCACATCGAGGAGGTAGGTTACGTTGAAACCCACATCCAGGGGTTCACCGCTGAATTCGACTTCCAGTTCAACCTGGGCTTCTTCCTGCTCGTTGTTGCTGCAGGAAATGCGCAGACTGTCTTTGGTCAGCATCCAGCGCACACCGCGGAATTTTTCGTTCGACAGGATTGCGGCGCGCTGTAATGCTCGCTGCAGTTCGTCCCGGTCAAGCGCAATGTGTTTTTCGTAGTTGCTGGGGATGACTCGCTGGTAATCCGGAAATTTACCGTCGATGACTTTCGTCGTCAGATCAACGTCGCCAAAACGGAAACGGACTTGATTGGCGTGGATGGCCACGTCCAGTGGGTCGTCGTTGTCGTTCAGTTGCCGCGCCAACTCAAGGATGGCCTTGCGCGGCAGGATCACCTCGGTCTTCTCCTGCGCTGCAGACAATACAGTAACGGCATAGCTGAGGCGATGACCGTCGGTTGCCACAACACGTAGGTCATTACCCTCGGTGACCAGCAACAAACCGTTCAGGTAGTAGCGGATATCCTGCTGCGCCATTGCGTATTGCACGAGCGCTAGCAGTTTTCGCGTCACACCCTGCGAAATCTGGAAACTGCTTTGCGGTTTACCTGGATCGGCCAGGGCCGGAAAATCAGCGGCCGGTAGTGTCTGCAGATTGAATCGGCTTTTGCCGGCTTTTACCTGGAGCCGGTTGTTGGCCAGTTCCAAGGCTACGTCGCTGCCATCCGGCAATGCACGAAGAATGTCCACCAACTTGCGTGCCGACACGGTGACTGCAAGCGTTTCGTCGGCTTTTTTGTCCATCGCGCAGGAGGTTGCAATCTGCAGTTCCAGATCGGTGGCTACGAAACGCAGGCTGTCTTCATGCCTTTCGATCAGCACGTTCGACAGAATCGGCAATGTGTGTCGTCGTTCGACGATGCCGGTGACGGCCTGCAACGGTTTGAGAAGGGCATCACGCGGTAGTTGGACGAGTTTCATATTAATAGTTTCTTTTAAAAAGAATAGTAATAGCTAATAGAGAGGCTCGTTTGCTGTTGAAACCTTGCCTGAACGCTTGATTGCAAAGCATGAATCGTCTTCCTGAAACTTTGTTTAAGCTGGGGATTGCCTGTGGATAAAAAAGGATGAAATAACGGCTTTGTTGTCATTTCAGTGGTTATGCACAAAGTATGCACCGTCTATCAACTGCGTAATACCTTCAGTAAAGAAGTAATGTCGGTGGTGATGTCGGTACTGCTGCCGCGCAGTTCGGCAATCTTGCGGCAGGCGTGCAGCACGGTTGTATGGTCACGCCCGCCGAAGGCTTCACCGATGTCCGGCAGGCTCATCTGTGTCAGTTCCTTGGCCAGCGCCATGGCGACTTGGCGGGGGCGGGCGACGTTGCGTGTCCGTTTTTTCGAATACATCTCGGACACCTTGATCTTGTAGTAGTCGGCAACAGTTTTCTGGATGTTCTCGATGCTGACCTGCCGGCTTTGCGAAGCCAGCACATCGCGCAATGCTTCCCGCGCCAGATCAACGGTGATGAGCTGTCCGGTGAAGCGCGAATAGGCGAGCACCCGTTTCAGAGCGCCTTCCAGTTCGCGAATATTGGACTGGATGTGCTTGGCGATGAAAAACGCCACGTTTTCATCCAACGCCAGTCCGTCTGCATCGGCTTTTTTCAACAGAATGGCGACGCGCATTTCCAGTTCGGGTGGCTCTACTGCCACAGTCAGGCCCCAGCCAAAACGCGAAATCAGCCGGTTTTCGATCCCGGAAATTTCCTTGGGAAAGGTGTCGCAGGTAATGATCACCTGCTTGTGGGCTTCGACCAGTGCGTTGAACGCGTAGAAGAATTCTTCCTGCGTGCGATTCTTGCCGCTGAAAAACTGGATGTCGTCGATCAGCAGCAGATCGAGCGAGTGGTAGTAGCGCTTGAAATCGTCAAACGCCTTGTGCTGGTAGGCCCGAACCACGTCGGAAACATATTGTTCGGCGTGGATGTAGCGAATCTTGCTTTCCGGCGCATGGGCACGCAGATGATTGCCGATGGCGTGTATCAGATGGGTCTTGCCCAGCCCAACGCCGCCATAAACGAACAGCGGGTTGTAGGCAGATCCGGGCTTCTCCGCAACCTGGCGAGCGGCTGCACGTGCCAGATCATTGGCCTTGCCGGTGACAAAGGTGTCAAAGGTAAATGCAGGATTCAGCCGGGAAATATCACGTACCGGAGGCGCGGGTTTGGCGGCCGGCGTCTCGGGCGCGGCTACCGCGATCATTGGCGCCGCGGTGCCCCGCTCGGCCAGAACCAGATCCACCGTCGCCTCGCTTCCCAGGCTTTCGCGGGCCAACTCTAGAATCCGTGCATGGAACCGGTCGCGCACCCAGCGCTGGACAAAACCGTTGGGCGCAGTAATCGTCACCCGCGAGCCGGCAACACCGCATTGCAGCGGTTGTATCCAGGTGACAAACTGCTGTTGCCCGATCTCTTTCGCAAAAAGCGAGAGACAGTGTTGCCAGAATTCGTTCATTCGTCCCTATCGGGCGGAGCGGAGTTAGCGTTGGTGGCGCAGGAAATCGACCGCTGATTTTACCCCTTATTCCAAGCACCAACCAAACGAACGGCGGTACCCGCACAGAGTGCCGTCTTGGGGCTGTTTTACGCGTACGTTGACATGGAGGGGGAGGGCCGTGTCTAATGTTGGGTTTTCCAGAACACCAAATCAGGAACGACCATGAAGCGCACCTATCAACCATCCAAAACGCGTCGCCAGCGGACCCATGGTTTCCGCGTGCGTATGAAGACGCGCGGTGGCCGCGCTGTCATCCGAGCGCGCCGCGCAAAAGGCCGGGCTCGCCTCAGCGTTTGACTAATTCAGGGGATGGCGGTAACGCCCCCCTTGTGCGACCGGGTCGCCTGACGAAACCGGCGCAGTTTGAGGCTGTACTCGCCGGTGGCCGCATGAAGGGCAGTCGCAGTTTTCTAGTCAGAGCCCTGCCCAATGCCGAAAATGGCCCGCGTCTCGGGCTGATCGTCGGCAAAAAAGTTGCTCCGCGCTCGGTCGATCGCAACCGGGTCAAACGCCTGGTTCGCATCACGCACCGCCAGATCGCGTCTGAACTCGGCAATCTCGACGTCGTTGTGCAGCTCAGGGGCAGTCCCCGCAATCGCGACAATGCAGCATTGTTCAAGGAGTTGGAGGAGTTGTTGCGCGGACTTGTGTCCTAGACCGGTTCAATCGCGCTGCAACACTCGGCAAAGAGGCATATGGACTCACAACGACTGATACTCTTCTTTGTTTTCACGATGTCAGTATTCCTGCTGTATGAGGGATGGCAGCGTGACCAGCAATCGGCGCAGGTCGCAGCAGTGGCTCCTGTGCCAGTGCCGAGCACCAAGCCCGGACCGGTGCCTGCAAAAAGCGACGCGGGCGCGGTTCCTTCAGCGCCCACTGGCACCGCACGGACACAAAATCTCGCTTTGCCTGCGGCTACGGTTGTCGTCAACAACGGCAAGACCATCAATGTCGAAACCGATCTCTATTTTGCCGAGATCAGCACTGTAGGCGGCGATCTGACCGGTCTGCGGCTGAAGAAGCATGGCGGCACGCTCGATCGTAAACAGAATTTCGTGCTCTTTACGCGATCCGCTGACCATGTTTATGTCGCCCAGTCAGGACTGATCGGCACCGGCTTGCCCAATCATCAGACTGAATACACCGCCTCGGCCCAGGAATACAAAATGGCCGATGGTGCTGCCGCCCTCGAGATCCGTCTCGAAGCGACCGGCAGCGTGAAATCGGCGAAGACCTACCAGTTCCAGCGCAACAACTATGTAATCGACGTCAAGCACGAGTTGACCAATTCTGGAGCAGCGCCGCTCGAAGCCTTTGCCTATTTCCAGTTGGTGCGCGATACCAAACTGCCCGATGGTGATTCGGCGATGGTGCCGACCTACACCGGTGCGGCGGTCTACACCGACAAGGAAAAATTCCAGAAGGTTGCTTTCGGCGATATCGACAAGGGCAAGACCCCGTATCCGAAGAACAGCAACGATGGCTGGGTCGGCATGCTGCAGCATTATTTCCTCAGCGCCTGGCTGCCGAAAAATGACACGCCGCGCGAGTATTACACCCGATTGGTGCAGCAGGGGCTTTACGCTGCGGGCGTGATCGTTCCGGCGGGAACGGTGGCGCCAGGCGCCAGTGCGGCCGTCTCAGTACCGCTGTACGCAGGTCCGCAGGAACAGGAAAAACTGGCGGCGCTGGCGCCGGGACTGGAGCTCGCGGTCGACTATGGCGTGTTGACGGTGATTGCAGCGCCGCTGTTCTGGGTGCTGCAGTGGATCCATGGCTGGGCTGGCAACTGGGGTGTCGCGATTATCATCCTGACCGTCCTGATCAAGCTGCTGTTTTATCCGCTGTCTGAAGCAAGTTACCGCTCGATGGGCAAGATGCGCGTCGTCGCGCCTAAATTGCAGCGGCTGAAGGAGCAGTTTGGTGATGACCGTCAGCGCATGCAGCAGGCGATGATGGAGCTCTACAAGACCGAGAAAATCAATCCGCTCGGCGGCTGTCTGCCGATCGTGGTGCAGATTCCCGTGTTCATCGCGCTGTATTGGGTGCTGCTGGGCAGTGTGGAAATGCGTCAGGCGCCGTTTGCGCTGTGGATCACAGATCTGTCAGCCCCTGATCGGTTTTTTAATCAACTGTTCAATTTCTCATTTTTCGGTCAACCCATTGGACTTCTGCCGCTTCTGATGGGGGCAACGATGATCATCCAAACCCGGTTGAATCCAGTCCCGCCGGATCCCATCCAGGCCAAGGTCATGAAAATTATGCCGGTGGCATTCAGTATTTTCTTTTTCTTTTTCCCTGCCGGTCTGGTGTTGTACTGGCTGGTGAACAACGTGCTCTCCATCGCGCAGCAGTGGCACATCAACCGCGCGCTTGAGGGCGGCGCCAAGTCGGCGACGCGCAAGTCGTAAACGCGCGGCGTTATACTCGCCGCGCATGATCCAGCGCGACATCATTGCCGCGATCGCGACCGCCCCCGGTCGCGGCGGCATCGGCGTAGTCCGCATCTCCGGGCGCGACCTGCCCCGGTTTGCCGCGACCCTCACTGCACGCCCGCTTGAACCGCGACACGCCATGCTTGCGGCATTTCGCGACGCCGCTGGCCAACCGATCGACGAGGGCATTGTGCTGTTTTTTCCGGCGCCGCATTCGTACACCGGAGAAGACGTCATCGAGCTGCAGGGCCACGGCGGTCCCATTGTCATGCGCCAGTTGCTGCAGCGTTGCGTTGAACTCGGCGCGCGTCTGGCACGGCCCGGAGAATTCACCGAACGCGCTTATCTCAACGGCCGCATGGACCTGGCACAGGCCGAAGGTGTGGCTGATCTGATCGAAGCGTCGACCGTGTTGGCAGCGCGTGCGGCCCTGCGTTCGTTACAAGGAAATTTTTCTGAATTAATACAAGAGCTTGCGTCAAAAATTGTGGCTTTGCGCACACTTCTTGAAGCGACGCTGGATTTCCCCGAGGAGGAGGTCGAGTTCCTCACCGCCGGTCGTGCCGCAGAACAACTCGCCGCCATTCGTGAACAACTGGAACGGGTCATGGCTTCGACCCGGCAGGGCAGCCTGTTGCGTGAGGGCATCCAGGTGGTGCTGATCGGCGAACCCAATGTCGGTAAATCCAGTCTGCTGAACCGGTTGGCGGGGGAGGATGTCGCCATCGTCACTGAGGTGCCAGGCACAACGCGAGACGCCGTGCGCGAACAGATTGATATTGATGGCTTGCCGGTGCACATCATCGATACCGCCGGACTGCGCGAGACCGATGACGCCGTCGAACGCATCGGCATCAGCCGCACTTGGGCACAGATCGAAAAGGCCGATCTGGCGCTGGTGGTGTCGGACGCCACTGGTCTGGACGATGCCGGTAGCCAAGCGATCGTTGCGCGTTTGCCTGCAGGTCTGGCGCGGATCCGAGTCGTCAACAAGATTGATCTGGCGGCCAGGTCCAGCGGCCGTGAAGGCCGCGACAGTGAAGACTGGGTCTGGGTGTCTGCCAAAACCGGCGCGGGCCTGGATCAGTTGAAGCAGGCGATCTGGGGTCGCGCCGGATGGCATCCTGCCGGGGAAGGGCTGTTTACCGCCCGGGCGCGCCATGTGGCCGCCTTGCAGGCGACTCAAGGTCATCTGGCCCATGCTGTGGCGCAGACCCGTCACCTGGAGCTCTATGCCGAGGAACTGCGGCTGGCCCATGAAGCCCTGTGCGCGATCACCGGCGAATACACCCCGGATGATTTGCTGGGCGAGATCTTCTCTAAATTCTGTATCGGCAAGTAGCGAAGCCTCAGGGTGTTCCACGTGGAACATCCAGTTTGACGGGAGCCAGTCCTAAGTCCATGTTTCACGTGGAACATGGTGGTTTTTGAAGACTTTAGAATAGACTTACAAGAACCGATTTCCAAGACTCAAAGCAATGTCTGATGGCATCGCGAGTTTCTGAACCCTACTACACAGGGAACATCTGCTGGTGCTGCTGTTTCAATCAGGTAGCGTTTCGAAGTAAACCCGATATTAAGGAAAATTATGTCAGAAGTGTCTGGCGTTTCACGCGATGCTGAGTTTTATAAGCAACTAGAGATTAGGAAGCAGCGTCAACGGATAAAACTCGGATGCAATCCCGAAAAACGCTGCATTCTGAAGTGCAGTATCTGCGTTGAAGAAAATCAGAAAGCGGACGAACAAAATAGAATTTAATACAGAGGTTTGACCGGACTTTGCGCTTTCGCTGCACTGACAAACTGGGCTATCATTCGCGCCCGGCCCCGGGGGCAGGCGGCAGCCCCAGATCGCAGCGCATCCAATGACGCAATATCCTGAAAAATTTGACGTAATCGTAATCGGTGGCGGTCACGCCGGCACCGAGGCGGCGCTGGCCAGTGCGCGCATGGGTCGTCGTACATTGTTGCTGACTCATAGCGTCGAAACCCTGGGTCAGATGTCCTGCAATCCGTCGATTGGCGGCATCGGCAAGGGCCACTTGGTCAAGGAAGTGGATGCCATGGGCGGCGCGATGGCCGCAGCCACCGACGAGTCCGGCATCCAGTTCCGCATTCTTAACTCGCGCAAAGGTCCTGCTGTGCGTGCCACGCGGGCGCAGGCGGACCGCGTGCTGTATCGCCAGGCCATCCGCAGCCGCATCGAGAACCAGCCCAATCTGTGCGTGTTTCAGCAGGCCGTGGACGATCTGATTGTGCAGGGCGACCGCGTTACCGGTGTTGTCACCCAGATTGGCCTGCGTTTTGAAGCTCAGGCCGTGGTGCTGACGGCGGGAACCTTCCTTTCTGGACTGATCCACGTCGGCCTGCAGCACTATCAGGGTGGCCGCGCGGGGGATCCGCCGTCGGTCAGTCTGGCGGCGCGCCTGCGTGAACTGAAATTGCCGGCAGGGCGGCTGAAAACCGGTACGCCGCCGCGCATTGACGGCCGCACCATCGATTTTTCGCAACTGACCGAGCAGCCCGGTGACGATCCGGCGCCGGTGTTTTCCTTCCTCGGCCGGCGCGAACAGCATCCGCGGCAGGTGCCGTGCTGGATTACCCATACCAACGAACGCACGCATGAGGCGATTCGCCGCGGGCTCGACCGTTCGCCGATGTTCACCGGCGTGATCGAAGGGGTGGGTCCGCGTTACTGTCCGTCGATCGAAGACAAGATCCATCGCTTTGCCGACAAGTCTTCACACCAGATTTTCCTTGAGCCCGAAGGCCTTACGGTTCACGAGTATTACCCCAACGGCATTTCCACCAGCCTGCCGTTTGATGTGCAACTCGCGGTCGTGCGCTCGATCCAGGGCATGGAGCACGCGCATATCACGCGTCCCGGCTATGCGATCGAGTACGACTACTTCGATCCGCGCGGCCTGAAGGCGTCGCTGGAAACCAAGGCCATCGCCGGTTTGTTTTTTGCCGGACAGATCAACGGCACGACAGGCTACGAAGAAGCTGCGGCACAGGGTCTGCTGGCGGGTATCAACGCAGGATTGCTGGCATCGGACCAGGCGCCCTGGCACCCGACCCGTGACCAGGCCTATCTGGGCGTGCTGGTCGATGACCTGATTACCCGCGGCGTGTCCGAGCCCTACCGGATGTTTACCAGCCGCGCTGAATATCGTCTGTCCTTGCGCGAAGACAATGCCGATCTGCGACTGACCGAAATCGGCCGACGCCTCGGCGTGGTCGACGATGCGCGCTGGGAAACCTTTGCCCGCAAACGTGAAGCGATCGCGCTGGAGCAGGAACGGCTGAAGTCGATCTGGGTTAATCCGCAGAATCTGCCGCCACAGCAAGCTATTGATTTAATTGGTAAATCAATAGAACGTGAGCATTCACTTGCAGATTTGCTGCGGCGTCCGGAAATCACTTATACCAGCCTGATGGCACTGCCCGGGGCCGGCCCCGGCACGACTGATGCGCAGGTCGCCGAGCAGGTGGAAATCCAGGCCAAGTATCAGGGTTACATCGACCGTCAGCAAACCGAAATCGAACATCGCGCGCAACAGGAAGATCTGCATCTGCCGGCGGATCTCGATTACGCGCAGGTGCGCGGACTGTCGATCGAGGTCCAGCAGAAACTCAATCGCACCCAACCGGAAACGATCGGCCAGGCTTCGCGCGTGTCCGGCGTCACGCCGGCGGCGATCTCGGTATTGCTGGTGTATCTGAAACGCGCAGCTGCAGCCTTGAAGAAAAGCGCATGAGTCTGACCGTCGGACGCAATAGTAATGAACGAGCTCGTGGTGAGCCCCCCAAGGGGACTTCCTTCGGGGCGCGTAGCGACCAAGCGCACACGCTTTCAGGTTTTTGACGTCGCGAGTATTGAGAATCCTTTGTTGGCAAAAACAAACGACAGCCCCCCGGTAATCATTACGGCGCTGGCCGCCGATCTGGCCGCGGGCATTGTCGCGCTGGGCATTACCGTGCCAGCGGATGCGCAACAGCGCATGCTCGATTACCTCGCGCTGGTGGTGAAATGGAACAAGGCCTACAACCTGACAGCCGTGCGCGAGCCGGAAAAAATGCTGACGCATCACCTGCTCGATTCGCTCGCAATCCTGCCGCATGTGCGCGGGCCGCGCGTGCTGGATGTCGGCACCGGCGCCGGTCTGCCCGGGATTCCGCTGGCCCTGGCGCGGCCCGACTGGCGCTTCACGCTGCTCGATTCCAATCAGAAGAAAACCACTTTTCTGCGCCAGGTCATGATCGAACTCCAATTGCCCAACGTTGAAGTCGCCTGCGCGCGTGTCGAATCCTGGCCTGCGCCACAACCGTTCGATACGGTGGTGTCGCGCGCTTTTTCAGAAGTCTCGGAATTTCTCGCGCTGGCCGGAAAGCTTTGCGCAAAGGACGGCGTCATGCTTGCGATGAAAGGGGTTTATCCCCACGATGAACTGGCGCAGGTGCCGGGCGCATTCCGCCTGTGCAGCGTGATACCGCTAAACGTGCCAGGTCTCGGCGCCGAGCGCCATGCCACCCTACTCCAGCACGCGGTGGCCGCTTGATGCGCATCATCGCCATCACCAACCAGAAAGGCGGTGTCGGCAAGACCACCACCGGGGTCAATCTCGCGGCGAGCCTGGCGGCGATGCAGCGCCGTGTGCTGCTGGTCGATCTCGATCCGCAGGGGAACGCCACTATGGGCAGCGGCGTCGACAAGCGTAGCCTGACGGCAACCGTGTATCACGTGCTGCTCGGCGAGAAACAGATTGCCGAGGTGCGCAAGCGTGCTGGGAACGCCGGCTACGATGTCTTGCCGTCGAATCGCGAACTGGCCGGCGCTGAAATCGAACTGGTCGATATCGAGCACCGCGAAACCCGTCTCAAGGACGCGCTGCAGACGGTTGCTGCCGAATACGATTTCATCCTGATCGATTGCCCGCCGGCGTTGAATCTGCTGACGGTCAACGGATTGACCGCTGCGCAGGCGGTGATGATCCCGATGCAATGCGAGTACTACGCACTGGAGGGATTGTCGGATCTGGTCGGCACCATCAAGCGCGTGCGCGCGAATCTCAATCCCGAACTGGAAATCGAAGGTCTGCTGCGCACGATGTACGACCCGCGCAATACCTTGGCGCAGCAGGTGTCGGCGCAACTGCTGCAGCATTTTGGCGACAAGGTCTACCGCACGGTGATCCCGCGCAACGTGCGCCTCGCCGAAGCACCCAGCCACGGTTTGCCGGCGCTGGAATTCGACCGTGCGTCCAAAGGCGCGCAGGCTTATCTAGCGCTTGCCGGCGAAATGCTCAATCGTAGTGAAGCCCGTAGCGAAGTCCGTACCGAAGTTACAACGTAAGTACCTGTTAATAAAGGTTTTTTATGGTAAAGATCAAGGGATTGGGACGCGGCCTCGACGCCCTGCTCGGCGGTGACAGCGCGCCTGCAGCGGTTGCCGGTGATACGATCAACACGCTGCCCGTCACCGCGTTGCAGCCCGGCAAATACCAGCCGCGGACACGCATGGACCAGGAAGCGCTGAATGCACTGGCGGCATCAATCAAGGCGCAGGGCATTATGCAGCCGATCCTGGTACGCCCGGTGGGTGACGGCAAGCACGAAATCATCGCCGGCGAGCGGCGCTGGCGCGCGGCACGCATCGCCGGTTTAAGCAGCGTCCCGGTGCTGGTGCGCAACGTGCCCGACCAGCAAGCCCTGGCCGTGGCGCTGATCGAAAATATCCAGCGCGAAGATCTCAATGCGCTTGAAGAAGCCGCCGGCATTGACCGCCTGATCCGCGAGTTCACACTGACACATCAGGCGGTTGCCGATGCGGTCGGCAAGTCGCGCGCGACAGTGACCAACCTGTTGCGGCTGCTCGAATTGCCGCCGCCGGTGCGTGAATTGCTGGCGCAGGGACAAATTGAAATGGGCCACGCCCGCGCCCTGCTGGTGCTGCCGGCTGATCAGCAGATCGCACTGGCTCGTGAAGCGGCTGCCGATAACTGGTCGGTACGCGAAGTGGAGCGGCGCGTTGGCGACGGCCTCAAGAAAATCGCGCCGGCCGGCAAACGTACGGCGCGCAAGGATCGCGATGTCGCCCGCCTGGAAGAAGAATTGTCGGACCGCCTGGGGACAACCGTTCAAATCAAGTCCGGCGGTAAAGGCAGCGGTCGTCTGGTTATCAGTTACCGGACGCTGGAACAACTGGATGAACTGTTGGCGCGGCTGAAGGAACGGCCTGCGACGCACCGCAACATTATTTGACGCTACTTTGTCGTTAAATGTAAAATTTGGGGGTTTTGCGAGCCGGTTACGGCCATTTTGCAGTGCGGGGTGGGCGTGACGGTCGTGCTTGTAGCTGCTGTACAGGCGGCGATCGTGGTGGCGATAACCGCCTTCGCGTGGTGGTGGGCTGGTGCCGTAGTGGCGCAGGCGATTGCCGCGGGTGGTGGATGTGCGTGGGCCGGAACGCTGGCTTACGCCGCAGGTCAGGCGCTGGTTCCGGGACGCAGCGCATCACGGCTGTTGTGGGGACACCTGATCGGCGAAGCGGCAAAAGTTGCTGTTGCTCTGGGCCTGTTATTCTGGGGATTGAGTGCGGACCAGGGCTACGCTGCCGGGCCGTTTCTTGCAGGTTTCATCGTGGCATTGCTGGCCTATCCGCTGGCGATGCCGCTGTTTAAAAGTCAGTAAAAGAGATCATCGTGGTCAACATGGCAGCCGGTCAGGCCCCTCAAAACGCGGGCGAATACATTGGCCACCACCTTACCAATCTGCGGTTTGGTGAAGGGTTCTGGACGTTTCATCTCGATACCATTCTGATGGGTTGGTTCGCCGGCCTGATCGGCCTCGGTGCGTTTTATCTGGTGGCGCGCCGTGCAACGAGCGGCGTTCCTGGCCCTGCGCAAGGTTTCGTCGAACTGATCGTCGAGTTCGTCGATGAAACCGTCAAAGGCGTGTTTCCCGGCGACCGTAAGTTCCTCGCCCCGCTGGCCCTGACGATTTTCGTCTGGGTGTTCATGATGAACCTGATGGACCTGCTGCCGATCGACTGGGTGGCGACAGCGACAGGTGCGACCGGATTGCATCACTGGAAACCGGTGCCGACCACCGATCTGAACACCACATTTGCGATGTCGCTGACGATTTTCATCCTGACGATTTTCTTCAGCTTCAAGGCCAAGGGCGCCGGCGGTTTTGTGCATGAACTGTTTACCGCGCCGTTCGGCAGTCATCCGCTGCTGTGGATCCCGAACCTGGTGCTGAACATCATTGAATACCTGTCGAAGCCGGTGTCGCTGGCGATGCGGCTGTTCGGCAACATGTATGCCGGCGAACTGATTTTCATGCTGCTCGGCTTGCTCGGCACGCTGGCCGCCGTTTCCAGCGGCGGTGTGGTCGCCGGCGCCGCCGCGGGCGTGCTCTACTGGGGCTGGGGAGTCTTTCACATCCTGATTATCCTGCTGCAGGCCTTTATTTTCATGGTGCTGTCATGCGTGTATATCGCGATGGCGCACGAACACCACTGATGCTGGATTGCTGAAGAACTTGGCCGCAAATTCGCTGTATTTAAATTCGCAGTAATTACTTTGTTATAGAGAAAGGGAAATTCAAATGGAACAATACGCCGCCGTCATTCAAGGCTACACCGCGCTGGGCATTGGCATCATCATCGGCCTCGGCGCTATCGGCGCCTGTATCGGCATCGGCATCATGGGCAGCAAGTTCCTCGAAGCCGCCGCCCGTCAGCCGGAACTGATCCCGCAACTGCAAAAATTCATGTTCCTGCTCGCCGGCCTGATCGACGCCGCGTTCCTGATCGGTGTTGGTATCGCCATGTTCTTCGGCTTTGCCAACCCGCTGCTCGGCGTGCTGGCCAAGTAACCGGCCCTCTGACCGACCACAGCCATGAACATCAACGCCACCCTGTTTGTCCAGGCGCTGTCGTTTGCGGCGCTGATCTGGTTTTCGGTCCGTTTCGTCTGGCCGATGATCACTGACGCGATGGACGAGCGAACCAAGCGCATCGCTGACGGCCTCGCCGCTGCCGAAGCCGGCAAGCTGTCGCTCGAGCGTTCGGCCAAGCAGGCCGACGAGTCGATCGCCCAGGCCCGCGGACGTGTGACTGAAATTCTGGCCCAGGCCGAAAAACGTGCCAGCCAGATGATCGAGGAAGCCAAAACCTCGGCCAAGGTCGAAGGCGACCGTCTGGTGGCCGGTGCCAAGGCTGAAATCGAGCAGGAAGTCGCCCGTGCGCGCGAGACGTTGCGGACTCAGGTTGCGGCGCTTGCCGTGGCCGGTGCCGAGCAGATCCTCAAACGCGAAGTCGACGCCAAAGCCCATGCCGACCTGATCGCCGCCGTGCAGAAACAGCTCTGATTCCGATATGGCCGAACCTGTCACCATCGCCCGACCCTACGCCGAAGCGGCATTCAGGCTCGCCTGCGAGCAGAACGCGCTGCCCGCCTGGTCTGATGCACTCGCACTGATCAACGCGGTCGTTGCTGACGCGCAGATCGCTGCGCTGATCGATGCTCCGAATGTCGGGGCCGCCCAACTCGAGGGTGTGATCATCGGCGCCGTCGGCAAGCATCTCTCCGGCGAAGCGCGCAATTTCGTGCAGGTGCTGGTGCAGAACCGCCGCCTGGGGCTGATTGCCCAGATTCGCGACATGTTCGAAGCGCTGCGCCGTGAACACGAAGGCACGATGGAAGCGACCGTGGTCTCGGCGATGCCGCTGGCGGATGGCCAGCTGCAGTCGCTGGTGGCCACGCTGGAAAAAAAATACGGTCGCAGGATCACAGCCAAAGTCGAACTCGATCCGAAACTCATCGGCGGCCTGAAGATTATGGTCGGCGACAAAGTCATTGATGCAACGGTGCGCGGCAAGCTGGATGCGATGGCCGCCGCGCTTACCCACTAAGGTATTAGGAGCAACACATGCAACTCAATCCTTCCGAGATCAGCGAACTCATCAAAAGCCGGATTCAGAACCTGGCGGGTAGCACCGAAGCACGGACCCAGGGCACGGTGATTTCGGTGACCGACGGTATTTGCCGCATTCACGGCCTTGCCGATGTGATGCAGGGCGAAATGCTTGAATTCCCGAAGAACACCTTCGGCCTGGCGCTGAATCTTGAGCGCGACTCGGTCGGTTCGGTGATTCTGGGTGAATACGAACATATTTCCGAAGGCGACATCGTCAAGACCACGGGCCGCATTCTCGAAGTACCGGTCGGCCCCGAGCTGATCGGCCGCGTTGTCAATTCGCTGGGCCAGCCGATCGACGGCAAGGGCCCTGTCAATGCCAAGTTGACGGACGTGATCGAGAAGGTTGCGCCGGGGGTGATCGCGCGTAAATCGGTTTCGCAGCCGGTGCAGACCGGCCTGAAGTCAATCGATGCGATGGTGCCCGTCGGCCGCGGTCAGCGCGAGCTGATCATCGGCGACCGCCAGACCGGCAAGACCGCGGTGGCGCTCGACACCATCATCAACCAGAAGGGCAAGGACCTGATCTGTATTTACGTGGCGATCGGTCAGAAAGCCTCGTCGATCAAGAACGTGGTGCGCAAGCTAGAAGAACATGGCGCGATGGAGTACACCATCGTTGTTGCCGCAACGGCCTCCGAGTCCGCCGCGATGCAGTTTATTGCGCCCTACTCCGGCTGCACGATGGGCGAGTATTTCCGCGATCGTGGCCAGGACGCGCTGATCATTTATGACGACTTGACCAAACAGGCTTGGGCTTATCGTCAGGTATCGCTGTTGCTGCGTCGCCCGCCGGGTCGTGAAGCCTATCCCGGCGATGTGTTCTATCTGCACTCACGGCTGCTTGAGCGCGCGGCGCGTGTCAACGAGGAATACGTCGAAGCCTTCACCAAAGGCGCTGTCAAAGGCAAGACTGGTTCGCTGACCGCATTGCCAGTCATTGAAACCCAGGCTGGTGACGTGACGGCATTCGTGCCGACCAACGTGATTTCGATTACCGACGGTCAGATCTTTCTTGAGACCGATCTGTTCAACGCCGGTATCCGTCCCGCGATCAACGCCGGTATTTCGGTGTCCCGCGTCGGCGGTGCTGCGCAGACCAAGATCATCAAGAAGCTGGGTGGCGGTGTGCGTCTGGCGCTGGCCCAGTATCGTGAGCTTGCCGCATTTGCGCAATTCGCATCCGACCTCGACGAGGCCACCCGCAAGCAGCTTGAGCGCGGCCGTCTGGTTACTGAACTGATGAAGCAGCCGCAGTACGAACCACTGCAGGTCTGGGAAATGGCGTTGACGCTGTTCGCGGTCAACGGCGGCTACTTTGACGATGTTGATGTCAAGAAGGCGCTGGCTGCTGAAAATTCGATGAGGGACTACATCCAGGCTAAATTCGGCGATCTGGTGAAACGCATCGAAGACACCAAGGATCTCAGCAAGGACGACGAAGAAAAGCTGAACGCCGCGATCAAGGACTGGAAACAGAACGGATCGTACTGAGCTGACCGTCGAATCTGAATAAATAAACCTTTTAAAACAAATACTTAAGATATGGCTGGCTCGAAGGAAATCCGCACCAAGATCAAGAGCGTGCAAAACACGCGCAAGATCACCAAGGCGATGGAAATGGTGGCGGCCTCGAAAATGCGGCGCGCACAGGAACGCATGCGTGCAACGCGGCCGTACGTCGAAAAGATCCGCAGCATCGCGGCGAATATCAGCAGCGCCAATCCGGAATACCGCCACCCGTTCCTGGTGACGCGTGATTCGGTGAAACGTGTCGGCATCATTGTGGTCACCACCGACAAGGGTCTGTGCGGCGGTCTTAATACCAATACCCTGCGTCTTGCGATGAACAAGATCAAGGAACTGGAAGCCCAAGGTGAGGAGATCGAAGTCTGCGCGATCGGCAACAAGGGCCTGGGTTTCATGCAGCGTCTTGGCGCCAAGATCGTGTCGCAGGTGACCGGTCTCGGCGACAAACCGCACGTCGACCAGCTGGTTGGCCCGGTGAAAGTGATGCTCGACGGTTACATCCAGGACCGTTTCGACCGTTTGCTGATCATCTACACCAAGTTCGTCAACACGATGAAGCAGGAAGCGCTGGTTGAGCAGGTACTGCCGCTGGCTGGCGATGCGCTGGGTACACCGGCCGGCACCTGGGACTACATCTACGAGCCGGATGCCAAGGTGGTGCTGGATCAGATTCTCGCGCGTTATATCGAAGCACTGATTTACCAGTCGGTGGCCGAGAACATGGCCTCCGAACAGTCGGCACGGATGGTCGCGATGAAAGCGGCCTCGGACAATGCCGGCAGCGTGATCGACGAGTTGACACTGATTTACAACAAGACGCGGCAAGCTTCCATTACCAAGGAGCTGTCGGAGATTGTCGGCGGCGCAGCGGCTGTTTGACGCTGCCGCACAATCTGATTGTTTGACGACATTTTGATTTAGGGATTGACCATGAGCCAGGGAAAAATCGTTCAATGTATCGGCGCGGTGATCGACGTCGAGTTTGCGCGCGACCAGATGCCGCACATCTACGACGCGCTTACGATGGATGGCACGGAACTGACGCTTGAAGTCCAGCAGCAGTTGGGCGACGGCGTGGTGCGCACCATTGCGCTGGGTTCATCCGACGGCCTGCGTCGCGGCATGATGGTGACCAACACCAACGCGCCGATCATGGTGCCGGTGGGACCAAAAACGCTGGGCCGCATCATGGATGTGCTCGGCCGTCCGATCGATGAAGTCGGTCCGATCGGCGCTGAAAAGACCATGTCCATCCACCGCAAGGCGCCGACCTATGAAGAGCTGTCGCCGTCGACCGATCTGCTGGAAACCGGCATTAAAGTGATTGATCTGGTCTGCCCGTTCGCCAAAGGCGGCAAGGTCGGCCTGTTCGGCGGCGCTGGCGTCGGCAAGACCGTGAACATGATGGAACTGATCAACAACATCGCCAAGGCGCACTCGGGCCTGTCGGTGTTTGCCGGCGTCGGTGAGCGTACCCGTGAAGGCAATGACTTCTACCACGAGATGATGGATGCCGGCGTCGTCAACAAGGACGATCTGTCGAAATCGAAAGTGGCGATGGTTTACGGTCAGATGAACGAGCCGCCGGGTAACCGCCTGCGCGTGGCACTGACCGGTTTGACCATGGCGGAAGCGTTCCGCGACGAAGGCCGTGACGTGCTGTTTTTCGTCGACAACATCTACCGTTACACGCTTGCCGGCACCGAAGTATCGGCGCTGCTCGGCCGGATGCCGTCGGCCGTGGGTTACCAGCCGACGCTAGCCGAAGAAATGGGTCGTCTGCAGGAGCGCATCACCTCGACCAAGGTTGGTTCGATCACCTCGATTCAGGCCGTCTACGTGCCTGCCGACGATTTGACCGATCCGTCACCCGCGACCACCTTCGGCCACCTCGATTCGACCGTCGTGTTGTCGCGCGACATCGCCTCGCTGGGTATTTATCCCGCCGTGGATCCGCTGGATTCGACCTCTCGCCAGCTTGATCCGTACATTGTCGGCGAAGAGCACTACAACACTGCGCGCGCCGTGCAGGCGACGCTGCAGCGCTACAAGGAACTGCGCGACATCATCGCAATTCTGGGTATGGACGAGCTGTCGCCGGAAGACAAGCTGGCGGTGTCCCGCGCACGGAAAATCCAGCGCTTCCTGTCGCAGCCGTTCAGCGTCGCCGAGGTGTTCACCGGCTCGCCCGGCAAGTATGTGTCGCTGAAAGATACGATCAAGGGCTTCAAGATGATCGTCGGCGGCGAATGCGATGCGCTGCCTGAGCAGGCGTTCTACATGGTCGGCGGCATTGAAGAAGCGTTTGAAAAAGCCAAGACGCTTCAATAAGGCGTATCCGACATGACGACCCCTACCATGCACGTCGATGTAGTCAGCGCGGAAGAAGAGATCTATTCCGGCGAAGCTGAATTTGTCGTGCTGCCCGGTGAAGCCGGTGAGTTGGGCATCTATCCCCGGCATACTCCGCTGATCACCCGCATCAAGCCGGGAGAAGTCCGCATCAAGCCGGCTGGCGGCGGCGCAGAAGAGTTCATCTTCGTCGCCGGCGGCGTGCTGGAAGTCCAGCCCAAAGGTGTCACGGTGCTGGCCGATACGGCGATCCGCGGAGCTGATCTTGACGAAGCGAAAGCGACCGAAGCGCTCAAAAGCGCCGAGGAAGCCCGCAAGAATGCCCAGGGCAAGCAGGAAGTCGCTACTGTCGAGGCCGAACTGGCGATGCTCGGTGCGCAGCTGGCTTCCATCCGCAAACTGCGCGGCAAACGCTGATACCGGCAGTTCGCAGGCACAAAAGGGCAGCTTGGCTGCCCTTTTTGTTTTACGGCGCGGCACAGTGTTAGGCGCAATCTTCGTGCGATAATTTTCAAATGCGCTTCCAAGTCGTGATACTCGCCGCAGGCCAGGGCAAGCGGATGAACTCCGATCTGCCCAAAGTGCTGCACCCGCTCGCCGGTAAATCCCTGCTGGGTCATGTCGTCGATACGGCGCGTGAACTGGTGTCCGAACACATCTGCGTGGTCCACGGCCACGGTGGCGAACTGGTGAAAGCTGCGCTGACTGGTGATGATCTTGCCTACGCCCTGCAGGTGCCGCAACTCGGCACCGGGCACGCGCTGCAACAAGCCCTGCGGCATCTGACTAAAGCGCCGATCACCCTCGTTCTCTACGGCGATGTGCCGCTGGTACGTGCCGCGACACTGCGCACGCTGCTGGAGGCCGCCAGCAAGGGTGTTGCCGTGCTCACCGCGGAACTGGCGGATCCGACCGGCTACGGCCGCATCCTGCGCAACAAGGCCGGCCGCGTCACCGGGATTGTTGAACAGAAGGATGCCACGGCCATCCAGCGGCGCATCTGCGAGATCAATACCGGCATCATGGCGCTGCCGACGGCGAAACTGGCGCTGTGGCTGCCGAAACTGCAGAACCGCAATGCGCAGAAAGAGTATTACCTCACCGATGTCATCGCACTGGCGGTCAAAGACCGCCTGCCGGTGGTGGGCGTCAAGGCCGATGACGCCGGTGAAACCGAAGGCGTCAACAGCCGCGTGCAATTGGCTCGATTGGAACGGGTCTATCAACAGCGGCTTGCCGCGCAGTTGCTCGAAGCCGGTGTAACGCTGATCGATCCGCAGCGTTTCGATCAGCGCGGCACGCTGCATTGCGGCCGCGATGTACAGATCGACGTCAACTGTATCTTCGAAGGTGCGGTAAGCCTGGCCGACGGCGTCAGCATCGGTGCCAACTGCGTCATCAAGGATGTTGCGATCGGCGCCGGCACGCGCATTGAACCGTTTTGCCATCTCGACGGCGCGCAGGTCGGTGCGGGTTGTCGCATCGGGCCTTATGCCCGCATCCGGCCCGGCTCGCATCTGGCTGCCGAAGTGCATATCGGCAATTTTGTCGAGATCAAGGCGAGTGATATTGGTGACGGCTCCAAGGCCAACCACCTGTCCTATGTCGGCGATTCCACGGTCGGCCGCAACGTCAATATCGGCGCCGGTACCATCACCTGCAACTACGACGGCGCCAACAAACATCGAACGGTGATCGAGGACGATGTGCATATCGGTTCGGATGTGCAACTGGTGGCACCGGTCCGTGTCGCCCGCGGGGTGACGGTTGGCGCCGGCACGACGGTGTGGAAAGACTCGCCTGCCGGCGGCCTGATCATCAATCCAAAATCCCAGGAACATCGCGCCGGCTGGCAGCGGCCGCGCAAGGCGACCAAGGCCAAAAAATGAAAAGGCAATACTAGCCATGTGCGGTATCGTCGGCGCCATCGCTGCCCGTGACATCGTTCCGGTACTGATCGAGGGCCTGAAACGTCTTGAATACCGCGGTTACGATTCAGCCGGTATCGCTGTCACCAACGGCCACAAGCTGCAGCGGGTACGCAGCACTGGCCGCGTCGCCGAGCTTGAACGTATTGCACAGACCAGCGACGTCACCGGCCGGATCGGCATCGCGCATACCCGCTGGGCGACGCATGGCGCACCTTCCGAAAAGAATGCCCATCCCCACATCTCGGGTGGCGTGTCGGTGGTGCACAACGGCATCATCGAGAACCACGAGGAAATGCGCGACAAGCTTCGCGGCCTCGGTTACACCTTTGTCTCCGATACCGACACCGAAGTCATTGCTCATCTGGTGCACTGGCATCTGAAAGCCTGCGGCGATCTGTTTGAAGCTGTGCGCCTCAGTCTGGGTGAACTGATCGGCGCCTACGCCATTGCGGTGATCAACGAAGCGGATGATCAGCGTCTGGTAGTGGCGCGCATGGGTGCGCCTTTGCTGCTCGGTCTCGGCACTGGCCAGAATTTCGCAGCATCGGATGCCTCGGCGCTGGTGCAGGTCACGCAGCGTATCGTCTACCTTGAAGAAGGCGACTGTGCGGAACTGGCGCGGGACCACATCCGCATTGTCGATATCAAGGGCCAACCGGCAGTGCGCGCGGAACAGTTATCACAACTGACCGCAGCCGCGGTCGAGCTCGGTCATTACAAGCATTACATGCAGAAGGAAATCTTCGAACAGCCGATGGCCGTCGCCAACACGCTGGAGATGGTGACCAATGCGCGCGCGGTCGTGCCCCGGTTGTTCGGTGTAGGGGCTGAAGAAATATTCAGTAAAATCAATGGGATAGTGATACTGGCTTGCGGCACCAGTTACCATGCCGGCATGGTCGCACGATACTGGATCGAATCCCTCGCCGGATTGCCCTGCGATGTTGAGATCGCCAGCGAGTACCGCTATCGCGAGCCGTACAACAATCCGGATGCGCTGGTGGTGACGATTTCGCAGTCGGGTGAAACCGCGGACACCCTGGCGGCGTTGCAATATGCCAAATTGCGCGGTCACCGTCACAGTCTGTCGATCTGCAACGTGCCTGAATCGGCGCTGGTGCGCGCTTCGGACCTGCGTTTCCTGACCCGTGCCGGTCCCGAGATCGGCGTAGCCTCAACCAAAGCCTTTACGACCCAGCTCGCGGCGCTGGTGCTGCTGACGATGGCCCTAGCGAAACAGCGCGGGCGCTTGTCGTCGGAGAAAGAGGTCGAGCTGCTACACGCGCTGCGTCACCTGCCGTCGGCATTGACCCATGTGCTGCAGGCGGAGCCGGCGATTGCGGAGTGGGCGGCGCAGTTTGCACACAAGGAGCACATGCTGTTCCTCGGCCGCGGCATTCATTATCCGATTGCGATGGAAGGCGCGCTGAAGATGAAGGAGATTACCTACATCCATGCCGAAGCTTATGCCGCTGGCGAGCTGAAGCATGGGCCGTTGGCGCTGGTCGATCGCAATATGCCGGTGGTGGCGGTGGCGCCGAAAGATGCGCTGCTGGAGAAACTAAAATCCAATCTGCAGGAAGTACGTGCCCGCGGCGGCGAACTTTATGTGTTGGCCGATCAGGACACCCGTATTGAAGCCAGCGAAGGCGTGCACGTGATTCATCTCGCTGATCACGCCGGTCTGCTGTCACCCATCCTGCATACGATACCGCTGCAACTGCTCGCCTATCACACGGCGCTGCATCGCGGCACGGATGTCGACAAGCCGCGCAACCTCGCCAAGTCGGTGACAGTGGAGTAATTGCGCTTCCACCGGTCCGGTGGAATGAATAACGATTGATGTAAATAAAAACCCCGCCGAAGCGGGGTTTTTCGGATGCACGTTTGCAGCTTACTTGTGCGTTCCGCCCTGATGCCCGGACGTCGCATCGCTTTCGGTCATCGTGTGCTCCTGCGAAGTGGCACCGTGAGCCGCGGCCCCCTCGTAGCCCAGCAGCGACGGATCGGTCATGCCGGCAATCATCGCCAGGTGAGCGAATACGAGGAAAACCGCGACGTAGATAGCGTGATAGCCGAGTTTCTTCTCCTCGCTTTGCCCCTTGTGAAGGATCCCCAGTTCCTGAAAGGCGATCAGTACCATGGGAACACCAGCAATCAGGTAAGTGGAGACGGCAATCACATCGATGATCGTCCGCCACTCGCCGGCCTTGGTGATCGGCATAACGGCATTTACCATCAGGTGGGTAATGATGCCGATGAAATACAGACCGACAACAACGCCGGCAGCGCGATTCAGGTTTCTCACCCATCCGCTCATCTTCCGGGTGTAAAGAATGTAAAGCTCGGTAATGGCTACGGTTTCAGCGAGAATTACCGGAATCGCCATGAAAATAATGAGATTCCAGGGCTGATTGGTCGCCAGAAGCTCCATGTAGTGCGTCATGTTCATATCAAATCTCCAAATAGGCATAACAGCCTGTGCGGGTTCGCACAGGCTCAAAAAGTTACGCAGATCAGGAGTTTTGTCGCGGGGGGGCGGAACAACCCTTCAATCCTGGAGGTCAGGCTTAACGAAGGATTGAAGGGGATAATTTCACTGATGCCCTGAAGGGGTTGTATCAGGTTGGTGGCAGACAGGCTGCCGACGAAATTAAAGCAGCAGCTGTGAGTTACTTTTGGGCTGTTGCTATGAGAACTGTCCCCGGACTTGGTGAAGTGACAGTCCACCGCTTGATCGTGGGCGTGTGCTGTTGGTACAGGCAGCAACAGGGTGACATTGCTGAGCACGGGGGCCAGCAAGACACAGAGTCCGATCAAAAAAACAATCAGCTTTTTGTGGAGCACGAACTTATTCTGCGCTCAATCGCTATGGAACTCAATCGTAGACCGGAGAGTTCAAAACCAATGACGGCACGTCTGGTAATCCCCCCATAAAAGAGTATCAGCCAGAAGTGGAATTTTCTCGTAATCTACCCCGAGGAGGTTCCCTTGAAGAAATCGCGATTTACCGACAGCCAGATTTTGGGCGTTCTCAAGCAGGC
Organism: uncultured beta proteobacterium; assembly: GCA_903933915.1. Classification (GTDB taxonomy): domain Bacteria; phylum Pseudomonadota; class Gammaproteobacteria; order Burkholderiales; family SG8-41. The sequence goes on along the minus strand of CAIZLW010000003.1, from coordinate 18 downwards.
TGAGGCCGGCACGCCGGT
>CAIZLW010000002.1 GCA_903933915.1 uncultured beta proteobacterium | reverse complement strand
TGATGCATCTTAGGGGCTAAAGCGGCCGCGGTCGAATGCCAATCAAAACGGGGTCCGCAGGTGCCGTTCACCCCCCCTCCAGGAAACCGTCAGGCCATGCTCGGCACCGCTTCAAAGCCAAACACCGGTGCTGCCGGCTGTTCGTGCTTTGCGCGGTTTTTACCGATACGGTCGTCGACCCGCGCAACGATCTCGGCCAGCGCGGCACATTCGAGTCCGCGCTGGCCGGCAATACGCCGCACCAGGCTGTCGATGCGTTCGATGTGTTCGGCGCCGCCGAACAGCGCGCGGCCGATGACGGCTTGCCGACGCCGCTGACGGCGTTAGCGTACTTTTTAAACGGCACGAGTTCATCCGTGTCGGCGCCGAGCCCGAGGCACAGGCCGGCCGCCCGCTGGTAAATCCTTCGCGACGCGTCGAGATCGACATGTGGCAGGGAATCATTGCCGGGGCAAAGAAAAAGCGCTGGCGCATGCCGGACAGGGATGCCGTGTCGCCCACAGCCCCGGCCGCATAAACGCGGGGCGGCTTATGTACGCCAGTTAACACAATCCTCACAATCCGACCGGTATCCTGCGAGCTTGATTCCCTGTGTCCGGCAATGCCGGTTTCCCGCTGATCGTGCGCGAACGACCCTCTCCAGAAAAAAGTCGTTTTGCACGACCCCACATCTGAACAGGTGTCCATTCCATGCAGGGCAGCACATCCACGGCCAAGGCCGGCCTCACCACCAACACCCTGATTCTTGCTGTCGCGGCGTTCCTGACCCTGCTGGGCAACGGATCTTTTATTGCCAGCACGCTCAGGGTCTATCCACCGACCGCGGACAACCTGCTGCCCCTGCTGTCGCTGTTCATCGTGTTCGGCGGCGTCACCGTTCTGCTGTTCGGCGCCGTTTGTTTCAGGCGTGCCACCAAACCGGTGCTGATCCTCTTTCTGCTGCTGTCCTCCCTCGCCGCCTACTTCATGGACAGTTACGGCATCATCATCAGCGACGACATGCTGCGCAATGTTGCACACACCAATACCGCAGAGGCGCTGGAGCTGTTTAACGTAAAAATGCTGCTCTACATCGGGTTGTTGGGTGTGCTGCCGGCGCTCGCGGTCGCCCGGGTACCGTTACGCTGGCGTGGCTGGCGCAGCGAAAGCATCGCCCGTTTGAAACTCTTCGGCATGACCATCGCGCTGATTGTCTCGGGTGTTTTCCTGTTCAGCAGCTTCTATGCCTCTTTCGCCAGGGAGCACAAGGATTTGCGCCAGCGTGCCAATCCGTCCTACTTCATTCACTCGACAATCAAATTTGCCGGTCAGCAGATGGCTTCCGTTTCGACTGCGCCGATCACGACCGTCGGCGCGGATGCGATGATCAACGCCTCGGATGTTACGCGCGAACTGGTCATCATGGTTGTCGGAGAAACCGCGCGTGCCGACCGCTTTTCGCTCAACGGATATCTGCGCGACACCAATCCGCAGTTGCGCAAGAAGAATGTCATCAGTTTCCCCAATTTCTGGGCCTGCGGTACATCCACGGCGGCATCGGTCCCCTGCATGTTTTTACTCGACGGGGCATCAAAGAGCACGAAGTCGATCAATCATGAAGAGAATCTGCTCGATGTCTTGCAGCGCAGCGGCGTGAATGTGCTGTGGCGCGACAACAATTCCGATTCCAAGGGTGTTGCCGGGCGCGTGGAATTCCAGGACTTCAAATCCCCGAAACTTAACCCGATGTGCGCCCCCGAATGCCGCGACGAAGGCATGCTCGCGGGATTGCAGGAATACATCGACCTGCATCCGCGCGGCGATATCCTGATCGTGCTGCACCAGATGGGCAACCATGGTCCGGCTTATTACCGCCGCTATCCGCCGGCGTTCGAGAAGTTCAAGCCGGTCTGCCAGAGCAGCGATCTGAGCCAGTGCTCCCGGGAAGAAATCGGCAATGCCTATGACAACGCCATTTTGTACACCGACCACTTCCTGGGGAAAGCCATCGAGCTGCTGCAAAGGAACGACCACGGTTTCGAAACCGCGCTGTTCTACGTCAGCGATCACGGGGAATCCCTGGGCGAGAAGGGCTTGTACCTGCACGGGCTGCCCAAATCCATCGCGCCGGATACGCAGCTCAACGTTCCTGCAATCATGTGGTTCGGCAGGAATTTTCATGCAGTCACATCCCCGGAATTGCGTCTTAAAAGCACCAAGCGCTTTACCCACGACAACATTTTTCACACGCTGCTCGGCTTCTTTGAAGTTGAATCCGCGTCTTACCGACCGGATATGGATATTCTGAACAACGCAAAACCACGGAAACGGGAATAAGTCGAAGGGCATGAACAACGACACCTCCTCTCTTTCCCGCACGGACAACGGCGCATCCATGAAAAACAGCGGCGGGCCGCGGATCGCCGCGGGTTTTGTCAGCGATCGTTATCGCGATACTGGTTTGGATACTGGTGCCCTGAGGTGATGAACCTGCCCGCGGTGATGGCCCGGACTGCCGGCGCAACGAATCCGCAAATTGCGACGCCGCTGCTCGTCGCCGCGGCCTGGCTGTGTTTCATCGTGATCTGGGAGTGGTGCGGCGCTGACCGCTGGGCCATGTCGCGTCTGGCCGACAGTCATGGCTTCGCACTGCAAAACAACTGGTGGCTGAAGGCCGTTTTTCACGATGGCCTGCGTTGGATTTCCACGCTGGCCTACGCCGCCCTAGTTTTCTCACTGTGGAAACCGTTTGGATACCTGCGTGCGACTTCAAGTCTGCAACGCATTGAAATGCTCGTTGGGGTGACCGTCGCACTGCTGGTCATCAACCGGATCAAGTTTTACAGCCTGACCAGTTGCCCCTGGGATCTGGCGCAATTTGGCGGCGTGGCGACGTATGTATCGCACTGGTCATGGGGGGTTGGTGACAGCGGGCCTGGACGTTGTTTTCCGGGCGGTCACGCTTCGGCCGGCTACGCATTTTTTGCGCTTGCCATGCCCGGCCTGTTTTCGGATTCACCTGCAGCGCGGCAAACCGGCAAACGGCTTTTTGTCGCGGTGTTTCTGTTCGGTCTGATCTGCGGCGCATCGCAGGTGCTGCGCGGCGCGCATTATCCCAGCCACGGGCTGTGGACCGGCCTGATCTGCTGGGTGGTGGCCACCGTCAATCACTGGATGTTCGGATACGGTGGGAAGGCGACTGCCTTGCCCGATCGTCCCGCCGCAGCGCAGTAACCGCTTTACTTCGTTTTCCTGGCAGTCTTTTTCCTGGCGGTCTTTCTGACCGGCAGCTTTGCGGTTGGCGGCGCCGGCAAGGGCTGCAGCGGCGCGCGCGACATTTTGCGGCCATCCCATTTCAGGCCGCACCAGCAATATCCCTCGGGATTCACAATGCATGCAGCGCTGCCGCAGTTTCTCGGGTCTTCGGGCATCACACGCTCCTGATCTTCAATCGGTCTGTTAATCCGCTTTGATGCCGGCGTCCTTGACCACCTTCGCCCATTTTGCGAGTTCGCTCTTGATATGCGCCGCAAAGACTTCAGGTGTCCCGCCAGTGGCATCGAGCCCCTGTCGCTTAAGACTGTCGATCACATCTTTCGCCTGCAGCGATTCGTTGATCCCGGCATTGAGCTTGGCCGTCACCGCCGGCGGCGACTTTGCCGGCAGCAGCACGCCGTACCACGAAGTCATTTCAAATCCGGGATAACCGAGTTCGGCGATGGTGGCGTACTCGGGCGCCAGTGTCGAACGTTTGGCGCCGGTGACGCCGATAGCTGTGAGTTTGCCCGCCTTGATCTGCGGCACCACCGAAGTGAGGCTGCCAAACACCGCCTGCACTTCACCGGCGAGAATCGCCGCCGTCGCCGGGCCGCCGCCCTTGTACGGCACATGGATCATGTTGACGCCGGCGCGCGCCTTGAACAGTTCGGCGGCGAGGTGCAGCGGCGATCCGTTGCCGGCGGAAGCGTAATTGATCTTGCCGGGGTTGGCCTTGGCATAGACAACAAAATCCTTCAGTGTTTTCGCCGGCACCGACGGGTGCAGCACCAGCATGTATTGCCCCGCCGCCACCAGCGCGACCGGCGCAAAATCCTTCACCGAGTCGTACGGCACCTTGGTCAGCGCCGGGCTGATCGCCACCGGTCCGATGAACGCCAGCAGCAGCGTGTAGCCATCGGGGTTGGCGCGCGCCACGGTTTCGTTGGCGATGATGCCGCCGCCGCCCGCGCGGTTGTCGACGACGAACTGCTGGTTCAGGCGTTCGCCGAGTTTCTGCGCGAGGATGCGTGCGACCGCATCGCTGCCGCCGCCCGGGGGATTCGGCACCAGCAGGCGCACCGGTCGTGCCGGGTAATCGTCGGCGGCAGCCTGCGCCGGCACTGTGAACAACGTTGGCGCCAGCGCACAGAGAACCCCGGCAATATTGCATAAGTATTTGTTTTTAAACATTTTTTTAACTCCCGGTACGGGTCAGCCCATTTGAGTCAACTTAAACAACGGTTTCATATCCGGCAGCGTATCGAGCGCCCATAGCTGTTTCAACAGCGCATCCACCTGAGCCGGCGCCAGCACGCGGACGGCCAGCGGCCGGAATTTTTCTTCGATTTCGGCGTCGGTCATCGGATTCTTCGGGTGACCCCGGTGGTATTCGACACGGATGGCTTCGCGTTGTCCGTTCTTCAGCACAATATCCATGTCGCAGAGCATCGCTTCAGGCTCGCGGCTGTTGGCTTCTTCGGACACCGTGCATCGGATTTTGCTCACCAACTCGAGCAGCGCGGGATCGTGCAGATAGGGATCATCGAAATACGGGATGTCGACCGAACCGTATTTGAGCGCAACGCCTGCGGTGTACGGCATGCTGTGATCGGCGGTTTCGCGATTGGCCGGTTTCCATTTGTCGGGGTCTCCCGCCATCATCTCAATCGCGGTGTGCAGCGTGCGCACATGGATCTCGGCAATGTCATCGACATTCTTCACGCGGGTGCGCGCTTCCAGCGCGGCGTGCACCACCGACTGCGAATACTGGCCCAGCGGATAACGCTTGATCAGGCAGTCCATGATCCTGAACGACGGATTGCCCTTGCCGCCGAAGGGCGCGAGTTCAAACGGCTGGCGGGTCACGGCGACAAAATACCCACCCCGCCCTTCGAATACCGGATCGGGACCGGTCATGCCGCGCTGCGCCAGCTGCGCGAAAAAGATCGCGTTGCGGCTGGCATTGGCATAGGCGCAGCCCTTCCACATCGACACATTGCCGATCCGCGTCTGATACAGCGCAACGTTGGCGGCCACGGTGATGCTCAGCGCCGTCGCGATCTGTTCGCGGTCGAGTTTCATCAGCCGCGCCGCACCGAGCACGCTGGCCATCGCACCGATGGTGGTGTGATCAAAACCCATGGGCTTGAAATTCACGATGTCGCACATGCGGCAGAACATTTCGTAGGCGATCACCGTGGCAACGATCAGTTCGCGGCCATCGGCCTTGCCGATCTCGGCAGCGGTCAGCAGCGCGGCGATGCTGTCGCTGGGGTGCCCGGCTTCGCGGCCGATGTAGCCGTCGTTGAAATCGAGGTAACGGATCATCACGCCGTTGGCGAACACCGCGAGATCAGGACTGGTCTGCTGCCCGGTGCAGAGTATGGTGGCGGGCTGGGTGCTGGTGACGGTGGCGGCCTGCGCCAGCGCAATCCGCGTCGGCTCGCTGTCATAGCCGCCCAGCGCGCAGCCCAGCGTGTCGACAATCATGCGTTTGGCCTGGTGCACGACTGCCGGAGGCAGGTCTTCGTAACGGAGGTCCGCGGCCCAGGCGCCGAGGCGTTGTGCAAGAGTGGTCATATTCTGGAAACGGGTCGGCGATGAATGGCGGCCATTGTAAGCCAAGCCCTTCCATGCGATCCGAATCCGGCCTGCGTGTCAGCCAAAAATACCGGCGCAACTAGTGCGGCAGTCGATGCAGACTTGGTGTATAAAATCCCCCATCCCGTTCAACCCATCGACAGCGAGCCCTCTTGAGCACTGAATCTTCGAAATCCGGCCCCAAGGCGCAGCTTGATGCGCTACTGCTTAAACTCCCCGGCGTCAGCGCGCGCACCATCAACGGTCTCGACGCCTATTTTGTCAGCGACAAAATGTTCGCCTGCATCAGCGGCAACGGCGTCGGTCTGCGCCTGCCCGCAGCCACGGCGACCGAGCTGCATTTCTCGCGCGACCATGTCAGCGCGTTCCAGCCCGGCGGCATCGCGGCGACACGCGAATGGATACAGATCACCCGCGCCGACGCGGCGGATTACGTGAAGGATCTGGAGCTGTTCCAGACAGCGCTGGACTTCGTGAAAGCCGCGCGGTCACGCTAGGCTGGCGGCCCGGAATACAGGGCGCTAGAGCCGCTTCGTATCCAGGCGGTCAAAACCTGACAGCATCGCTACCACCACCACCGCCGCAACCGGACCGGCCAGCGGATGCAGCATGCTCGCCAGAATGGGGGCAATGAGAATGAGATGGCGCAGGCCCCAGCCGTAGAGCAAGCCGGCGCGGCGCATGTAATCAACGCCGGTAGCCGCCCAACGCTGCCGCTCCGCTGAACCCACCGGGATCGCACTGATGAAGCCGGCATGGTTGTAGTAACGCACCGCCATCACCGAAGAAATCAGCGAGGCAAACAGCAGCGCCAGCAGCACGAGTTCGAGCATCAACCGCGGCGTCAGCTGCGGAATGCCGATGGTCGATGCGTCAAGGGCGGCATTCAGCGAAGGGGCGGCCAGCGTCACCGTTCCCATCAGCCCCAGCACTGCCGTTGATGCAATCATCGTCGCCGACATCAATGAATTGCGCAGCGTCTGCACGGCAAGGATTTCCGAACCGGGCTGCCTGGAAATGGCGATGAACCATTCTTCGCGCAGTTCGGCGTGGGCGGTTCGCGCCCTCGCAGCCGGGTTGCGGCGACGGGCAATCATCTGCGCCACTTCGTAAATCAACAACACGGCGATCGTTGCCAGCGCGGCCAGCCAGGTCATGGCGTCGGTCATGACTGCCCCTTGCTGATGGTGATGCGGTGGATTACATAAAGCCGGGCCACTTCAAGCATCTCGAACAGCAGCATGCCGCTCAGCATCGCCGCGACGAATACCAGCGCCTTGATTTCACCCATGCCCAGTGCGACCAGCGCCGGTCCCGGGCAGAAGCCGGCGATGCCCCAGCCGATGCCGAACAGCGCGCTGCCGATCACCAGCCGGCGGTCGATGTGGCGCGCCGTGGGCAGTTGCATGGCCGCGCCGATGAAAGACACCGTGCGCTTGTTGGCCACAAAAAACGCAACCAGTCCGACGCCGATGGCGCCGGCCATCACCAAGGCCAGCGACGGATCCCAGAGCCCCGCGAGGTCGAGAAATCCCAGTACCTTGGCCGGATTGGCCATGCCCGAGACGATCAGCCCGACGCCGAAAACAAGGCCGGAGAACAATGCCGTCATTGCGGTGGTTGATGCAGCCGTCCTTGTACTCATGGCGTACTCCTCAAAAACCCGTCAGGTGGCGAAATCCGTAAACCGTGATGAAACCGGCCGCCATGAAAGTTACGGTGGCAATCAGCGAACGCGGGGACAGCCGCGACAGTCCGCAAACGCCATGGCCGCTGGTGCAACCCGCGCCGTAGCGGGTGCCGATGCCGACCAGCAGTCCGGCCGCAATCAGCGCGCCGTAACCGGCATCGATCTGCGGCCGCGGCAGTGTTGCAAACAACGCGTATAGCAGCGGTGCCCCCAGCAGGCCCAGTACGAACGCCACACGCCACAGTGTGTCCCCTTTGGCGTAGCGCAGCAGCCCGCCGATGACACCGCTGATGCCGGCGATGCGGCCGTTGAGCAGCACGAACATCGCTGCAGCAACACCGATCAGCACGCCGCCGGCCAGTGCCGGCCACGGCGTGAATGCATTCCAGTCGATCAACATCAGGATTTCCCTTTTCTGTCTTTGGGGCAATAAATCCGGTACAGCGTTTCCAGAATTTCCAGCATTCGCGGATCGCGAACGCTGTAATAAATGTTCTTGCCTTCGCGGTGCGTATCCACCACGCCGTCGCGCCGCAATACACCGAGCTGCTGCGACAGCGTCGGCTGGCGGATGCCCAGTTCCTGTTCGAGTTCGCTGACACAGCACTCGCCCTTGGCGATCTGGCACAGCAGCAGCAGGCGCTCACGGTTGGCCAGCACCTTCAGTGCGCTGACCGCCTGGGCGGCGGCGCCGCGCAGGACTTCAGGTTCAATCACGGGTTTTGCGGATGGCATGTTGATGGGTTTTCAATAGAACGACTTGACAACATTATATCAATATATATATTATCTGCAAATATATTGTTATTCCCACTGTGGAGACACTCTGATGAGCACCCGATCAACGACCCGGGGATTTTTTGACCCGAAGACTTTCACGGTCACCTACGTGGTCTGGGACCACGCGACCCGGCGCGCCGCGGTGATCGACCCGGTACTGGATTACGACTTCAAGTCCGGGCATACCGGCACCGCATCGGCTGACGAGGTGCTGGCCTACCTGCACAGCAATGAACTGCAGGTTGATTGGATACTGGAAACCCATGCCCACGCCGACCATCTGTCCGGGGCGCGCTACTTCCAGCAACACGCCGGCGGGCGCATCTCCATCGGCGAGCACATCCGCGAAGTGCAGGCCACGTTCAAAAAACTCTTTAACCTTGAACGCAGCTTCCTGCCGGACGGCAGCCAGTTCGACCATTTATTCAGGGATGGCGAAACGTTCCGCATCGGCGAACTGGAAGCCACGGCACTGCTGGTACCGGGACACACGCCGGCGGACATGGCCTATCGGATTGATGGTGCGGTTTTTGTCGGCGATACGCTGTTCATGCCGGATGTCGGCAGCGCGCGCGCTGATTTCCCGGGCGGCGACGCCCATCAGCTCTATCGCTCCATCCACCGGCTGCTCGACCTGCCACCGGAAACGGCGGTCTACGTCTGTCACGATTATCCGCCGTCGTCGCGCGCTGCCCGCTGGCAGACCACCGTCGCGGAACAGCGCGCCCATAACATTCATGTGCATGACGGCATCAGCGAAGAGGCATTCGTGCAGATGCGCAGGGCACGGGATGCGACGCTGGATGTACCGACGCTGATCCTGCCGTCGATACAGGTCAATGTGCGCGGCGGCCGGTTGCCGCCGCCGGACGACAACGGGGTTGCCTATCTGCGGATTCCGCTAAACGCCCTGCCCGTCAAGGCTCACTGATTCCTGCAGCGTGCGCTTGTAGGTTTCCTGGATGATCCAGGCATCGAAGCTCGCGCGATGGCGGTGCTTCTGCACTTCGGCGAGGAGTTTGTCCTTGGTGTCGTGCCAGATTGCCATCTGCTCTTCGGAGAGGATCATCTCCAGCGGACTGACGCTGAATTTCATCTCCATCTTCGCTTCGTAGAACAGCGTGGTCAGCCAGGGTTTGTCGACGACCCAGCCGTCGGTGTACAGCGTCTTGCCTTCGAGCAAGTGGTTGAGGTGGGCGGCGACTTCCTGCAGGGGTTTGCCGTAGGTTTCGAGGATGTCGCGGGCGATGCGGTGCACTTTTTCGGCGGCGTCGTCCCAGTGATCCCATTGCGGAGCGGGATGAATCAGCGAGCAGTACTTGGTATCGTCATCCAGCGCAACGCCCACTTCAATCGGGTAGCTCGCGCCGCCGAAACCGGAGGCCTCGACGTCGATGATGATCGGTGTTTTCCTGCGGCTCATGTGTGTTACCCCTGTATGACCCTTCGCGGCGCCCCGTTGCAGCGGAATTCCGCAGCAGTTTACTTTGGAACGGCTCTTCAGTAATCATACGGCTGTCACAGTAACTATTGATATTCAATGCAGCGCCGCAGTCCCGGTGACTGCGCACCCGCCCCATCCCACGGAGCATCACACCCCATGAATTCCACCATTGTTCACGGCATCCAGGCCGCCGTCGCCCCCGTGTTTATGCTGACCGCTGTGGCCGCGATGATCGGCGCGCTGGCCACCCGGCTGTCGCGCATCATTGACCGTGCGCGCTGGATCGAGGAGCGGCTGGATACCCAGCGCATCAAGAATGAAGACGCTGCCTACTGGGAACTGCGGCGGCTCGGCCTGCGCGGCAGCGTCGTCAACTGGTCGATCGGTTTTCTGGTGTTCTGCGCACTGTGCATCGGACTCACCGTCACCGGGTTGTTTCTCGACGTGACCATGGACTCGGTCACCGATAATTTCGTGCGCTGGAGTTTTCTCGGCGGCATCGCCTGTTTTTCCTGCGCACTGATCTGCTTCCTTGCGGAAACACTGCTGGCGACACACACGCTGCGCTTTTCAAAGCCATCGACGAGCAAGCGGCTGCCGCTGGAACGCAACAGTGGCGAATAAGCAAGTCATTGTTTTAATTAATTACTTTAAATAACGCGTTTCCAGATGCCGGCGAAAATGCTGCGGATTCAAAGCTTCGCCACTGGCCCGCTGCACCAGTAGCGGCGTCGGCCACAGGCTGGCCTGTGACCAGATGTGGCTGTTCATCCAGTTGAACACCGGCTTGAGATCGCCTGTCACGATACGCGCATCCAGCTCCGGGGTTTCACGGCGGATCGCCGCAAACCACTGCGCGGCATACCTCGCGCCCAGCGTGTAACTCGGGAAATACCCGAACGCGCCCTCGGTCCAGTGCACGTCCTGCAGGCAGCCGTCCTTGTAGTTGCCACGGGTGTCGAGGCCCAGCAGCGCCTGCATCTTTTCATCCCACAACGCCGGAATGTCGTCGGGCTCGATCGCACCTTCAACCAGCGCGCGTTCGATTTCGTAGCGCAGGATCACGTGCGCAGGATAAGTCACTTCATCGGCATCGACGCGGATCAAGCCGCGCTTCACGCGGGTCCACAGCCGGTAGAGATTGTCCGGATCGAAAGCCGGCTGGTCACCGAAGTGTTTGACCAGCAGCGGCGCCAGCACGCCGGCAAACGCGCGGCTGCGCGCGAGCTGCATTTCAAACGACAGGCTCTGGCTTTCATGCACGCCGTAGGAGCGCGCGGTACCCACCGGCTGACCGAGCCAGGCACGCGGCAGGTTCTGTTCGTAACGGGCGTGTCCGGTCTCGTGAATGGTGCCGAGCAGACTGCGCGCAAAATCGCTGTCGCTGTAGCGCGTGGTCAGACGCACGTCTTCCGGTACGCCGCCGCTGAACGGGTGGGTACTTTCATCAAGCCGACCGGCTTCGAAGTCAAACCCGAGCAGCGTCATCACCCCGGCATTCAGCGCGCGCTGCGCCGCCACCGGGAACGGCCCCGCCGGCACGATCACCTGCTCTGCAGCCTGTTTCGCCTGCGCGCGATTGATCAAATCAGGCAGCCAGGTTTTGACGTCAGCGAAGATGCGGTCGATGTCGGCGGCACGCACGCCGGGCTCGAAGCGATCCATCAACGCGTCATACGGCGCGAGACCGCTGTCATCGGCAAGCAGTTGCGCTTCCTGACGCGCCAGCTTGACCACGGGACGGAAATTATCCAGAAACCCCTTCCAGTCATTCGCCGGGCGCTGGCTGCGCCAGGCGTGTTCGCAGCGCGCACCGGCCAGCGTCTTCGCCTCGACCAGCGATTCGGGCAGCGCATTGGCGTCGCGCCAGTCACGGCGAATTTCGCGCAGATTGGCGCGGGCGACCTCGTCCAGTTCCTCACGCTCCGCGCCATCCAGCCAGCCCTTCAGTTGCGGGTCGGTGCGGGTGCGGTGGATCAGCGCGGACAATTCGGCTTCCGCCGCCGCGCGCGCTTCGTTGCCCCTGGGCGGCATCATCGCGTTGCGGTCCCAGCCGACAATGGATGAGAGGTGATAGTAGCGATACAGACGGGTATAAACGCGGGTCAGTTCAGTGTAGTTGGGTGTGGAAGACATGCTGATTTCCTTTATGGACCCGCCATCATTGGCGCCCGGATCCCGCCGATCAACGGCGCTGTTGCACGGCCGGAATACTGTTGATCCGGATCAGAGCGTCCGGCCAGGACGATTGATTCAATACCGTCGGGTAAAAGTTGCGCCCAGATTGCAGTAATTGCAATCCAGCCCGATTACAAAAGCATTTTAGCGTTGTTGTTCAGGCAGCAGTCGGGGTCTTTGTACGCCGCATGACGCAGCAGCCGTCTCACTGAACATTTCCCAGCAATTCCCGACAAGCGGCCAAGATCAAGCCGGTGGTTGATGCCTCGCTCAAGACAGATGTCGCCAAGGGTGCGGATCGGATCCGTCACCCGATCTGCAGGCGGTTGACAGCCGGCGGATCCACAACAGGCCGGGGCCGAATGCTGAATATTCGGCCCCGGCTTTTTTGTGTCCCGCAACCGGGCCAATGCCCGGCCGCAATGGTTTCGGGCTGCGTCCGGCATCGGCGGCCCTCCGCTCACCAGAATTGAATATCATGTAGACCCACGATCCGGCGCGGCCGGGCGCTCTGACAAACCATTAGGCAATAAGGCGAGGATAAATTAATGAATAAAATAAAATACTTATATTTACTGGCTGCAGTGACGGCGATTGCCGCACCGGTCACGCCGGCACTGGCCCAGGCATTTCCGGGCAAATCGATCCGCTGGATCCTGCCCTATCCGCCCGGCGGCGGCAGTGACACCATCGCTCGGCCTTTCGCCCGCAAGCTGTCGGAGAACATCGGTCAGCAGGTCGTCATCGACAATCGCGGCGGCGCGGGCGGCAACATCGGCATGGAAGCCGCGGCGCGGGCGGCCCCTGACGGTTACACCGTGGTGATGGGCCTGACCGCACAGCTGGCGGTGAACCCGGCACTCTTCACGAAAATCCCTTACGACCCGATCCGGGATTTCGAACCGATCATGCTGTTGGCCAATGGCGGTTATCTGCTCGTCGCCCACCCTTCGCTGCCGGCAAAAACAGTCACCGACCTGATTGCCATCGCCAGGAAGCGCCCGGGCGAACTGCTTTATGCCTCGTCGGGCAACGGTTCGGGCGGCCATCTGGCCAGCGAACTGTTCAATGTGATGGCCGGCGTCCGCATCACCCACGTGCCGTACAAGGGCGGCGGCCAGGCCATGGTCGACACCGTCGCCGGCCAGACGCAACTGCTGTTCACGCCGCCGATTTCTTCGGCGGGGCATGTCGAATCGGGCCGCCTGCGCGCCATTGCCATCAGCACCACCAAGCGCCTCAGCAGCATGCCGAAGCTGCCCACGATCGCCGAATCCGGTGTGCCGGGATACGACTCGGGCGTGTGGTACGCCATGCTCGCGCCCCGGGGCACGCCGCAGAACATCATTGCCCGTCTGCACGAGGAATTCCGCAAGGTGCTGGGTGACTCTGCCATCCGCGGCTTCCTGACCAAGTCCGGGGTCGAGCCGGACGGCGGCACGCCCGACGAACTCAGCAAGTACATGCGCAGCGAACTCGCCAAGTGGGCGAAGGTGATCAAGGCGGCGAACATTACGGTGGATTGATGACCCGCCGCCCGGTGACCGCGTTATCGGGCGGCTTCGAGCAGCGCCTTGATCTTCGGCTCCGGCTTCCAGTACCCGGGGCCTTTGAGGAATTTGCCGTTGGCGTCATAGATCGGCTTGCCGTCGGCGCCGAGCTTGCTTTCATTGCTGTCCATGATGATGTCGAGCACTTCCTCCAGCGGCAGCCCGTATTTCAGCGCCTCGGAGCGGCAATAAACAATGACGTCGCCGAGCAGGTCGGCCATGGCGACGAGGATATCGGCAGAAGGCACACCCTTCTGCGCGAGCACGACAATTTCGTCAATTTCATGCACTTCATCCATCAGCGTCGCCTTGAACTTGGTCAAGCGGCCGACGATGTCTTCCGGCAGTACCGGGCACTCGCTGGCAGGGAGGCGGTACATGGCGTTCATGGCGGCGATGCGGCGTGCGAAGGTGTTGTTCATAAGTGCTTGTCAGTGTGTGGATCGGATGGAAACGTGACCGTTTCGTATTCGTTTTGCTTAACAGGCGTAACTTTACTTGCCTTTCGCCCGCCACACACGACATTGCAACGCAATAAAAGCCGCGGGCTTCATGGGTATGAGCCGGGATGGGGCTGTTCCCCGACCCATTGCCACAAACCTGCATTGCAACCCTGTACGCATTGATTTAATGTAGCCCCATAAAAAATGTCAGGCATGCACTGACTTGCCGCAATCGCAGTTCCGATCGTCCAAAGGGGGAGTCCATGAAACAGCTTCAAGCAGCTGGCCTGCTGGTATTGGCGTTGCTGTCATTGTCCGCAGCGGCACAAGGCGCCGGCACGGCCGACACGATACTGATCAACGGCAAGATCGCCACGGTCGATGACCGGTTCACCATGGCGCAGGCGCTGGCGATCAAGGATCGCCGCATCATCGCCAGCGGCAGCAATGACGCCGTGCGCAAGCATGCGGGCGCATCGACCAAAGTCATCGACCTCAAGGGCCGCACCGTCGTCCCGGGCCTGATCGACAACCACTCGCACTGGATCCGTGCGGCGGAGCACGACGAACTGCGCTTCGACGGCGTCACCACCCGCGCCCAGGCCGTCAAAATGCTCGCCGAGCGACTCGCCACCAAAAAACCGGGGGAATGGGTCGTCGTGCTTGGCGGCTGGTCGGAGGAACAGTTCACCGATGAGGTGCGCGGCTTCCCGCTGGCGGAACTCGATGCCATCGCGCCCAACAATCCGGTGGTGCTGCAGTCGATCTACCGTCACAGCTATCTGAACAGCACCGCGCTGAAGATGGCGAAAATCGACGACAGCACCCCCAACCCGCCGGGCGGCACTATCGAGAAAGATGCCGCCGGCAAAATCACCGGCGTGGTGCGCGGCGCAGGCGGCGTGGCCTTTGTCGCCGGCAAGGTGCCGCTGAAGGATCGCGACGCCTGGCTCGACAACACGCGCAAGCTCGCCACCTATCTGAACAGCCTGGGCATTACCGCCTGGGGCGACGCCGGTGGCCGCGGCATGGGTCCGAAACACTACCAGCCCTATCAGGATCTGGCGGACCGCGACGAACTGAACGTGCGCGTGTTCTGGACCACGATCCGCCAGCCGGTGAATACAGCGGAAGTGGACAAGGTGTTGCTGGAAATCCCCTCGCTGAAGCCGTTCCAGGGCAACGACTATTTCGATCATATCGGCTGGGGCGAGACGGTCTACCGCCCGCTGACCACGCAACTGCTGTCGCGCGGCGGCAACACCAAGCCGGAAGACCTCGCGCAGATGATGCGCATCGTCCGCGCGCTGGCGGAAAAAGGCATCTATCTCAACTCGCATGTCGAGATGGTCAATGTCATCGACGCCTTCCTCGACCAGTATGAAGCGCTGAACCGAGAAGCGCCGATCCGCGGCCTGCGCTGGTCGTTCTCGCACCTCGACCAGATCACTGACGCACAACTGGCGCGGATGAAAAAGCTGGGCATGAACGCGCAGATCCACAGCCGGCCGCTGATCCAGGGCGTACTGATGCACCGCATTCACGGTGAAGCCGCCTGGGACATGCCCCCCTTCCGCCGCGTGCAGGACAGCGGCATCACCTGGGGGCTGGGCTCTGATGCAACGGCAGTCACCACCTCCAACCCGTTCTACACGCTGTCGTTCGCGGTAACCGGAAAAATGATCGGTGGCCACCACGTCAACCGCCAGTCGGTGACGCGTGAAGAAGCACTGATCGCGCACACCCGCAGCAACGCCCTGATCCTGTTCCAGGAAGGCAACCTGGGATCACTGGCACCCGGCAAATACGCCGACCTGCTGGTGCTCGACCGCGATTACTTCACGGTGCCGGCCGACCAGATCAAGGACATCAAGCCGCTGATGACCATGGTCGGCGGCCGCGTGGTGTACCAGGACAAGTTCTGAATTTCGATCGACTCATTGACTCATCCAGCCTAAGGTGAAAACAACATGAACAATCTGTGCAAACTGTCCCAGACCTGGGGGGTGCTGTTCGGCCGCGTCCTGCTCGCGGCGATCTTCCTGCAGTCCGGCATCGACAAGCTGCTGAACTTCGACAAGACGGTCAAGCTGATGACCTCCAAAGCGATACCGATGCCCGACATCCTGCTGGTGCCGACGATCGTGCTGCTGCTCGCCTGCGGCGTGATGCTGCTGGTGGGCTGGAAAGCACGCTGGGCAGCTCTGGCGCTGATCCTGTTCATGATCCCGGCAACGCTGATCTTCCACAGTTTCTGGACCTACCCGGAAGCGCAGCTCGTCAACCAGTTCCACCACTTCTTCAAGAACCTCGCCATCATCGGCACGCTGTTCATGGTGATGGGCATGGGCTCCGGCGGCATGAGCGTCGACAAACCGGACAGTCACTGAATTATCTGAGGATCAATAATGAAACGCATATTAGTAACGATCTGCTCGGCCCTGCTGATGTCTGTGGCCGGCAGTGTCTGGGCCCAGGCCAGCGGCGCGGGCGAGGTGGAAGAAAAAAACATCCCGATCAAAGTGACCGAAGTCGCGCCAGGGCTGTTCTTCCAGTACCACCACGAAGAATCCAACAATGCCTGGCTGGTCACCGATGCGGGCGTGCTGGTCATCGACACGCGCCAGCATCCGCGGCGCGCCGAAGAACTGCTCGCGGCGATCCGCAAGACCACCGACAAACCGATCCGCTGGGTGGTCAACACCCATGCCCACGGCGATCACTATTTCGGCAACTCGGTGTTCAAGCGTGAAGGCGCCACTTTCATCGCCCACAACGATACCGCGGGCATGATGAAATCGCTCTACGGCCTTGAACAGAAGCGCCGCCAGGGTTATTTCAGACAGCGCAGCTTTGATCCGAAGGAAGTCACGCTAGTACTGCCCGATGTCACCTTCGATTCCAACCTGACGCTGAATCTCGGCGGACGCACCGTGGAGTTGCTGTATATGGGTGCCGGCCAGAATCCGGGCGACACCTTTGTGCGTTTCCCCAAAGAAAAGGTGATCTTCGCCGGCGGCCCGTTCTCCAAGAACAGCTGGCCGAATCCGTCGTTCACACCGTCGATGACGGGCTGGGTCGATATCCTGCGCAAGCTCACGGTGATGGACGTCGACATCTATCTCGGCGGTCACGGCGACATCGGCGCCAAGGCCGATGTGCTGCACGAAGCCAAAATGCTCGAAGACTTCGACCGCGGCATGCGCGACGCCGTGGCCAAGGGCATGAGCCGCGACGACATCATCAAAAACGTCAAATTCGAGCAGTACCGCGACGTGCGCAATTACTACCGGATGAACCTGTTCATCAGCAGTTATTACCACTTCCTGACCAAGGGCCGCGCCGAGAACGCCTATCCCTGATTCGGGCTTCACCCTGTTTAAGGCCGGGCCTTGGCGCCCGGCCTTTTTATTTCGGAGTACTGTCGGGGCAGCACACGATTGCGCGTATAGTGGACTTGACTTGCAGCGCTACCAGGATCAGCAGTTCCATGCCCATCGTCCCCCCCACTTCCGAAGTGACAGCGGCCATCGAGGCGCTGGGGAAGCTTGCGGCTGAGGCCAACCGGGTTTCTGCACTGGCGCTCGATGCGCTGCGAACTTCCGAAAGCCGCTACCGCCGGCTGTTTGAGGCCGCTCATGACGGCATCCTGCTGCTGAATGCCGAAACCGCGCAGGTCGAAGACGTCAATCCCTTCCTGATAAAAATGCTGGACTACTCGCACGAGGAATTTCTCGGCAAGAAGCTGTGGGAGGTCGGTGCATTCGCCGACATCGCCGAGAGCCAGAAATTGTTCCTTGAGCTGCAGGCCAACGATTACATCCGCTACGAAGACCTGCCGCTGAAAACAAAATCCGGCGCAATGGTTGAAGTTGAATTTATCAGCAACGCCTACGACTGCGAAGGCGTGCGCGTCATCCAGTGCAATATCCGCGACATCAGCCAACGCAAGCGGGCAGAGGGGGCATCCCTGCGTTACCTGGAGCAACTCAAGGTCGCGCTGATGAATACCGTGGAGGTTGCGACGATCATCAGCGAGATGCGCGATCCGTACACTGCAAAGCACGAGCGGCGTTCCTCACTTCTCGCCGGAGCCATTGGTGCCGAACTGGGCTTTGATGAAGTACGACAAGAGGGCCTGCGCGTTGCCGGCGCGCTGCACGACATCGGCATGATCAGCATTCCGTCCGAAATCCTCTCCAAACCTGGAAAAATCAGCAGGATTGAAATGGAACTGATCAAAGCACATGCGCAGGCGGGCTACGACGTGCTGAGCAGAATGGAATGGCCATGGCCGGTGGCCGAGGTCGCAATCCAGCACCATGAGCGCATGGACGGCAGCGGCTATCCGAACGGACTGACAGGGAATCAGATCATCCCGGAAGCGCGCATCATGGCTGTCGCGGATGTGGTCGAAGCCATGTCATCACACCGCCCCTACCGCGCTGCGCTGGGGATCGACCGCACGCTTGCGGAAATCGAAAGCGGCAGCGGGACGCTCTACGACACCGATGTCGTCAACGCCTGTCTCCGACTGTTCCGCGAAAAAAACTATCAGTTCCCAGCTTGAGCCGCCCGACCAGAGCTGCTATTCGCCGCCACCCTGTTTTTTTGCGTCGAGCTTCGCCTTCAGTTCAGCAAACGGGTTGAAGGTCGCCGCCGCCAGTTCATCTGCCACCGCCGTGCGCCCGGCGCCATCCTTGATCTTCGAATGCTCGTGCTCGTGGCAATAGGTGCACAGCAATTCCCAGTTGCTGCCGTCCGCCGGATTGTCCTGGTGATTGCTGTTTTTATGATGTACTTCAAGGAGTTGCAGATTGGCATGGGTGAAGGTGCGGGCGCAGCGCCCGCACACCCAGGGATAGAGCTTCAGCGCCTGCGCGCGGTAACCGGCATCCCGCTGGTCTGCCGCGCGGCGCGCCTCAAGAACCACCTTGTCCAGCCGGTCATTGTTCTGCGCCATGACGATCTCCTTCAGTGGCAGGATTACGCTGCGGCAAACAGTTTGTCATAGGCCTTGAGCAGCGTCTGGTGCATGGCACTGCCCTGCATGTCGGACCCCAGCGTATCCAGCCCGAAAAAACGTTCGCTGCGATCAAGCAGCGCCTGCGCCTGGCGCACGGTCTCCGCGCCGTAGAGCAAGGTCAGCGAACGCCGGTAGTTATCCGCATCGTCAAGGTTGAGCAGGCTTTCGACGCAGCGGTACACCAGATGCCGGACCGGGTTCATTTCCTGAAAATTACGCACCCAGTCGCAACCCTCGCGCGTCGCCTCTTCGTCGCCGATGGCCAGCGCCAGCAGCGTCTTCAGCTCGCCGATACGCAGTTCCTTCCACACCGTGTCGAGCGGCACCGCGAGGCCGAGAATTTCCCACAGCGGGCGCTCGTCGTTGAGATTCATGGTCTGCAGGTCGTCGAGCAATGCGCGGGATTCGTCATCACTCAGATCGGGCAGCTTCACCAGCGACGGACGGATGCGGTTGCCGATGCTGTTGTTTTCCCAGGCCAGATCTTCCACCGGATAAATCTCCGACATGCCCGGCACCAGGATGCGGCAGCTGTAAGCGCCCTGCTCGGCAAAATCTGCAACGTAGATGTCATGCCCTTCGGCCTTGATGCAGTCGCACAGCCATTGATAGTCTTCGGCGGTGGTAGTACTGAAGTTCCAGTCGGCGAACGGGTAATCCGGTGTGTCGCCGAGAAAATTCCAGCTGATCACGCCGCTGGAATCGACGAAATGGATTTCAAGGTTCGAAGCGAGCTGGATTTCCTCCATGTCAAAACCGGCTTCCGGAAAACTGCCCAGCGCATCCAGCGCACGTCCCTGCAGCAGTTCGGTCAATGCGCGTTCCAGCGCGATCTCGAATCGCGGGTGGGCGCCGAAGCTGGCAAACACGCCCTGATCCTTCGGATGCAGCAGCGTCACGTTCATCACCGGATAACGGCCGCCCAGCGAGGCGTCGCGCACCAGGATGCCAAAACCTGCCGCACGCAAACCCTTGATGCCGGCAGCAATGCCCGGGTAACGCGCGATCACTTGTTCCGGAACCTCGGGCAGACACAGGCCTTCGCGAATGATGCGATATTTGATGTGGCGCTCAAAAATTTCCGACAGCGCCTGGGCGCGTGCTTCCATCGCTGTGTTGCCGGCCGCCATGCCGTTGCTGACGTACAGATTGCCGATGATGTTGACGGGAATCCAGGTTTCGGCACCGTCGTGCAGCCGTTTGTACGGCAGCGCGCAGATGCCCCGCTCCACGTTGCCGGAGTTGAGATCGACCAGCACTTCGCCGTCGATGTCGCCATCCGGGTTATAAAACGCGTGCAGTTCGGGATTGAGCAGCTCTTGCGGCCAGTGGCCGTCATCCGTCGGTGCAAACCAGCGCTCCTGCGGGTAATGCACGTAGGGCGCGCTGGCGCGGGTCGCGCCAAGATGAAAATGGGTCCAGAAATAATGCGTACCCAGGCGCTCGAAAAATTCGCCCAACGCGCTGGCGCGGGCGGCGAGCTGGGTCGCGCCCTTGCCGTTGGCAAACAGCATCGGGCATTCGCGGTCACGCACATGGACCGACCAGATCGATTCGACAGGATTGAGCCAGGACGATTCATCGAGATGAAAACCGCGGGCCGCGAGCTTATGCTGCATCGTCGCAATGGTGGATTCGAGCGAGGCATCTTTGCCTGGGATGAAACTTTCGGTATGCATGGGGTAATCAGTCGTTATGTAGGGCGCGGTGGTGATGTCTGCCGGTGCCCCGCCACGCCTGCGGCGGCACCTTGAATTACGGTTTGGGAGCGGAGATTACCATCTGCAGGCGGGCCAGCCACTCTTCGACCCGCCGCCGGTTGGCGCCCAGGTCCCAGTAGCCCACGCGGGATGCCGAATACAGGGCCAGGGTCGATTGTTGCGGCGACAGCGCAATGATGTGAATGCGGACATCGTCCTTGAAGTTGAACACCGCCGAGGTAAAAACCACATGCAGGCCATCCACCGTCTCCGCATTGATCTCAGCGCCTTTGGTTTGCTGCACGACTGCCTTCAAGGCGGCATGCAATGCGGCAGCCGGCAGCGCAAAAACGGGTGCCACGGCATCCGGTTTGACGGCATAGTCTGCAGGCGCGGCCAGCCAGTGGTTCGGCGAACCCGGTCTGCGCAGACTCTTGAAAAATGATTCCATAGTGGAAGATGTGTGTGCGGACTCATGGACGGCAACCGCCCCGGGGGCTACAGTCTGGGCCATTATCGCTGGCGGCAGCATGGCCAGGACCGCAATTACCACCAGGAACCTCAACATGCTTGACCTCACCGGATACGGACGCCTCGCCAAACTGGCGACACTGACCGACAGAATGATAAACGATGCGTCACGGGACGCGCTCATTACCGCAACGCGGTTGCTGGCGCTGCAGGTCGCCACCTACCAGCGCCTGCACGGGGCGCTGCCGATGGACGAGAATATCGATCTGCTGGAAAGCAAGGGCCTGACTGAAATGCAGGCCGACCGCGTCGCCGACGGTCTTGAAGTGCTGGCGATGGCCCTGGCCACGATCAGGGACGACGAACCGGATCCTTCGCTGCAGTAACAAGCCATTACTGCAGCACCCGTTTATTCGACCTTGAGCCCGGCCTGCTTGATGACCTTGCCCCAGCGCGCGATCTCGGACTTGATATAGGCGGTGAATTCCGCCGGCGTGCTGCCCACCGGAATCACCGCTTCCTCGACCAGCTTGTTGGTAATCGCCGGGGATTTGGTGATGCGGATAATTTCGGAAGACAGTTTGTCGATTGCGTATTTGGGCGTACCCGCCGGAGCCACCACGCCATACCAGGAACCGGTTTCGTAGCCCTTCAGGCCCGATTCCGCCACAGTCGGCACATCGGGAAGCGCCGCCGAACGTTTGCTGCCGGTCATCGCGATCGCGCGCAGCCGCCCCGCCTTCACCTGGGGCAGCATCGCCACCGCGCTGGAAAACATCACCTGCACTTCGCCAGCCATCAGCTCGGTCAGCGCCGGTGCCAGCCCCTTGTACGGGATATGCGCCATTTTTGTTCCGGCCATCATGTCGAACAGTTCAACGGCCATGTGCGAAGAACCGCCGGTACCGTTGGAGGCGTAGTTGATCGCGCCGGGGCGGGCTTTGGCCAGCGTGATGAGCTCCTTCACGGACTTTGCCGGCAGCGACGGGTGCACCACCACCAGCAGCGGCGCCGAGGCAATCAGGCTGATCGCGTCAAAATCCTTGATCGGATCATAAAGTGGTTTTCTGGTCAGGTTCGGATTAAGACCATGGCTGCCCACGCCAGCGAGGAAAATTGTGTAACCGTCGGCAGCTGCGGCAGCGGCAATCTGCGCGCCGAGCGCGCCGGCAGCGCCGGGACGGTTGTCGATGGCCACCTGCTGGCCCAGCGACGCCGCCATCTGCTGGCCGACCAGTCGCGCGATGGTGTCGTTGCCGCCGCCCGGGGGGAACGGCACGACGAATCGAATGGATTTGCTCGGGTATCTGGCCGGATCTTCGGTCGCCACGGCCGCTGCCGCAAGGCCGGATGATGCTGCTGCAAGGCAGAGCGCAAGCCCAAGGGCATGGTGTATCTGATTGTTGATGATCATGGTGTCCTGGAGTGGAATATTGTTGATGCGCGTAATTTTACGCCCGCCGTCACGAAGCTGCACTCCCGACAATGCCGGTTCGAAGTTATTCCAGCGCGCGCAGCGCGCCGCTGGTAACACGCAGGCGGATGGCCAGTTCGCGGCTCAGGTTGCGGTAGAGTTTGATGCCTATCTGCGGCTGTTGATGCATGACCTGCGCCAATCTTTCCGCGCTGAGCGTATACAGCACCACACGTTCGCCCCTGGCAAAGGCGTCAGCCGAGCGGCGCTCACCCTCGAACATCGCCATCTCGCCGAAAAACACGCCCGGCTCAAAGGTAGCCAGCCGGCGCGCACGGCTCTCATTCGTCAGCTGCAACTTGATGCTGACCGAACCCCGCGCGATCAGGTAAACCCGGTCGCCCGCATCACCTTCCCTGAACACGACATCACCATGCACAAGCTCGTGGCGCTCCAGCAATTCAGCAAGCGCAGCCATTTCCACGGCGTCCAGCCCGGCAAACAATGCCATATCCCGGGGAGCGAGCTCCGAGCCATCCTGGAAGCGGTCACGCCCCAGCAACTGGTCTTCCGTCCATTCGAGTGCGCGGTCCAGATCGATAAACCAGTGTTCCGCCGCGACAACCGCGGCAATGCCCAGCGCGCGCAAATAACGCCCGTGACCTGCATCGCCTTGCAGATGGCTCAGCAGCACCCGCATATTGCGCTGGGCTGCCGTATGACAGATGGTTTCAAGCGCACGCGCGCCGCTGGCATCGACCTCGGTCACCCGGCGGAAGTCGAGAATGACATAGCGCACCTCATCGGGAAGGTTTTCAACGTCCATCTGCAGGCGATCCGCAGTGCCGAAGAAAATGGCGCCTTCGAGTTCGAAAATGCGGATTTGCCGGCCCAGCGGCCGCAGTATCGCCCGATCTTCCCCGCTGCGGATCTTCAGTGAAGCGCGGACCGTGCCGTCAAGCATCCTGCGCACCGGCGAGCCGCTCAGTTTGACCAGCAGCAGGAATATTGCGGCCGCGATGCCGACAGTAAAAGCCGCCATCAGGTTCAACACCAGCATCGACAGCGTGACGACCAATACCACAGCCAGATTGAGCAGGATTTCAAGCCGGTCAATACCGTCTGTTCCAAGACGCCGGACCAGGTCGCGCGTCCAGCGATCCACCAGCGTCAACGCGGTATAGATGATGATGCCCGCAAGTGCCGCCACCGGTATGCGCGCAATCAGCGGGCCGAGCGCAAACAATGACAGCAACATGAACAGGGCGTGAAACAGTGAACAGCGAAATGTCCGTCCTCCGCTGAGGTAGCCGGCGGCGCGGGTGTGCGTGCTGGCGGCCGGCGGAACGGCGCCGAATGCGGCAGCCAGTGCCGCGGCTGCGCCCTGCCCCTTGAGTTGCCGATCACTGTCATGACGGCTGCGTGTTACCGGATCGGTAACAACGGCGGCCATCAGTCCGTCCAGCGCCGCCACCGCGGCCAGCAGCAGTGCGCTCGGCAGCAGGAAGGCCAGCCAGTCGACGAAATCGTCGCGCGCTGAAATATGCATCATCGAGACCAGTTCGCGCGGGGCAAATGACGTGGCCGGCAGCTCGCCGACCAGTGCGCCGACGGCATCAGGCGCCATGGCTGCCAGCAGATAGTGCAGAAGCATGCCTGCCAGCAGGCCGCAAAGCAGGACCGGGACTTTGCGGGTCATGCGCGGCGCCAGAAAAATCACCGCGATAACGACTGCCGTGACCAGCAGACTGGCGGGACGGATCACACCGGCATGCGCGATCAGATCACGCAGCGGCAGGCTCGCATCAACGCCCAGCATCGGGCCGATCTGCGACACGATCATCAGAATGGCAATGCCGTTCATGAAACCGGCGATGACCGGATACGGCACGAATTTGATGGCACGACCCATCCGCAGCGCGCCAAAACCCATCTGCAGCAGTCCGGACAGAAACACCGCAATAAATGCGAGCGTCAGCACCTGCGGTACATCGGGACCCTGCGGCGTCTGCAGCAGCGGATGCGCCGCCAGTGCCGCCAGAATGCCGGCAAAGACCATAGTCACTGACGTCCGGGCGCCCATCATCATGCAGGTGCCGGACGGGATTACGCCTGAAACAAAGCTGCCGACAACCACCGACAGCAGCCCCGCGACCACTCCGACAGGCGCCCAGGCCGGCCCGAGCGCGGCGAATGCGAGCAGTCCCAAGCCCATCGCATGGGGAATGGCAATCAGTGTGGCGGTAAACCCGCCTGCAAGATCACCCATCAGGACTTTGAGCGCTTGTCCGCCCCATGCACCGTGGCCACCGGCCACGGCTTCATTCTTATTTGCCGGCAATCACTTCCCCTGTCGCTCAAACGCCGCTTTTTATTCTGACTCGCGCTGGCGTTCGCGCGATAACACTGTCCACAGTATAAACAAGTCGCCACTGCGTGCCCCTTCTTGCCGCAAGCGCATTACCGCCAGGACTGCAGACGGGTAAACTCCAGCCTCCGCCGCACGCCACAGGTTGACTTTCATGACTATCGCCAGCATCCACGCCGCCGTCGAACACATCAAACCCGAACGCGCTGCCGACGCCTATGCCGGCCAGGAAAGCCTGACTTATGTCCGCTGCAAGGTCACTACCCGCGACGGCATCACCGGCATCGGCGTTACCGGCCGCTTCCTCTCGGCTGAGGTCGCGCATCTGCTCAATGGCGGTTTTGCAGAGACCGCGAAAGGTCTCGATCCGCTCGACATCGAAGCGGTGACCGCGACGCTGGCGAAAAAATTCAACCCCCGGCAATCGACCGGCGTGTTCGTATCCGCACTGTCGGCGCTGGATCTCGCGCTGTGGGACATCAAGGGGAAAATGCTCAACCTGCCGGTCGCGCGGTTGATCGGCGGCGCCCGCGCTGCAGTGCCCGCCTACGCCACGGTTGGTCTTCCCGCATTCACCGAAACCGAACTGATCCACGCCTGCACGACCGCGCTGACTGCAGGATTTCACGGCGCAAAAATCCTCGTCGGCGCGGGACGCAGCATCACCGAGGATGCCCAGCGCATCCGCGCCGTGCGCGCCGCCATCGGCCGTGCGCCGTTGATGCTCGATGCCAACTGCGCTTATACCGTGGCCGAAGCCAAACGCCTGGCAACACTGGTGGCCGATTGCGATATCGCATTTTTCGAGGAGCCGGTGCGCGGCAACGACCTTGCCGCGCTGGCCGAACTGCGGCGCGCAATCCCGATCCCGCTGGCTTCGGGACAGATGATCCAGTCGATGGCCTGGTTCCGTGATGCGCTGACCGGCGGCGCGCTCGACGTCCTGCAGCCCAACGCGGCGTTCTGCGGCGGCCTCAGCGCGATGCTGCGCATCCTTGCGCTGGCCGAAGCGCACGGCGTGCCGGTCACCGGCGCCGGCGGTTATGAAGCGGCGAATCTGCCGGCGATGGCCGGCCATGCGCACGGCGGCATGCTGGAAGTGCATGGTGCGCACGCCGCGCTGCGCACGCGCTTTGCATCTCATCCGGAATTCAGTGACGGGCTGTTGCAGGTGCCGGCAACACCGGGGCTGGGCTTCTCGCTGCTGGACTGAAATATTTCGTGTAGTGGCTATAATGCCCATGCATCCCGCGCATCCTCCGCATATGGAGTTTCCCGCATGACTTCGACGATTATCGCGATGAACACGCCGGCGCGCCTGCCGGCCGTAATCCTGTTCGCCGAGACCCGCGGCTTCACGCGCACCTCGGCCATGTTGCAACCGGCGGTGGTACTGAACCAGGCCGCCGTATTTTTTGATCTGGTGCGCGCCGCTGTCGAACGCAACGGCGGCACTGTGCACAACATGCTGAACGACACGCTAATGGCTTTTTTCACCGGAGCCTCGAATGCGCGGCAGGCCGTGCAGACCGCGCAGGAAATCCAGCATGATTTCGACGCCATCGAGGATGCATGGACACGCGACTTCGGCATTCGCGCCGCGGTCGCGATGGGCCTGCATGCCGGCGACGTGGTCATGGGTGCTGCCGGAAAAACGCCGTCCATGGTCATCGGCGACAGCGTCAGCATCGCGGCCCGCCTGCTGCATCGCGCGCGCGCCGGCGAATTCGTACTCTCGGCAGCGGTGATGGATGCCCTCGGCAACGACCGCGCCACCCTTCAGGCAGAACCGCTGCCGCCGCTGGAAATTACCCGCCGCGATCCGGTTCAACTCTTCGGCGTGCTGCGCGACGCGCGCCTCGACTTCACCTGAAAGCCGGATCCGGTCGCGCTTCAGGGATTTCAGTATAAGTATTTGTTTTTATTAATATTTTAAAGGCCACCCATGAGCAATGATGTGCAGTCTGCCGACACCCGCCGCTTCCAGCTGATTCCCATCGACAAACTGACGCCGGAACAGCAGGCGCTGACCGATGCGATCAAATCCGGACCGCGCGCGAAACTCGCCAGTTCGGGCGCATCGAAACCCGGACCGCTGGGCGGACCGTTCAACGTCTGGCTGCGCAGCCCGGGCATCGGCAATCTGGTGCAACAACTCGGCGAGGAAATCCGCTTTCGCAGTTCGCTGGCCGGCAAGCTCAATGAACTCGCCATCCTCGTCACCGCGAGAAACTGGACCTCGCAATACGAATGGGTCGCCCATCACAAGCTGGCGCTCGAAGGCGGTCTTGATCCGAAAATCGCCGATGCCATTGCCCAGGGCCAACGCCCGGCCGGCATGGATGCGGATGAAACGCTGGTCTACGAATTCTCCAGCGAGCTGCAGCAAACGCAGGGCGTCAGTGATGCGATGCATGCACGCGCCGTCGCCCGTTTCGGCGAACGCGGCGTGGTCGACCTGATTTCGGTCAATGGCTTCTATGTGCTGGTATCGATGTGCCTGAACGTCGACCGCACGCCGGTGCCGCCCGGCACGCCGCTGCCGCTGCCGCCACTCAAAAAATAAGGTGGCGGTGATTTACGAGGCGCGGCACTTCGTGCTGCGCACGCTGGATCAGCCGCATGTGTCGCGCAGCGACGGCGGCCACATTGTCATCGATCCGAAGGTCGCGGTCGAAGACCGCACGCAACTCAGCCGTGAACAGGCGATCGAACTGATCAAGCTGACCATGGTCGGCGGCGAAGCGATGAAAACGGTGCTCTCGCGCAAGGGCATCAACATCGGCCGCATCAATTATCAGGACAACGGCAACTGGCGCGCCGAACTGCATGTGCATCTGTACGGTCGCGCGCAAGGCGCGACGCTGCAACCCTTCGGTCACGCGCTGGCATTTCCGCCGACGCGCGAAGCCTTTCACAAAGAGATGGGCAAGCTCGAAGCATTGCGCGAGGACGACATCGTCGAACTGCGCGCGGAGATCGCCCGCCTGCTGGCGAGCGGCAAGTATCGCGATTTTTAGCGATTGATCAGCCGGGAGTGGCGCCCGAAGATTTGACCACCTCGCCCCACTTCCTGATTTCCAGCGGCATCACTTTTGACAACTCGTCAGGCGTTCCGGCGGTCACTTCGACGCCCTGATCGGCCAGGCGCTTGGTGATCTCCGGCATGCGCAGCGACTTGGCGAAACCGTCGTGAATGCGTAGCGTGGTCTCGCGCGGAATATTGGCCGGGCCGAGCAGCGCGTACCAGCCGCTGGTCTCGAATCCTTTCAGCGTCTCGCCGATCGCCTGCACATTGGGCAGCGTGGATGAGCGTTTGGCGCTGCATACGCCGATCGCGCGCAGGCGCCCCGAATCGATGAACGGCTTCGCTGCCAGCAGCGTATTGACCTGGAACTGGATGTGGCCGGCAACCAGATCGGTCAGCGCCTGGCCTGCCCCCTTGTACGGGATGTTCACCGCATCGATCTTGGCCATGGTCTTGAGCATTTCAACCGCAAGGTACGCGGAGTTGCCGGCGGCGGTGCCCGCGGTCAGTTGCCCCGGCCGCGCCTTGGCCAGCGCGATGAATTCCTTGACGTTGCTGACCGGCAGCGACGGGTGCACCACCAGCACGGTAGTGGTCAGACCGAGCTGGCTGATCATGGTGAAATCCTTCACCGGATCGAAGGGCAGCTTTTTGTACAGCGTCGGATTGATCGCGTGCGGTGTCGTCGCGATCACCAGCGTGTGGCCGTCGGGCGCCGAACGCGCGACAAACTCAGAGCCGATCATCGTCGCGCCGCCGGCGCGGTTCTCGATGACAATCTGCTGGCCGAACTGTTTGGTCAGTTCCGGGCTGAGCAGCCGGGCCAGGATGTCGGTGCCGCCGCCGGGGGCTGCCGGCACGACCAGGCGTATCGGCCTGGACGGAAAAGTCTGCGCGACAGCAACCGCGCCGAACGTCAGTAAAAAAACTGCCGCAATCAGACGGCCTGTATCCAGTTTTGATGGGCTCATGACATGATTCTCCCCGGAAAACATTTCATTTTTATTGTTGAATCCCGGCAAGGTCATTCCGGCTGTATGCCCGCTTCGCGGATCAGCTTCGCCCACTTGCTCATCTGGGTGTTGAAAAACGCAGTGAATTCAGCTTGGGTGTCGCCGACTGCATCGGCGCCCTGCAGGCGCAGCAACTCGCGGGCATCGGGCGCGGTGATGACGCGAGCGATCTCGGCGTTGAGTTTGGCCATCACCGGCTTGGGCACGCCTGAAGGCACCGCCACGCCATAAAAGGACACCGCCTCGAATCCGGGCAGCGTCTCGGCGATCGCCGGCACTTCGGGCAGCGCCGCGGTGCGCTTGGGTGAGCTGACGCCCAGCGCGCGCAGCTTGCCGGCCTTCACGTGCGGCAGCGTCGGCAGGATGGTGCCGAACATGCAGGACACACGGCCGCCGAGCAGATCCAGCGTCGCCGGATTGGCCCCCTTGTACGGCACGTGGGTCATTTTGACGCCGCCCATGTTGGCAAGCAGTTCGGCGGCGAGATGTGTGGTCGAACCATTGCCGCCGGACGCGTAAATAATGCTGCCTGGCTTGGCCTTGGCCAGCGCCAGCAACTGCGCAATGTTGTTAGCGGGAACACCTGGATGGGTCACCAGCAGATTCGGTGAAAACGCGAGATTGACCAGCGGCTGCAGGTCTTTCGCGGTGTCGTACGGCAGTTTTTTCTGCAGCATCGGATTGACCGCAGTGCTCAACGAAACCATCAGCATGGTGTGGCCGTCGGCCGGCGCGCGCACGGCGAGTTCGGTGCCGATCACGGTGCCGCCGCCGGGACGGTTGTCGATGACGACCTGCTGGCCCCACGACTCACTCAGTTTGGCGCCCACCATGCGCGCCAACTGGTCGTTGGGTCCCTGCGGCGCAAACGGCACGATCATGCGCAGCGGTCTGCTGGGGAAGCCGGGCGCCACATCCGCGGACTTCGGTTGCGCAGCCAGTGCAGGCATTGCGCAAACGGCAGCGATCAGGGCAACAAACAGGCCGCTGTTGTGTCGGGTTGCAATGTTCATGCAGCGTCTCCGTTCATGCTGGTAATTTTTTGTCATAAACCGTCTTCGGCAGGATGCGGTAATTGGCGCTGGCGCGGCAGGCCAGCACGCCGTCCTCGCCATAGACTTCGGCTTCGGTGAACATGACGCTGCGGCCGCGCTTGATCACGCTGCCCTTGCAGATGATCTCGCCTTTCGCCGGCGCGAGGTAATTGAGGGTCATGGTCATCGTCGCCACGCCCATTTCCATGTCGATCAGCGAACGCACCGCCTGCGACATCGCGGCATCGATGATTGCGGCTACGGTGCCGCCGTGAACTTCGCCGCGGCTGTTGCCGAGATGGGGCTGGAATGACAGGCGCACCTGGGAGCGGCCGTCTTCGAGACCGTCGAGGTGAAAACCGAGATGCTTGTAGAGCGGAACCGAAGAACGCCATTGCGGCGCCGGTGATGTTTTTGCAGTCATGGCCATCAGGATTTGGGCGGTCTGCCGATGTTACACCGGCGCGGGCTTGAGTCCACGGCTTGCCTGGCGCATGATGCCGGCCTGAACACATCGGGGGGAGCCCATGAAAGTCAAACGCATCGAACACGTAGGCATCGTCGTCCGTGATGTCGAGGCCAGCCGCAAATTATGGGAAGGCTGTTTCGGCATCAAGCTGGGCGGCACCGAGGACAATGCCACGCGACGACTGGCGCTGTATCCGGTCGGTGATTCCATGGTGGAACTGATCGCCGGCCTGACGCCCGACAGCAAGCAGGCCAAAATGATTGCCGAGGGCAAGGGCGGGCTCAACCATGTCTGCCTTGAAGTCGAAAACATCGATGAAGCGCTGGCCGAACTGAAAGCCAAGGGCATCCCGCTGCTCGACCAGGTACCGCGCATCGGCCATGCCGGCTGCCGTATCGCCTTCCTCGACCCGTCCGCCACTGAAAACTGCCTGATCGAACTGGCCGAACTGCCGGTCGGCGGCGCGCACCACGACTGAGATCATCCTGCGCAGACTGTCATGGCTCATGACATCGGCCATCGCGGCCGCATGGCTCGCGGGATGCATTACGCGCGGGGTTTATGCGGGAATGCAGCAGCAGAAAGCGGTCAAAAAATCCGCCGGTGAGCGGCCAGCCGGCGCCGCGCCGGCCCGGCTATGACGAATATGAAACCGAGCGCCACAAAGTGTCAGCTCCTGAAAGCCGCTGAGGGGCAAACCCGGTTTATTTTTTCAGCGCAGCCTGCAGCAGTTCTGCAACGATTTCATTGACTGCAACCTTGCGCTGCTGCGCCAGCGCATTCACCTGCGCGACGAGATCGCTGTTCAGTTTGACGGCAAACGGAATCAATCCGGCCGCCTGATCGAGGCGGCGCTGTTCGCGGCGATCGAGCACCGCGGTGCCGCCAAAACGATCCGGCGTCGCAGCTTTTTTCATTTTGTTGACGATCTTCAACGCGCTGTACTTTTGCAATTCGCTAGGCTTCATGGTCATGATTGCGGACTCCGGATTCAGTGCTATGCAGAAATGACAAGGCCGCGCGAACTGCGCGGCCCTGGAAAAATGTACCGTGGATTACTGCGGCGGTTGCTGCGGTCCGCCGCCGCCCACATTACCGTTGCCACC
The DNA here is from genome assembly GCA_903933915.1 of uncultured beta proteobacterium. Lineage (GTDB taxonomy): Bacteria > Pseudomonadota > Gammaproteobacteria > Burkholderiales > SG8-41. The sequence goes on along the minus strand of CAIZLW010000002.1, from coordinate 31,597 downwards.
ACCGCCTACCCCGCCGCCGCCACCACCACCACCACCACCACGACGTTTGCCGGGACGTTTGTGGAATTTCTTGCCGCCGCCACCGCCGCCGCCACCACCACCTCCGCCGCCGCCTCCGCCTCCACCCAGGTTTTTACCCTGCGGACGTCCGCCGCCCATTTTGGGCTGACCGCTGCCGCTGGACATGACGCCCATGCTGCGGCGTTGCTGCTGGGGATCAGGCGCGCCGGGGCGATTGCCCGAAGCGAGCGCGATCTCGAGTTCATTGAGTTCGTCCCACTCGGAATCGGTGCGATTGCGATCGGGAATGGCCAGCAGTTCCTGCATGCGCTGGCGCGGTGAAACGGGTGGCTGGGGTGGTTGCGAATCGTTCATAGTTCGACATTATCGCACTGTACGCGGCAACCTTCAATTAAAACAACAAGTTAGCGTACAGAACGCTGCCAAGCCGTTGATTTTGCGTGGCCTAGGCCAGCGCCTGCAGTACCAAGGTGTGTAACAGCTGCCGGTGGTAGTAGCGAATGGCCCCGGGGGCGTGGGCCATGAACACCGTCACCAACTCCTCGGCGGGGTCGACCCAGAAATAGGTACCGGTGGAACCCGCCCAGTGAAATTCACCCGCTGTGCTGGGCATGCCCCCGCGTCCGCTGCTGCGCCGTACTGCAACCCCAAGGCCGAAACCATAACCGCGGATGTTCGGGTAGTCATTGAGTTTGACGAGATCAACCTCCGGGCCGAGGTGATCACTGATCATGAACGCCACCGTTTTGCGTGACAGCACGCGCACGCCGTCGAGTTCGCCACCATTGAGCAGCATTTGCGCAAACCGCAGATAATCAGCTGCAGTCGATATCGCGCAGCCGCCGCCGCAATCGAACTTGTGCGGCGTGGTGCCGTCGCGCAGGGTCTGCGCTTCGCCGCTAACGGGATCTCGCGCCAGCGCCTTCGCGTAACGCGCCACCTGATCGGCAGGCACGGTGAATGCGGTGTCGCGCATGCCCAGCGGACTGAACAGACGTTCGTCTAGAAAGCGTGAAAGCGGCATGCCGGCCACGGCTTCAATCGCCAGCCCCAGCACGTCAAGACCCAGGCTATATTCCCAGTTCGATCCCGGCTGGTAATGCAGCGGCAGCGATGCCAACTGCGCGAGAAACTCGCTGCCATTCCACCGCGACGACGCGGCGTCCGACGACGCGGGATAACGCTGGTAAATCGTCTTGTCGCCGCGGCCATAACTAAGGCCGGCGGTATGCCGCATCAGGTCTTCGATGGTCATTTCACGCAGCGCGGCTTCGGTGGGCTCACCGGGAGCGCCATCGCACTGCGGCGGATTGACGCGCATGCCCGTCAACTGCGGCAGGTAATGGCGCACCGGTTGGTTGACGGCCATGCGGCCTTCTTCGCACAGCATCAGCGCGCCGACGGTGACCAGCGGTTTGGTCATCGACGCAATGCTGAACAAGGCATCGGCGGGCATCGCGGTGCCTGCGGCAGGATCGAGATGGCCAAAGGTTTCGCAATAGGCGAGCTTGCCGCGGCGCGCGATCATCAGCACCGCGCCGGGCAATGCGCTGCGCGCCACTTCGGCCTGCAACGCCGCCGCAATGCGCGGCAACCGGTCAACGACGAATCCCAGTGCCTGCGGTTCAGCACGCGGCAATGGCAACGCGGCGATGATTTCAGGCTTGTTCATGCAATGTCCCTGTCCTAGTAATGCGGTGGAATTTCATGGGCCGGGGCATCGGACTCGGGCGGCAGACTGCGCTGCAACTGCAGACGAAGGTCGCGCACCCGTTGTTCAAGATCGGTGATGCGCTGCTGCTGTTGCGCCACCGTGCGATTAAGCTCCTCCAGCAGATCCTCGTTGAAGCTCAGCTTGATTTCGATTTCGGCGAGTCGGGATTCATCCATGGCAGGCTCTTATTCCGGCGCGCGCACAAGAATGCGCACGCCCTCGCAGTCGACCTGCTGCCCGGCGCGGATCTTCGCCGTCTTGCGGCTCTCGGCCTGGCCGTCAACGGTAACCGCACCGGCGGCGACCAGCTGCTTGCCGCGACCGCCGCTGTCGGCGACGCCGGCCAGTTTCAGCAGGTCACACAGGCGCACGTGGTCGTCGCGCAGTCTGAATTCACGGGTTTCCAAGGACAGGCTCGTCTCTTTATGATCAAGCAGCCATGATACTGGAACAGTTACACATGGGAACCATGTTGTGGCGCCGTGTTCGAATCGTTCACGACAACCACGATCGCGCGCCATGCGTTAAATAGCCATGATCAAACCCAGACATCCCCTTTTTATTGCCGTCCTGACCAGTTCAATGCTGTTCAGCGCCGGCTGTATCGTTACCCCGCCGTCGCCACCGGACGACAGGATTGCGGTCCTCCCGGCGCCTGCACCGGCAAAGCCGCCACCGGTCGCGCCACAACCCGTCGTCACTCCTCCCGTGGCACCGGTCGTTGCCGCACCGCCCAGAATCGAGCCACCGAAACCGGACAAGCCCGCAGTTAAAGCCGCGGCTAAACCTGTGGCACCGGCGCCCGCACCAAAGCCGCAGATCGCCGCCCCAGCCCCCGCACCGCTGGCGCTGGATACACTGGAACAGCGACTGAAAGAGACGCCCGCCATCGGCGTGTTCACCAAACTCACACTGAAGAACCAGGTCGACGATCTGCTGAGCCTTTTCCGCGCGTATTACGAAGGCCGCGGCGGCCTGACGATTCCGCAGTTGCGGCAAAACTACGAACAACTGCTCGCCAAAGTGCTTAACTTGTTGAAAGATGGCGACCCGGCGCTCGCCGGGGCGATCGTGAACTCGCGCGAAGCCATCTGGAGTGTGTTGACCGACCCGGCGAAGTTCGCAAAACTCTGAAGAAAGACCGCACTCCATGATTCAGAAATCATCCCGACTGTTGTGCCACGCGTTACTGGCGGCAAGCTTTGCGCTGACCGGCATCGCAACGGTGCAGGCTGCTGACAGCGGTGCGCTGGCCAGGGACCTGGCCGCATCCCTTGCACTGCTCAGCCTGCCCTGCGGTCAGGTGGTCAGCGTCACGTCCCCGAGTGAGCGCGACCATCTCGTTACCTGCAGCGACGGCAACCGCTACCGGGTTTATGTAAACGCCCAGGGTCGCGTCACCGCCGAAAAGCGCTGACGAATACGTGGACTTTCGCGGGCTTTCCCGCAGGGGTTGACGCTATCATGACGCCTCCTACACCGCAGGAAAGTCATGCCGTCATGCCGAACGCCACGCAGCAACCCTTTTCGTCCGCCGACCGCGCCACACCGCAGATCACCAGCGCCAACGCGCCGCCCGCGCTGCGCATGATGCTGGCGCTGGAGGATTTCGAAGCACCCGCGAGAAGCTATATTCCGCGGCCGATCTACGGTTATGTTTCCGGCGGCGTCGAGAGCAACGTGACGCTGGGTTGGAACCGGTCCGCATTTGAAGACATCGCACTGGTGCCGCGCATGCTGGTCGGGGTTTCACAGCGTTCGCAGAAAACAGAACTCTTCGGCCGCAGCTACGATTCGCCGTTCGGCATTGCGCCCATGGGCGGCACTTCGCTCGCCGGTTATGAGGGCGATCTCGCACTGGCGCGCGCCGCGAAAGCCAACAACATACCGATGATCCTGAGCGGAGCCTCGTTGACTCCGTTGGAAAAAGTGCGCGCCGCAAGTCCGCACAACAGCTGGTTCCAGGCCTATCTGCCCGGCGAGGAGCAGGCCATCACCGAACTGGTCGAACGCGTCGCCAAAGCCGGCTACGACACGCTGGTGCTGACGGTGGACATTCCGGTCGGATCCAACCGCGAGAACAATGTGCGCAACGGCTACAACGCGCCGCTGCGGCCGAGCCTGCGTCTCGCGCTGCAATGTCTGGCGCATCCGCGCTGGCTGCTGGGCACCGCACTGCGCACCTACTTCACCACCGGCATGCCGCATTTCGAGAACATGGGCAAACGCACGCCGCTGGTTTCCAGCACCGCGGTGCGCGAACGCGCCAACCGCGATCACCTGAACTGGGAGCATGTTGCGCTGATGCGCCGTCTGTGGAAAGGCAAGCTGATCATCAAAGGCATCCTTGCCAGGGAAGACGCCGTCATCGCGCGCGAATACGGCGCCGACGGCATCATCGTCTCCAATCACGGCGGACGCCAACTGGACACGGCAACGTCACCGCTGCGCGTGCTGCCGGGCATCGTTGCGGCATCCGGCGACATGACGGTGATGATGGACAGTGGCTTTCGCCGCGGCACCGATGTACTAAAAGCGCTGGCGCTGGGCGCGAAGTTCGTGTTCGTCGGCCGGCCGATGCTCTACGCCGCCGCAGTCGCCGGCGAAACCGGCGTCAGCCATGCGGTCCGGCTGCTGCGCGATGAAATCGATCGCGACATGGCCATGCTCGGCACCAATACCATCTCCGAGGTCACCCGCGCCTGCCTGATGGATGCCCGGGGTTTTGACGGCGCGTTCGGACGCTAGCAGACGGGCATCGGTTCCGGCAACGGCACGCCTTCCTGCTCGCAGCTGTTGGCGACATCGCTGATCGTCACCCGGCGCATCACGCGCACCCAGCGCAGGTCGTCAAAGTCGGTGCCGCGGTGCATCGTGCAGCGGTTGTCCCACATCACCAGCTCATTCGGACGCCAGCGATGGGTGTAGACGAACTGGCGCTGCGTGACATGGGCGAGCAGCTCGTCGATCAGCGCGCGGCCTTCGTCATCCGGCATACCCCAGATGCGCCCGGCATGAGACGCGACAAACAGTGATTTGCGTTTGTTCTGCGGAATCGTGCGCACCAGCAGCTGCGGTACCGGCGGCAGGCGTTTCTGTTCGTCTTCATTGAAATCGTGGAAGCCGCTGCGCCGGCGCGAAGTCGCGATCCAGTGCTCGGCAACCAGTCCTTCGAGCTTCTTTTTCATTGCGGCAGGCAGTGCATCATAGGCTGCGCGCTGGTCGGCAAACTCGGTGTGCCCGCCGATCGGCACCACGGTCTCCGAATACAGTAGCGAACACAGGCTGGGCAGGCGCTTGAACGAGCTGTCGGTATGCCACAGCTTGTTGCCGGCCTTGTACATGCGCTGCCGACTGTCTTCACCCCAGATCTTGCCGTCTATCGCAAGATTGGAAATGTCGGAGAACGCGCCGCTGTAACGTGTCGGCGTCGCCTTCGGATCCAGCGTGCGCTCGTTCTCGACCGCCCCCCATCGCCCGGAAAAGGCCAGCTGCTGGTCGGTGGTCAGCTGCTGTTGCGGGAAGATCAGTACGGCGTATTTCCAGAATGCCTGCCGGATCGCCTCAAAATCCTCGCCGGACAGCGCCCGGGTCAAATCAACATCGCCAACCTCGGCTGCAAAGTTTGGCGTTACCGGAATAATCGTGATCGCCATCGCTGCGCTCCTCATTGAAACGCATCCCTGCGCCGGATTATTGTTATGTACGCAAGATGCTGATACGCCAACATACACGCAACCGCTGCGCGGTTGCAGCGCTTATTCCGGATTATGGCGGCAGGAGCTGCTGCCTATGGATAGCCCCGTCATAGCGCGGAGCAGCCGGCGTATCATGCATCTCCGGGCACAACTTCTACAGGGGAAACAACATGGCCAAAGCCTACTGGGTCGTCAGTTACCGCGCAATTCACAAACCGGAAGCCTTTGCACGCTACGCCGCGGTCGCGCCAGCAGCGGTACAGGCCAACGGCGGCCGTTTTCTGGTGCGCGGCATGGCGGCAAAGGTCTACGAAGCGGGCATCCAGCAGCGCGTCGTGGTCATCGAATTTGAATCTCTGGCGCAGGCACTGGCCGCGCACGACACGCCGGCCTACCAGGCGGCGCTGAAAGAACTCGACGGCGGCGCCGTCGAGCGCGACCTGCGCATCGTCGAGGGCATCGCCTGACGGCGAGCCCGCGACCGGCCGTTTTATTTCAGGGTTCGCAACCCGCCACGCACTTGCCCTGGCCGTCGAACTCCATCGTGCGTTCGCTGAGGGCGAGATGAGAAGCCGGCTTGAGCATCTTCATGAATGCTGCCGTGCGTGAACCCGGCCGCAGTTTTCCGCCTTCGGTCACGGGCTCGTTGGCATGGGTGAGGATCACTGATGCCGGCTGGATCAGTTCATTGATGACGCGCCCGCCAGAAAAGAAGATGCCGGGGTTCGGCCCGAGATTGAGCACGGCGAGGTTGGCCTTGTGGTATTCGTTGACGACCGTTTTCATTTCGGAATGAATGCCGGTGTCGCCCGAGAGATAGGCGACCAGCCCGTTGCTGAACCTGACGACGAAGCCGGTGGCAGGTCCGTATTCGACAACTCCACCGTCCGCCTTCAGCAAGGCACGCTGCGCCTCCGACAGCAGCGCGGGCGGGACATTGTTGACATGCGAAGCGTATACGATCGAAATTTCCACGCCCTGCGATGCGCCGGCTGCCTTGGCGACGAAAACGCCGCCGAGATCGGTCTGCGAAGCGCACACCGTGGCAACCGGCACGGTGGTCGCGCCGCCGGTTTGCGGGCAGAAACCGATCGGCTTGCTGCCGGTCATTTTTTCGACTTTGTTGCCGACAAAACCGCTGATGGCACGGGTCATCACCATCGCTGCATTTTTTGCCGCAACCACTTCGGCGGTTGTGGAATTGGGGGCAGGCAGGCGTTCCGAATTCGCGCAGCTTCCGGCCCCCGGGGCCTTCAGCTTGAGGTCGCCAACGTGATCGCCGTGCATATGGGACAGCAGCACCATGTGGATGGTGCCCAGACGCGGATCGTCGCCACCGGTTACGTTGTGCGCCGGGTCGTAGAGAAGGCGCACACCGGTCGGATCCTCGAAAATGATCGCACGATCATTCGCGCAGAGTTCGCCGGGATGGGAGCCGATCGGCGTTATTTTGACGTTCTGCGCCAGCACGGGCGCATTGGCGAGCAGACCAAAAACAGCGACGAGCGTGCAGCAGACGGCGGTAATTCTCATGATTTCTCCTGAGGATGGCGCAAATGGTTTGACTCAGCGGCGATTACGTTACCGCGTCGCGCCGCAGAATGCCACTGCCCGGCCGGATTCCGTGGCGGCCATCGCTGGTGCAGCGCACCAACCGGGACGCCGCAGATCACGTGCCTCAGCTCCGCACCAGTTCCAGCAACGCAGCACCGTAGCGTTCGAGTTTTTTGGCGCCGATGCCGCTAATCGTCGCCAGCGCATCCATATCCCGGGGACGCAATGCCGCGATTTCAGCCAGCGTACGATCATGAAGGATCACGTATGCCGGCACCGCCTGCTCGCGCGCCTGCTCCAGCCGCCAGGCTTTGAGCTGATCCAGCAATCCGGTATCGGCTGCCGATAAACCGGAAACTGCGGCGCTGCGCGCCTTGGTCACCTTGCCTTTGCGCGGCTGCAGATGGCGCATCTCAACGGACTGCTCACCCTTGAGCACCGGACGACTGGCATCGGTCAGCTTCAGCGCGCCAAACGCATCGTGATCCGGCTCGGCATAACCCAGCGCCACCAGTTGGCGGAACACGTTGCGCCACGCCGGCTCATCCAGATCGGCGCCGATGCCGAACACGTTGAGCTGCTGATGCCCCCATTGCGCGGTGCGCTCGGTGGCGCGCCCGCGCAATACATCAATCAGATGCACCGCACCGAAGCGCTGGCCGGTGCGATACATGCACGACAGCGCCTTGCGCGCGGCCTCGGTGGCGTCCCAAGTCTGCGGCGGCTCGAGACAGGTGTCGCAGTTACCGCAGGGCGTACTGGCCTCGCCGAAATAATCAAGCAAACGCACCCGCCGGCAACCCGCCGTCTCGCACAGTCCCAGCAGCGCATCGAGCTTGACCACCTGTACCCGCTGGTATTCCTCGCTGCCCTCGGACTGGTCGATCATGCGCCGCTGCTGCACCACGTCGCCGAGGCCGTACGCCATCCAGGCATCGGCCGGCGCACCGTCACGGCCGGCGCGGCCGGTTTCCTGGTAATAACCTTCAATGCTTTTTGGCAGATCCAGATGTGCGACAAACCGGACGTCCGGCTTGTCGATACCCATGCCGAAGGCGATGGTGGCGACAACCACCACCCCCTCTTCACGCTGGAAACGGTTCTGATGGTCCGCGCGCGATGCGGCATCCATGCCGGCGTGGTACGGCAGCGCACGTACGCCATGGCTGACCAGCCAGGCAGCGGTTTCATCAACCTTCTTGCGCGACAGGCAATAGACGATGCCCGCCTCGCCCGCATGTTCCTCGCGGATGAAACGCAGCAGCTGGTTGCGTGCATCCTGCTTGTCGACAATGGTGTAACGGATATTGGGGCGGTCGAAACTGGAAATGAATACCCGCGAATCATCGAGTGCGAGACGACGGATGATTTCTTCACGGGTCTGCGGATCGGCGGTTGCGGTCAGCGCAATGCGCGGTACCGACGGAAACTGTTCGTGCAACACCGACAGCTGCAGGTACTCGGGACGGAAATCGTGACCCCATTGCGATACGCAGTGCGCCTCATCAATCGCGAACAGCGCAATCTTCGATTCGGCCAGGCATTCCAGCATGCGCGGCATCATCAGCCGTTCCGGCGCGACATACAGCAGGTCGAGTTCGCCGTTGCGCAAGGCCTTCTCGCATGCATTCACTGCGCGGCCGTCCATCGTGGAATTGAGGAAGGCCGCGCGTACACCGAGCTGCTTCAGTGCGGCGACCTGGTCCTGCATCAGCGCGATCAGCGGCGACACCACCAGCGCGGTGCCCTCGCGCAGCAGCGCCGGCAGCTGATAACACAGCGATTTGCCGCCGCCGGTCGGCATCAGCACCAGCGCATCACCGCCGCCGGCAACATGCGTGACGATGTCTTCCTGCGCACCGCGGAATGCGGGATGGCCGAATACCGTGCGTAACAGGTGCAGCGGGCGTGACTCAGCGTCGGTGTTCATGGTGATCAATAACGACGCGGCGCGCTTGCGGGCGTTGTCGCAGCCGCGAAGCGAATGTTCACGGTCATAAAATATTGTTTAAAAACAAATACTTAATTCAATTCTTGCGGCTGCGCCCGGCGAGTTTCAGCAACTCCTGGTGCAGTGCGTCTGCCACAACAATACCCTCGGCTTGCGCTTTCGCCACCGCCTGATGCCGGCGTGCGCCGGGCAGTCGCACGCCGGCATCGGCGTGCATGTGCCCGACCATGTCTTCGATGCGCGCGTAATAAATTTCAGCGCCAGCCAGCGCATTGGGGTCGATGACGATCAGCGCATGGCCGATGCGCGGCTTGTTTCCGGGTTCGAAGTACGAATCATTTTCGCAGCTCAATGCAGCGCCGGTCAGCGCGACACACAAGGCTTCAACCATCAGCGCCAGCGCCGTGCCTTTGACGCCGCCGATGGCGGTCAGGCTGCCGGTCAACGCCGCCTGCGCGCTGGTCGTCGGGTTACCGTCGCGATCAACGGCCCAGCCCAGCGGAATCGGTTTGCCTTCCTTGGCATAGAGCATGATCTTGCCGCGGGTAACTTCGGTCAGCGACAGATCAACGACGATCGGCGGCTGCTTCTTGCGCGGAAAAATCGCGGCGATCGGATTGGTACCGAAAAACGCCTTGCTGCCGCCCCAGGCATTGATCGCCGACGGTGAATTGGTCAGCGCAATGCCGGTCATGCCGGCATCGGCAATCGCGGCCAGATGATAAGCCGCCGCGCCGAAGTGGTGACTGTTGGTGATGCCGGCAAACGCCACGCCATAACGTTTGGCGCGTTTGATCGCTTCATTGACTGCGAGGGCTGCGGCAGGAAGCGCCAATCCGCCGCCGGCGTCGATCAGGCAGGTGGCGCCGTTCTTGCGAATGACTTTGGGTTTTACCTTGCCGTCGACGCGGCCTTCGCGCAAATGCTGGACGTAGAGTGCAACGCGGGACAAACCGTGGCCCGACAGTCCTTCGGCTTCTGCAGCCACCAGCGCCTGCGCCGTCGCTTCGGCCATGGCCTTGGACGCACCGGCGCGCTTTAACGCGCGCGCGGCGAGTTCGGTCAGATCCGCAATCGACAGCAGCGGCATCGCGTCAATCCACCGTGGTGCCGGATTGTTTCGCCACATCCGCCCACTTTGCGGCTTCCGCCCGGAAAAACGCCGAAAACTCCGCCGGCGTGTTGCCGCTGGGTTCCGCGCCTTCAGCACGAATCCGCTGCACGACTTCCGGCGCTTTCACGGCAGCCACCCATTCCTTGTAGAGCTTGTCTTGGATCGCCTGCGGAGTCTTGGACGGCACCAACAGGCCGTTCCACTGCACGGCCACGTGATCAGGGACACCAGCTTCGATCATGGTCGGCACGTTCGGTGCGACGGCAGAACGCACCTTGTCGGCTACACCCAGCCCGCGCAGGCGATTGCTGGCGATGTGCGGCGCTGCCACCGGCATCACCACAAACGCGACCTGTGCCTCACCGGTCAGCAAAGCCACCGTTGCCGGCGCGGCGCCCTTGTACGGCAGGTGGGTAATCCGGGTTCCGGTTTTGACGCGCAGCATTTCCATCGCCATGTGCGACATCGTCCCGGTGCCGGCCGAAGAATAGTCCAGCGTGTTGGGCTTGCCTCTGGCCAGCGTCACCAGTTCCTTGACGCTTTTGACCGGCAATGCCGGATGTGCCACCAATACAAACGGATACGACGAGGCCATCGATATCGCCGAGAAATCCTTCACCGGGTCAAAGGAAAGTTTTTTATAAATCGCCGGGCTGATCGAGATTGAAGAGTTGGCAAAAAATATCGTGTAGCCGTCGCCGGGCGCCTTGGACACGATGTCCGCCGCGATGTTGCCGCTGGCACCGGCGCGATTGTCGACGATGACCTGCTGACCCAGTTGCTGCGAATATTTCTGCGCAATGATGCGTGCGACCAGATCGCTGCCGCCGCCCGCCGGGAACGGCAGTACCATGCGGATGCTGCGGGTCGGGAATTCCTGGGCTGCAGCCGGTGCAGCGACAGCAAATACGCCGCCGATGGTTGCACCAACAAGGGCGATGCTCAATACAACGGAACGGTCCATGATGTCTCCTCCAAGCTTGGTGATGTAATGCCGGCCGGCAGTCTCTCCCGCCAGCCCGGAAAAATCAAACGGCAGATGCTGATGCGGGATCAGCCTGCGGTCAGCAGCGACTCGCCCGGTTTGACCCGGGTGAATTTGACCTGTCGCGTTTCAATGTTGAAACGGCCGCCCTGCCAGCCGACGCAGGTATACCGCGAGTTCTCAAGGTCGCGCACGTCCGGATGATCGGCACGGAAATGGGCGCCGCGCGAATCCTCCCGCGCCATCGCCGCAAAGCGAATCGACTTGGACACCATCACCAGGTTTTTCAGATTAAGCCAGTCGTGCCAGGTCAGATTGAAGGCGAGATTCGAACCATCGATGCCGATCGCATCAAGCCGGGCGTCGAGTTCGTCGAGCTGGTCTTCTGCACGCACCAGCGACTTCGCATCGCGCACGATGCCGACGTCCTCCCACATCACGTTGTAGAGCTGCTCGCGGATGGCGTTCATGTCGCCGCCCTTGCGCGACAGCGGCGCCTGGCAGCGGGCAACGGCCGCATCGATGGCTTCCTGATCGGGGGCGCGGAACTCGCCGTTGGCCTTGATCCAACCCGGCATCACGTCGCCGGCGATGCCGCCGAACACGGTGGAGTTAGCCACCCCGTTGCCGCCGAGCCGGTTCGCGCCGTGCACGCCGCCCGAATCCTCGCCGGCGACGAACAGGCCGTGCAGATCGGTAGTGCAGTCGGTTTTGAACACCACACCGCCCCTCATGTAATGCGCTGTCGGCACCACGTCGGCGAGTCCGCCGACCAGATCGAAGCCGCAGTCGGCGCAGCGCTCGACCATACCCTTGAATTCCTTGCGCACCATCACCGGATCAAGATGACGCATGGTGATGTACAGCCCGCCGCGTGGGCCGACACGGCCGGCGCGCATTTCCTCGAACATGCCGCGACTGACGATGTCGCGCGTGGCGCGTTCGTTGCGCGGATCGTACTTGTGCATGAAACGCTCGCCGTCGCCGTTGAGCAGGTAACCGCCGGCGCCGCGCAGACCTTCTTCAATGATGGTGCCGGTGATGCGTGTGTCCATGCCGGCGATCAGGCCGGTCGGATGGAACTGCACCATCTCCATGTCGCGCAACTGCAGCCCGGCGCGCATTGCCATCGCCATACCGTCGCAGCTCTTGTCGCCGGAGGGCGTGTGGTACTTGTACATCGTCGGTCCGCCGCCGGTCGCCAGCAGCACCGCCTGCGCCTGCACGAAGGTGAACTCGCCGCTGCGCATGTCGATCATCAGCACGCCGGAAACCGCGTCGCCGGCCTTGGTGCGGATGAACTCGACAGCACGATGCTCTTCAAGACGGTTGATGCCGCGAGCCCACACCTGCTCGGCGAGACGGTTGATGATTTCAATGCCCGTCAGATCACCCTTGTGTACGGTACGGTCGAAGGTCTGGCCCGCAAACGCTTTCTGATGGATCGTGCCGTCGGGATTGCGATCAAAAAAACAGCCGAGTTCGTTTTCCAGCTCATGAATGCGTTCGACCGCGGTTTCGACCAGCGTCCACGCCAGATCCTGGTCGGGCAGCCACTTGCCGCCTTCGATGGTATCCATGAAGTGGCGTTCAACCGAATCGCCTTCGGCGAGCGCAACGTTGTAACCGCCCTGCACCATTCGCGTACAGCCGCTTTTGCCGAGCAGCCCTTTGACGGCCACGGTAATCGACAGATCGGGATTGTGCTGGTGGGCGTGCAGCGCGGCAAACAGGCCGGCTCCGCCGGAACCGAGAATCAGGATGTCGGTCTTGATGGTTTTCATGATTGGGCTAATTAACTTTTGACGCCGAGTGCGGCGAGCACGCCGGCACGTTTATCCTTGGCAGCCGCGTTGACTGCGGTGTACAGGCTGCCCCCATGCGAGTCCATCGCCACCAGCAGCGGACCAAAGCCCTTGATGCGGAATTTCCACAGCGATTCAGGATTGAGATCGTCGAGGTCGACTTCCTCGATCTGTTCGATCCAGGTGGTCTCCAGCGCAGCCGTACCACCGATGATCGCGAGGTACACGCCGCCCAAATCAGCAAAGGCCTTGGCTGAAGCGGTGAACAGTCCGCCCTTGCCGATGATGATGCGCACGCCGTACTGTTCCATCAGCGGGCGGGTGAAACGCTCCATCCGCGCACTGGTGGTGGTGCCGATGCAGATCGGCGCGTAACCCGACGGATGCTCCTGGGTCTCTCCGACCCATTTGACGTTGGGTGCGGTGTGCACAACGGCGTGGCCATGCATGTCGAAATGTGTCTTGCGGCCGTGATCAAACATGTGAATCTGCGTGGCATCGCGGATGCCGTACAGGGTCTGGTGCAGGGTCACGGTGTCGTTGATGCGCAGCTTGCGGACCTGCTCTTCCGTCACCGGCATGTTGAGTTCGTAATGCGCCATGTCTTATCCGTCGTTCAGTAGCCGTAGCTGAGGCCTTGCGGCGTAAAGGTCGCCCGCGCGCGCCGTGCCGAATGGCACTGCATGTTCACGGCAACGGGATTCATCGTGATGTGCGTGGCAGCCGTTTCGACATGTACCGCAAACGCGGTGGAATCGCCGCCCAGACCCTGCGCACCGACACCCAGCCTGTTGACCACGGCGCTGAGTTCGGCTTCGAGCTTGGCGCCTTCCGGATCCTCGCATTGGCTGCCCAGCGGCCGCGTCGCCGCGACTTTTGACAGATGCACGCACAGATCGGCGGTGCCGCCAACACCGACGCCGACGATCACCGGGGGACAGCTTTTGCCGCCGGCCTCAAGCACGCAGTCGATGACGAAGGTCTTGATCGCATCAATGCCTTCGGCCGGAATCGCCATGCGCAGCCAGGAATTGTTCTCCGAGCCGGAGCCTTTCGGAATCATTTCAATCGACAAGGTCTCAGCCTGCGGCGAAAAATCGATGTTGATCACCGGCACGTGACGCCCGCCCGAGGTGTGCTCGTTCTTGCGCGTGGTCGGATGCACAACCGACGAACGCAGCGGATGCTCCTTGGTGGCACGGGCGCAGCCGCTGATGATGGCCTGTTTCAGCGCATGACCATCCACCGCGACATTGCTGCCGATCACCACGTTGTAAATCGGAATGCCGGTGTCCTGGCACAGCAGATTGGTATTGTCCTCGGCCACAGTGATGTTACGGATCATGGTGCCGAGGATGGCTTTTCCGGTGGCATTGGTTTCGGCGTGATCGAGCCGCTGAAAACCCTGCTTGATGTCCGGCGGCAGCATCTTGAGCGCGCGGATATACAGTTCCTTGCACGCCTCTTCAACCTGTTTGAGATCGACCTTCACGAATGCACCTTCAATAAAATGAAAAACCCGGAAGCCGCTGCGGGGCGTTGCGCCCGCGCAGACCGGCCGCCGGCATTGCCATGCGTTACTTCACCTGCAGATTGCGTTCCTTGATGATCTTCGCCCAGCGTTCCGACTCCACCTTGATGTCCTTTGCAAACTCCTCGGACGTGTTGCCGACAGCGGTCATGCCGATTTCGGTGATGCGTTTGCGCAGATCCGCGTTGGCGAGCGCCTTGACGGTGTCGGCATGCACCTTGGCGATCACCGCCTTCGGTGTGCCGGTGGGCACCATGAAGCCGAACCAGCCGAGGTTTTCAAAGCCGGGCAGTGTTTCGGCAACGGCAGGAACGTTCGGCAGTTGCGCCGACCGCTCCTTGCTGGTCACCGCCAGCGCGCGCAGCTTGCCGGTGTTGACGAAGGCAATGGCGGCCGACAGATTGGGCGTGACGAACTGGATCTGCCCGCCGACGAGATCGCTGACTGCCGGGCCCTCACCCTTGTACGGCACGTGGGTGACGTCAATGCCGGAGGCGTAGATGAAATTCTCCGCCGCCAAATGCGTCTGGGTGCCGACGCCGGCCGAACCGAAAGTCATCGACTTCGGCTTGGCTTTTGCCATTGCAATGAATTCCTTCAGCGTTTTCGCCGGGTTGCTCGGATTGACAACGATGGCCTGCGGCCCGCTGGCAACGTTGGTCACCGCAACCAGGTCTTTTTCCGGGCTGAACGGCATTTTTGCGTACATGTGCTGGTTGGCGGTGACAATGGAGCCGGAGGTCATGAACAGCGTGTAACCGTCGGGGTTTGATTTGGCCGCGATATCACCGCCGATGTTGCCGCCCGCGCCGGCGCGATTGTCGACGACCACGGGCTGCCCCCAGCCTTCATTGAGCTTCTGTCCGACCAGGCGAGCAACGATATCGGTGGCGCCGCCGGGTGCGAACGGCACAATGATGCGCACCGGACGGACGGGATAGACATCCGCAGCAAACGCGGTGGATGCGGCGAGCAAACATGCCGCGGCGATCAATCCTGCTTTGCTCATCTTTTTCTCCTCACGCTCTGGTGTTGTTGTTGGCTGCCATACGAGAACCCGGAACCCGCGGTTCACAATACCCGACGCCCCCGGGGGCGGCAAGCGACGTTCTGCCTGCGTTAAAGCCCCAGCGCATCCGCGGCCAGCACTCGCAGATCCCGGGTCATTTTTTTGCGCACCGCCGCGTAAGCCGGTTTCTTCGCCAAGTTGATCAGCTCGTACGGGTCCTTTTGCAGATCGTAGAGCTCATCGAGTTCGCCGTTACGCGCGCGATTGACCCAGTGAATGTATTTATAGCGGTCGGTACGGATCGCCCTGAAACTCATGCCGACCAGCCACGGATAGGCATTCTCCGCCCAGTACTCGACCAGAAAGGACTTGCGCCAGCCGGCGCGTTTGCCGCGGATCACCGGCAGCAATGAACGCCCCTGAATGTGCTCGCCCGGCTTGCCGCCGCCGATCTCGAGCAGTGTGGGCGCGATGTCCTGCAAGATCACCAGATCGCGTACCTCGGAACCCGGCTTGATCGATTTCGGCCAGCGGATCAGCAACGGCGCGCGGATGCCCTCTTCGTACGGAAAACGACGCTCCGGTCCAAGACCGTGCTCACCGAAGAAATACCCGTTGTCGCCAAGGAACAGGATCACCGTATTGTCCAGCTCGCCGGTTTCTTCGAGGGTCTTGAACAGCATGCCAACACCCTCGTCCACCGCTGCCATCATCGCAGCGCGCAGGCGGATTTCTTCCTGTTTGCCGGAGTGGATGGCGTCGTGCATGATTTTCGAGGCTTCGGTCTTGCGCAGCTCCACCGCTTCGGCCCACACCGGCTTGTGTTTGAGAAACTCCGCAGGCTTCTGCATGTTCGGTTTTTTCGGGAACACGCAACCCTTGTAAAGATTCTCGTGGCGCTTGGCCGGGCGATAGCCGTCCATTCTGAACGAGCCGTCAGCGGCCTGCTCGGCATCGGGGTGCACGGCCTTGTGCGCAAACCACAGCGACCACGGCTTGTCGGCATTCTTCCCCTTGCGCCGGCTTTGGCCTTTGATCCAGTCCACCGCCATCGTGTTCATGATGTCGGTGACATAACCCTTGTGCTGGACGTATTTGCCGTTCTCGTTCAGTTTCGGATCGTAAAGATTGCCGTGGCCGTCGTACGCCACCCAGAAGTCGTAACCCGGTCGCGGCTTGCCGTCGTTGCCCATATGCCATTTGCCGATATGCGCGGTTTCGTACCCCAGACGCTGCAGTTCAAGGTGGTAATTCGGCAGGCGATGGCTGGCCAGGTCGCGGGCGACGTTGTCGATAATGCCGTGGCGGCTGGCGTATTGTCCGGTGAGTATCGACGCGCGGTTCGGCGAGCAGATCGACGTGGTGTGAAACGCACGGTCAAACTTCACCCCCTCGCGGGCGATGCGGTCGATATGCGGCGTTTTCATGTACGGATGGCCACCGGCACCGAATTCATCGAAACGCAGGTCATCGACCAGGATCAGCAGAATATTCGGCTTCTTCGGTTTATTTTTTTTCATACGCATTGACTCCGCACGGCTTGGGCCATCAGACGAGATTCAACAGGAAAGCGAGCACCACCACGAGCGAAATGCACCCCGCGGCGACAAGCAGTGTTTTCTGCCATTCACGCCAATCGAGAAATTCGATCATCAGCAGGCGTACGCCGCCGGCCATGTGCGCGGACAGCAGCAGCACCAGACCAGTTTCGGCAAATTTCACCAGCGGGTTGTGCGTCCATTCGAGAAAATGGTCGAGCCCGGCAGCACCATGAAAAGCCTGGCCCAGCGCCCAGAAATGCAGCGGCAGAAACAATGTTAGCAGCAGGCCCGATACGCGATGGACAATGAACGCCCAGTACGCTGGATGATTGCGTGCGCGGTAATCGTTCTTCATGCCGGCGCCCCGCCGAATACGGCCATCACTGCGCGCAAGCCCCACATCGCAAGACTCAACCCGACGACCGCTGCAAACACATTGGCGCCGTGACCGCGCCAGTTGAATATTTCGGCGAGTATGGTGCGCAGGCCGATCGGCGCATGCACCGAAATCGCGGCAACAAACACGGCATAGAATGCCAGCCAGCCGATGTTGCCCTGCGTACGGCCGAGGATTTCAGCGCCGCTCAGTCCGCTGCGCACTGCATAGATCATCGTCACCAGATGCACGATCACGCACACCGCCAGCGCCATCGCGCTGATACGTTGCGCACCCCACAGCAGCACTTCGCTGCGCCGGCTCATGCGCGGCATCCCTCCACGAGAAACAAATATAAATTATTGTTTTTAAACATTTTTATATTTCGCCGGACAAGGTCGCCGCCAGCACTGCGCGTTTCAGTCCGGCAATACCAGCGGTCGGCGACAGGCCTTTCGGGCAGCGCTCGGTACAACTGATGTGGGTGTGGCAGGCGTGACAGCCGGCATCGCCAGCGACCGCCGCGAGGCGCTCGGCCCGCCCGGTGTCGCGCACATCGTTGACCAGTGTCCACGCCCGATTGAGCGCCGCCGGGCCGAGGTAATCCTTGTTCCAGGTCACCACGTCGCAGGCGCTGTAACAAACGCCGCAGCCGATGCATTCGATGCCGGCATCGACGCGCTTGCGTTCCTTCGACTCCGGGGACACCTGCGCAAATCCGTCCTTGCGCGTGCTGCTGCCCTTGAAACTGCCGCGCGCCTTGGCCCATTTATCGAAGAACTCGCTCATGTCGGTGACCAGATCCTTGATCACCGGCAGGTTGCGCAGCGGCGCGATTTCGACCTTGTTGTCTTCGGCGACTTTCGAGACATGCGTGCGGCAGGTCCAGCGCGATACGCCGTTGACCGTCATCGCACACGAACCGCAGACGCCGACGCGGCAGGCAAACCGGTAGGACAGCGTCGGGTCGCATTTGCGCTGCACGTAGGTGACAACATCCAGCACGGTCTGGCTTTCCTGCCGTGGTACTTCGAATTCCTGAAAACCGCCGTTTTCCTTGCCGCGCCAGATTCTGACCTGCAGGGTTTCCATACGCTTGTTCCTTTGCCTGACGCTCTAGTGCGCCGCGCCCGCTGTGCCGGCGGTGACCGTCGGCGCAGCAAGACGCTGAATCATCACATTGATGCAGGCGGGTTTGCCGCTGGCAATGGCCCGCTGCAATGCCGGCCGCAGATCCGCGACCTTGGTCACCAGTTCACCGTGGCCGCCCAGTGCCGCCACCGCCAGATCATAACGCGTGCCGCCGGCGAGTTCGCAGCCGTGCGCGCGTTCCTTGCCGTAAGTGCGCAGTTGAATCTGGTGTTCGGCGTTCCAGCAGGAATCGTTGCCGACCACAACGATCATCGGCACGCCGGCGCGCGCCGCCGTGTCGAACTCCATCAGATGAAAACCGAAGGCGCCGTCGCCCATTACCGCAATAACCGGCGCCTTGGGCCGCGCCATGCGCGCGGCAAACGCAAAAGGCACGCCGCTGCCGATGGAACCGCCGGGGCCATTGATGATGCGGGTCGGCACGCTGATGCAAGCCTGCGCCCACTGGCCAATCTCGCCGCCGTCGGCGACAAACACCGCCTCTGGTGAAGTATCGAGTAATTCCTGTACCGCGCGGCCCAGTTCGACCGGATGCACCGGACCGGCGTCACCGCTGCTGATCTCACGCCACGCCGACGGACGGAACGCCACTGCGCCGGCAACCTCGTCGAACCACGACGACTGCCCTGCCTTGCGTTGCGCGCTTTTGATCAGCGCACGTACGGCCACAGCGGAATCCGCCTGTGCGGACAAGACCACACGCGATTTCCCCAGATTCTTCACCGAGCGTTGCAGCACCTCTGCTTCGGGATCGATGACCGCAAAACGGCAATCGGTAGCCAGCGCGGGCGCCTTGCCGAAACGCAGCGTGAAATCAGGCTGCTTGCCGAGCAACACCACCAGGTCGGCTTTCGCCAGCGCACCGGCAAAAGCGCCCAGCGCGGGATCATTGACGCCGCGCGGGCTTTCCATGCACACCGCCGGCACACCTGTGGCCCTGGCCAGTTCATCCACCAGCGCGGCTACCGGCGCATGCGCCATTGCCGGCCCGAGCACGATCAGCGGACGGACTGCCGACTGCAGCAGTGCCGCCAGCGCCGTCAGCGTCTTGCTCTCCAGGCCGTGTTCGGTCGACAGGAAATCGGCGGCGCTCGCCAGCACGCGCTCGCCGTCGGCAACTTTGGTTTCGAGTACGTCAAATGGCAAACTCAGATGCACCGGGCCCGGCCGGCCGGAGCGCGCAATGCGGCAGGCTTTGGCGATGTCATCGCCCAGCGATTCGGCGCTGGCTGCGATCCATGACGCCTTGACCAGCGGCGCCGCGATGTCAGCCTGGCGCATTTCCTGGAACGAACCGCGGCCCAGTTCGTTCAAGGGTGCATGCCCGGACAACAGTACCATCGGTGACTCTGAAGCAAGCGCGGTATACAAGGCGCCGACGCCATTGGCATGACCGGGACCACCGGTCAGCATTGCAATTCCCGGTTCGCCGGTGAGGCGTCCCCAGGCATCCGCCATGTGCACGGCAGCGCCTTCATAACGCACGTGCGTAATATCCAGTTTTGCTTCAATCGCCGCGTCATACACCGGCATGATGTGATTGCCGGAAAGCGAAAATACCCGCGTCAGTCCGGCCGCAGCCAGCGAACGCGCCAGAATATCGGCACCGCGCATTGGGGTCATTGACAGGTTCTTCCGTTCAAAAAAACAACGACCGCACTGAATCCGTGAACGGCCTCGACGCTATGCTTCGCATCGCAGCCCGGTCACGGACCTCCGGCGGTCTGTCGGTTTAAGCGCTTTCGTACAGGCGGGTCAGCACAAACTCGCGATGGCCCAGTGCTTCAGCGGCAGTCAGCCGGCCGTTACAGGTGCGCAGCATGACTTCGATCAACTCGTCGCCGGTCTGGTCGAGGTTTTTCTCGCGCTGCAACAGTCCCGAGCAGTCGTAATCAACGTGTTCGCTCATCGTGCGCACAGTACGCGGATTCGCGGTCAGCTTCACCACCGGTATGATCGGATTACCGATAACATTGCCCTGCCCGGTCGGGAACAGGTGCACCACGTAGCCGGATGCTGCGCACAACGTGACCATTTCCGCTGCGGCCGAGGACGAATCCATGAACCACAGGCCGGGTTTGGTCGGTTCTTCGGCCTTGTCGAGCACACCGATGACCTTGCACTTCTTGCCAATTTTCTGGATGTTGCCCAGCGCTTTTTCCTCGATCGTGGTCAGGCCGCCGGCGATATTGCCCTTGGTCGGCTGCGAATCGGACAGGTCGCTGGTTTTGTTTTTCTCGACGATTTCCTGGTAACGATCAAACATCCGCATGAATTCCTTGCGCACTTCCGGAGTTGCGCAACGGTCAGCAACAATATTTTCGCCGCCGGTGATTTCGGTGGTTTCACCGAAACACATGGTCACGCCCAGCGGCTCGAGTTTGTCGAAAGCACTGCCGACAGTCGGGTTGGAGCCGCAACCGGAGGTCGTATCGGACTCGCCGCACTTGGTCGACACCCACAGGTCGCTGATCGGGCATTCCACGCGCTGCAGTTCGGAAGCCCATTGCACGTATTCCTTGGCCACTTTGGACGCACGCATGATGGTGTCGTGATCGCCATGGAGTTCGATGCCGAAACCGGTGACCGGCTTGCCGGTCTTGGCAATGCCGTCGACCACTTTTTTCGCCCAGCCTTCTTCAATGCAGATCACC
The DNA here is from genome assembly GCA_903933915.1 of uncultured beta proteobacterium. GTDB lineage: Bacteria > Pseudomonadota > Gammaproteobacteria > Burkholderiales > SG8-41. Next base: position 10,492 of record CAIZLW010000002.1, on the reverse strand, counting down.
ACCACGGCGGCGACGTTGGGGTTGGCACCCGCGCCGATGATGGTGCGGAAATGCAGGTCCAGGTCGGCGCCGAATTGCAGGCGGCCGTAAGGATGCGGGATCGCAATCGCGCCCTTGATGTTGTTGGCCACGGCTTCAGCAGCGGCGTTGGACAGATCGTCCACCGGCAGGATCAGGACATGGTTGCGGACACCAACGCGACCGTTCTCGCGGCGGTAGCCCATGAATGTGGTTTTGCTGTCGATCATTTGTATCTCCGTTTTGGATCGGAATCGGGTTCGGGGTCGTGCTGACTTGGCAGCCGCTGTTACCAACGCTTGGTTTTGATGTTGTGGACGTGGGCGTGCTCGCCGAGCTTGATGTCGGCCACGGCCTTGCCAATGTCAAAACCGTATTTGATGATGGTGTCGCCCTTCTTGATCTCGCACAGCGCAGCCTTGTGCCCGATCGGAATGTCGTTTAGCGCTTTGACCTTGATCGTGGAGTCATCTTCCATGACCCAGCCAACCATCTCCTGGCCAGCCTTGATGCCTTCGATGACGGCCACGCCGACCGTGTCCTTTTTATCGTGTACCAACAAGTGAATCATTTTGCCTCCTGGATGAGTGCTGGGGTGATAAGCAACCGGTGCAACCGGAATGAAAACGATAATGCAGGGCCGCAGATGCTAACCCCCGCGCTTTCAGACAGTCAACTATATGACCTATATGAATCCACGATCTGCGTGATAGACTGCCGCGCGCTGACATGGACACCCCCGCCCCCATCGCTGACAACCTGGCCACCGCACCGCTGTACCGCGAAGTGCAATGGCGTATTACGCGCGCACTGGCCGCCGGGGAATGGAAGCCGGGCGAAGCCATTCCCAGCGAGTCGCGGCTGGCGCGGCAGTTCAATGTGTCGATCGGCACCATCCGCCGCGCCATTGACGAACTGGTGGCCGGCCGCATCCTGGTGCGCCAGCAGGGACGAGGCACTTTTGTCGCGACGCACACCGAAGACCGCACGCTGTTCTATTTTTTCCATGTCGTCGGCAAGGACGGCAGCCGCGAGTTTCCGGTGTCGGAGCTGCTGGATTTTCGCAAGGAACGCGCCGACGCCAACGATGAAACCCAGTTCGGGCTGATCCGCGGCAGCCGCGTGGCGCGGGTGCGCAATCTGCTGAAGTTGGCCGGCAAGCCGGTGGTGCTGGACGACATCACGGTGCCGACCGAGCGTTTTGCCCGTCTCGATGAATCCACTTTCCGCAACCGCGAAGGCACCATCTACGGCTTGTATCAGGCGCGTTACGGCGTCAATGTCGTTCGCATCAGCGAACGGCTGTCGGCGGCTCACCCGCCGGCGGACGTCGCGGCCATCCTCGGCACGCGCACCGACCAACCGGTGCTGCAGATTCGCCGTGTCGCCTACACCTACAACGACACGCCGGTGGAATACCGCTACAGCTGGATCAACACCAGCGACCACGAATACCTGAGCGACCTGTGGAAAAGCGCCGCGCGTTAAGCGCGGTGTGATTAAAACCCGAGTTCGCGGCGCGCCACGGCAATCTGCGCCGGATCACGTGCATTTTTCAGCAACCATTCGAATTGTGCGCGGGCATCATCGCGCAAGCCGCCGCGCGCCAGATTGAGTCCCGCGCGCAACCGGGCCTCTGCCGCCGCATCGACCTGCGGCGCGTTCAAAGCGAGACGCAGGTGATATTCAGCGACCAGCAAAGGCTGGCTGCCGGACTCCAACGCACGGACTGTTGCGGCGAGCAGGGCGCGCCCCTGCGTCGAGTCGGCATAAGGCATGACGCGCCCGACCAGCAGCTGCGTTTCTGCGGCGAGTCCGTGGTCGGCCAGTTGCGCCGCCAGCGCTATCCACTCGGGCAACTGTACAGCCGGAATCGGCGTGTTGGCCGCCGCCAGTTGCCGGGTGATACCGGTAACGACATCACCTCGCCCGGCGCGCAAGGCCAGCCCCGCCATGCGCAAATCCCAAACCGCGGGGGCAATGCCCTCCGGCGCCGGCAGTCCCTGCCGGTATTGCAGTGCGCGCATAGGCTGCTGCAACGCCTCGGCCGCGCTGCCTAACTGATAACGCGTATCCGCCGCCAGCACCGCCGGATCAGCGGGCCAGGCACTGAAAACCTGCAGCGCCGTACGCGGCAGGCGCGCAGCAATCAGGCTTGATGCGAGCTGAGCCTGTGCGGTGCGGCGCAAGAATTCAGCGCGCCCCTCGCGCGCAAGGTAGGCCAGGTACGCGCGTGCCACGACTGGCTCGGCGTCTTTGCGTTTCAGCGCAAACTCCAGCCAGCTGGATTCATCCCCGGCCAGCAGCTGGTGCGTATTCGCGGCACTGCGCGCATACGCGAGATAAACCTCCCACAGTCGTGATGCATCGGCAGCAGACGCATCCGCGCGGTCGAGCAATTGCTCCAGGGCTTCGATTTTCAGCGCCGCCGCAGGCTGCCGTTCGCCGGCTTCCAGCAATACCCGCCACCATGCCGGATCTTCGCTGCGCGCGATGCCGGCCCGCGCCTGCGTGGCCACATCCGCGGGGGATAGTAGGCCGGTATGCAGGCGCAAGCGCAGTTTCGTCGCGCCGCGCTCATCGAGCAGACCCAGCCAGATCACGGCTTCCTTGACCCGTTTCATATCCAGCAAACCGTCGACAAACTGTGTCGCCGTCGCCGCATCCAGCGGCCGGTAATCCTGCTGAAACCGCAGCATGCTGCGATAGGCTTCGTCGGTCTGCCCGTCATCAACCAGACTGCGGATCACCAGCAGGCGCAACTCACGCAGACGCGCGGCGTCAGTGCCCGGGGACCACAGCGCGCGCGCCGCCTGATCACGTGCGGCAGCGCCGCGCCCGATGGCCAGCGCTGAACGCGCCGCCGCCGCATGAAAATCGGCGGCAACCGCCGCCTCGACACCGACAGGCATGGCGGCAACGCGCTGCAGCAGCATTTCATGTGATCCACCGGACACCAGCAACTGGAGTCGCAGGCGCTCCCACTCAGCCCAGGGCGCCCCGAAGGAAGTCCCCTTGGGGGGCGCCCCCGGGGAAGACCCCTTCTGGGGCGACGCTGTCACCGCAGCCGGCTGCAGCATATCCACGCGCTGCAGTGCGAGTTGGGCCGCACCGGCTTCCGCCAAGCTGCGCGTGGCGGCGAGTTCGTCGGCGGCATGTGCTGTCGGCGCGATCATCATCGCTGTCACGAAAGTACATGCAAAAAAGGCCGCGGTCTGGCGTTGCAGAATCATGCCGTTATTGTAGCGGCGCCCCGCCGCAGAGCCCCTGCATGACAGTCATGAACAAAGAAAAAGGCGGCCGCGGCCGCCTTTTTCAGGGATACAAAATACTTACTTTTCGGCCGGCGCGGCTTCTGCCTCGACCGCAGCAACCACCGCGGTGCTGACGGTGAGCTTTTCCTTGATGCGGGCCGCTTTGCCCGACAGGCCGCGCAGGTAGTAGAGCTTCGAACGGCCGACATCACCGCGACGCTTCACTTCGATGCTGGCGATTGACGGTGAGTAGGTCTGGAATGTCCGCTCGACACCCTCACCCGAGGAAATCTTGCGCACGATGAACGAGGAGTTGATACCCCGGTTGCGCTTGGCAATGACCACGCCTTCGTAGGCCTGGACACGCTTGCGCTCGCCCTCGACCACGTTGACGTTGACGATGACCGTGTCACCGGCGACGAATTCCGGGGTCTTGCGGCCCAGACGCTTCATTTCTTCCTGTTCCAGCTGCTGTATGACGTTCATCTCGTAACTCCCTCAAACTTGATTGCGTCCGCCATCATGGCGTTCGCGGTTAAACCCTACCGCTGTCCTGTTCGCGGCGATACTCGTCGAGCAGTTCCCGCTCTTCTGCGGTCAATACCCGTCGTTCCAGCAAATCCGGCCGTCGCTGCCACGTTCGCCCCAGCGACTGCTTCAAACGCCAGCGCGTGATTACCGCGTGGTTACCTGACAGCAGCACCGCCGGCACCGTCGCGTCCCCGTACACTTCCGGGCGCGTGTAGTGCGGGTGGTCCAGCAGGCCGTCGACAAACGAATCCTGGCTGGCTGATTCGGCATCACCCAAAGCGCCGGGCAATTGCCGCACCACACTGTCCATCAACACCATCGCGGCCAGTTCACCGCCGCTCAATACATAATCACCAATCGAGATTTCCTCGATGACCTGGCGCTCGATCAGTCGCTCGTCCACACCTTCGTAGCGACCTGCCAGCAGCACCAGCCCCTGCTCATGCGCCAACTCTGCAACCAGCGCATGATCCAGCAATCTTCCCTGCGGCGTCAGGTGCACGACCCGCGGCCGCTCGACCCCGGCGCTCATCTGCCGCTGCCGCGCTGCTGCCAGCGCCTTGTCCAGCGGTTCCGCCATCATCACCATGCCGGGACCGCCGCCGTAAGGCCGGTCATCCACGGTGCGGTGCGCATTCGTCGTGAAATCCCGCGGATTCCACGCCACAAACTGGTACAACCCGCGCTCCCTGGCGCGACCGGTAACCCCCAATTCGGTTACCGCATCGAACATCGCCGGAAACAGCGTGACCACATCAAACTGCAACATCAGTAATCAGCTTCCCAGTCGACGGTTATCTTGCCGCCTGCGGGATCAACATTGAGGATCACCGTCTCGATGAAGGGAAGCAGCCGTTCGAGCTCACCACCCGCCACCTTATCCTCCACCACCAGCACATCATTGGCCCCGGTTTCAAACACCCGGGACACTGTTCCCAGATCAACCCCGGCCGCATTCACCACCCGCAGCCCGACAAGGTCAGCCCAGTAAAACTCCCCGGACGCCGACTCGGGAAATTCGTCGCGCGATATCGCGATCCGCATTCCCTGCAGCACCGCCGCCTGATCACGGTCGGTGACGCCGGCCAGCTTTGCAACCACCGTAGCGCCATGCACTTTTGCAGACTCCACGGATCGCGGCTGCCAGGCGCCTTCGCGACCGACCTGCCACAACGAATAATCGAGCAACCCCCGGCTTTCCTGCGTGAACGGCTGAATCTTGATCCAGCCGTTGACACCGTAGGGCGCAATCACGCGCCCCATGACTACCAGCCGTTCAGCAACCGACTGCTCAGGCAGCAGCTTTTTGGGCACCAGCCTGCTTGACGAGACGGGTGACTGTGTCTGACAGTTGCGCACCTTTGTCTTGCCAGAATGCAAGGCGCTCACTGTTGATACGCAGACGTTCGCGGCCTTCCGGCGCTTTGGGATCGTAAAAACCCAGGCGCTCGATAAAGCGGCCGTCGCGAGGAAACCGCGAGTCGGCTACGACGAGATTGAAAAACGGGCGCTTTTTGGCGCCTCCACGAGCTAAACGGACCACCACCATGACGGATTTCCCGGTGACTGAAAAAGTCGAAAGGGGCGGATTTTACGTTACTTTCACCTCTTGAAGCAACGTTTAATGACGATCAGCGCAAATACCCGGGATACAGCCGGAATTGCGGAAAAATAACATAACCAATTGTTTTTAAATAAAATATTATGAATAAATCTGAAAAAAGCCCGGCGGATCGCATCACAGCCGCCTGCAATACCCGCTACGGTGAAGCCTTCACCGTGACGCCAGAACAGTCCGGCATCGCCGAACTGGCGCGTATCGCCGAACACCGGTCGCTGCGCCGCTATCGCCCGGATCCGGTCAGTCCGGACCTGTTGCGGCTGCTCTGCGCCTGCGCGCTGTCGGCACCGACCAAAAGCGATCTGCAGCAGGCCGACATCATTCATGTCGCCGACGCCGCCAAACGCCGGCGCATCGTCGCGCATCTCCCGGAAATGCCGTGGATCCTGGATGCGCCGGTGTTCCTGGTGTTCTGCGGCAACAACCGGCGCATCCGCCACATCGGGGAATGGCGCGGCAAACCCTTCGCCAACGAACACCTCGACCACTTCATGAATGCGGCGGTGGATGCCGGCATCGTGATGATGAATTTCATCAGCGCCGCCGAAGCCGCCGGTCTCGGCACCTGCCCGATCAGCGCCATCCGCAACGCCATTGATACCGTCAGCCGTGAACTGGAACTGCCGGAAGGTGTGTTTCCGGTCGCCGGCTTATGCGTGGGTTACCCGGCGGCGTCTGGCCACATCAGCCCGCGGCTGCCATTGGACGTCACGGTGCATACCGACCGCTACGACGAAACCCGGTTGCGCGAACATGTGGATGCCTACGACCAGCGGCGTAATGCCAACCACCCGTACGGCAAGCAGCGGCGTATCAAGCAGTTCGGCGCTGCAGAATTTTACGGCTGGTCGGAAGACAAGGCCCGGCAATACGCCGAGCCGGAGCGTGCGGATTTCGGCGCCTACATCCGGCGCCAGGGCTTCAGCCTGAAATAGGCGGCCGCAAGGCACAACACAAAAAACGACGGCCCCGGAAATGCTCAGCGCATGCCCGGGAACATGCCTTTCATCGAGCGCATCATTTTCGCCATACCGCCCTTGGCGACCATCTTCATCATTTTCTGGGTCTGTTCGAACTGGCTGAGCAGCCGGTTCACTTCCTGAACCGTCACCCCGGCGCCGGCGGCAATGCGCCGCTTGCGCGAAGCCTTGATCAGTTCCGGCTTGGTGCGCTCAAGCCGCGTCATCGCGTTGATGATGCCCTCGATGCGGCGCGTCGCCTTGTCGTCCATCTGCGGAGCGCCCTGCGCCGCCGCCTGCGCCAGATGCGCGGGCAATTTGTCCATCAGCGCAGTGACGCCGCCCATCTTGCGCATCTGCGCGACCTGCTGCTTGAAATCCTCAAGGTCAAAACCCTTGCCGCTTTTGACCTTGCGCGCCAGTTTCTCGGCCTCATCGCGATCGATCGATTTCGTCACATCCTCGATCAGCGACAGCACATCGCCCATACCGAGGATGCGCGACGCCAGGCGGTCCGGGTGAAACGCTTCCAGCCCGGTGACTTTCTCGCCGGTGCCGGCAAACTTGATCGGCTTGCCGGTGACATGGCGCACCGACAGCGCGGCACCGCCGCGCGAGTCGCCATCGAGCTTGGTCAGGATGATCCCGGTCAGCGGCAATGCCTCGCCGAAGGCCTTGGCGACATTCACTGCATCCTGGCCCTGCATTGCGTCGACCACAAACAGCGTTTCGATGGGGTTTACCGCGGCATGCAGTTCGCGGATTTCCTGCATCATCGCCTCGTCGATGGCGAGCCGGCCCGCGGTATCGACGATCAGCACATCGTGGTAATGAGTGCGCGCGTATTGCAGCGCCCGCTTCGCGATATCAACCGGCTTCTCGCCTTCGGCGACGGGGTGAAAATCAACCTCGACCTGTCCCGCCAGCACTTTCAGCTGCTCGATGGCCGCAGGACGGTAGACGTCGCAACTCGCCAGCAGCACCTTCTTTTTCTGTTCGATACGCAGCCAGCGCGCCAGCTTGCCCGCCGTCGTCGTTTTGCCGGCGCCCTGCAGACCCGCCATCAGGATAACCGCCGGCGGCTGCACCGCGAGGTTGAGCGATTCATTGTGCTCGCCCATCAGCGCCACCAGTTCGCGGTGCACGACACCGACCAGGGCCTGGCCCGGCGTCAGGCTACCGACCACCTCTTCACCCACGGCTTTTTCGCGGACGCGGTCGATGAACGCCTTCACCACGGGCAGCGCAACGTCGGCCTCAAGCAGCGCCATGCGCACTTCGCGCAGCGCGTCCTGGGTGTTGGCTTCGGTCAGCCGCGCTTCGCCGCGCAGCGTCTTGACGACGCGCGCCAGACGGCCGGTCAGGTTGTCGAACATGGCTTAAGGTAAACTGGTTGCATGCAGGTAATTTTACCGTATCTCGGCAGCGCGCTTCTTTATGCGGCCATGGCCGCTTACTTCTGGCGGCTGCACTGGTCAGCGTCGACGCCGGCAATGACGCCCGCGCGCGGCATTGCCGAACGCGCCGCTGTGCTGGCCACGCTCACCGTGCATGGCGCGGTGCTGTTCGGCGCGATGTTCGCCGGCAACACACTGCGCATCGGCGTCGGCGACGCAATCTCCGCAATCCTCTGGCTCACCGTGCTGATTTACTGGCTGGGCAGTCTGTTCTACCGGCTTGAGGGCCTGCAGGCGCTGATCCTGCCGGTCGCCGCCGTGGCGGCTTTACTGCCCGCGCTTCTGCCCGCTGCAAAACCGCTTCCCAACACCGAACTGCTGGCGTTCAAACTGCATCTGCTGATGTCGATGGCGGCCTACAGCCTGTTCACCATTGCATCGCTGCACGTGCTGCTGATGGCGATGCTGGAACGCCGCCTGCATCTGGGCTCACTGCCCGCCGGCCTGCGCCGCCTGCCGCCGCTGCTGACCATGGAAACGCTCCTGTTCCGCATCATCTGGGCCGGATTCATCATGCTGACGCTGACACTCGTCAGCGGGGTTTTCTTTTCGGAAGAAGTATTCGGCAAAGCCGCCCGGCTCAATCACAAGACCATCTTCGGCTTCGTGTCATGGGCCGTATTTGCGGCGCTGCTGCTCGGCCGCCATTTCCGCGGCTGGCGCGGCCGCGTCGCCGTACGCTGGACGCTCGCCGGATTCCTGCTGCTGGTGCTGGCCTATCTCGGCAGCAAGTTCGTTCTGGAAATTCTGCTCGGCCGCAGCTGACCGGGCCGGCGTCAATGCCGGCCTCGATATCGAGGTGCACAAATGGAAGTACTGATTCTCGCCTGCCTGATCCTGCTCAACGGCGCCTTCGCCATGTCGGAGGTTGCGCTGCTCACCGCGCGCCAGTCAAAACTGTCGACGCTGGCGCAGCGCGGCGACAAACTGGCCGCTGCCGCGATCAAACTCAGCGCCAATCCGACGCGATTTCTTTCAACCGTGCAGATCGGCATCACCTCGATCGGCCTGCTCAACGGCATTGTCGGCGAAGCCATTCTCGCCGAGCCGTTTGCGGTATGGCTGCAGGCCCAAGGCCTCGAACACAAAACCGCCAACATCGCCTCCACCACGATCGTGGTTGTCGTGGTGACCTATTTCTCGATTGTCGTCGGTGAAATCGTACCGAAACGGCTCGGCCAGCACAGCGCCGAGAACATTTCCCGTTTCGTGGCGTGGCCGATGCGCATACTCGCCTGGACTACCGCGCCGTTTGTGCATCTCCTGACGAAATCTACCGACACCCTGCTCGGCATGGCACTCAAGGCCCTGCGCCTGCAGCCGCAGGAATCCGGCGCTCAGCCCTTGTCCATCGATGAAATCCGCACCATCGTCCTCGAATCATCCAACGTCCTGCCGAAAAAACATGCCTCGGTGCTGCTCAATCTGCTGGAAATCGGCGCCATCACCGTCGACGACGTGATGGTCCCGCGCAATCAGATCGAGAGCATCAATCTGGATCTGCCGCTCGAGGAAATCACCGCGCAACTGTCCACGGCGCACCACCGCCGTGTCGTGGTGTACCAGGACCAGTTTGACAACGTCGTCGGCACTTTGCGCGTGCGCCACGCGTTGACCCTGATCCAGCGCGACGAACTCACAACGGAAAGCCTGCGCGACATGATCCGCGATGCGCATTTCGTGCCTTCCGCAACGCCGCTGCTGGCGCAAATCCAGAATTTCCAGGAACACGCCAGCGGCGTCAGCCTGGTCGTCGATGAATATGGCGAAATCATGGGTCTGGTGACCCTGGAAGACATCCTTGAAGAAATCATCGGCGAGTTCACCACGCAGTCGCCGCTGATGGCGCGCGGCCTGCACCCGCAACCCGACGGCAGTTACGTCATTGAAGGCGGAACGCTGCTGCGCGAACTCAACCGCAAACTGGGCTTCCGCTTTCCGCTGGACGGACCGAAGACGCTGAACGGGCTGATTCTGGAGCATTTGCAGGACATTCCGGAGCCCAATACCAGCGTGCGCATCGCCGGCCATCCGCTGGAAATCGTGCAAACCCAGGATCGGGTGATCAAAAGCGTCAGGGTATTGCCCCCGGCCAAGCCCTGAGCGGCGGTGTGCCGGTGTGCGGTATCGCCTTTACAAAGGGGGCCAGTAAAGGCATCATTCCATCAATAACCGCTCGTAACTTATTGGTTCCTTGAGAGATTTTGGAGGCTCAGCATGGCCACAGCCGCTGCCGCACGTAAACCCGAGATCGTTGAAGTCACGTTCCGCTGGGTCGGGCAGGATCGCGCCGGAAAAACCGTGCGCGGTGAAATGCAGGCCAGCGGTGAAGCTCAGGTCAATGCGGTGCTGCGCCGTCAGGGCATCAAAGTCACCGAGGTCAAAAAGCAGCGTCTCGGCCGGGGCGGCTCCGTTTCCGAAAAGGACATCACGCTGTTCACGCGCCAGCTGGCGACCATGATGAAGTCCGGCGTGCCGCTGCTGCAGGCTTTCGACATCGTTGGCAAGGGTCACTCCAACCCGGCGGTGGCACGGTTGCTGATGACCATCAAAGCGGATGTTGAAACCGGCATGAATCTGAAGCAGGCGTTTGAAAAGCACCCGCTGCATTTCGACGCCCTGTTCTGCAACCTGGTCGGCGCCGGCGAAGCC
>CAIZLW010000001.1 GCA_903933915.1 uncultured beta proteobacterium | reverse complement strand
GGCCGTGTATCGAGTACTGCGGTGCGAGAAACGCTGGCCAGCGGCGATGTTGCACGGGCGGGTCGTCTGCTCGGCCGGCCGTACAGCATCAGCGGACGCGTGGTGCGTGGCGATCAACTCGGACGCGAACTCGGTTTTCCGACAGCGAATGTGCAGATGAAGCACAATCGACCGCCGCTGACCGGCATTTTTGCGGTGGAACTGGTCCGGGCTGACGGTAAAAGGCTGCAGGGCGTGGCCAGTCTGGGTGTGCGACCGACGGTGAAGGCGCGCGGCGCAGCCCCCGTGCTGGAAGTCTATATATTTGATTTCAAAGAAGAAATTTACAGTGAACTGGTGCGGGTCGATTTCCTGCACAAGTTCCGCGACGAAGCGAAGTATGTCGATCTCGAAACGCTGAAGCAGCAGATCGCGCGTGATGTGGCTGATACGCGCGCCTATTTTTCGCGGCGTGCAGCCTGAGCGCACGCCGGACATTGAACCAGCAGCAATGAAATAAAGCAGACATGGCTGATTACAAAAGCACCCTGAACCTCCCCGATACGCCGTTTCCGATGCGCGGTGATCTGGCGAAACGCGAACCGAAAATGCTTGCCCAGTGGGAGGAGCGTCGTTTCTACCAGCGCATCCGTGAAGTGAGCCGCGGCCGTCCGCGCTTCGTGCTGCACGACGGTCCGCCTTATGCCAATGGTGATATTCACATCGGCCATGCGGTCAATAAAATTCTCAAGGACATCATCGTTAAATCGAAATCGCTGTCGGGTTTCGATGCGCCGTATGTGCCGGGCTGGGACTGCCACGGCATGCCGATCGAGGTGCAGATCGAGAAAGAGCACGGCAAACATCTGCCCACCGGTGAGACGCAGCGGCTGTGTCGGGCCTATGCGTCGGAGCAGGTCGAGCGCCAGAAAAAGGATTTCCGCCGTCTCGGCGTGCTTGGCGACTGGGACCATCCCTACCTGACCATGGCCTTCCGCAACGAGGCCGATGAGATTCGTGCCTTGGGCAAGCTGCTGGAGAAAGGCTATGTTTATCGCGGTCTGAAGCCGGTGAACTGGTGTTTCGACTGCGGCTCGGCATTGGCGGAAGCGGAAGTCGAATACGAAGATCGCAAGGACCCGGCGGTGGATGTCGGCTTCCCGTTTGCGGAACCGGACAAGGTGGCGAAGGCTTTCGGCCTGAAGGCTTTACCGGACAAGCCGGGCTTTGCGGTGATCTGGACGACGACGCCGTGGACGCTGCCGGCGAATCAGGCACTGAACGCGCACCCGGAGTTCACCTACCACCTGGTCGATACCGAAAAAGGCTTATTGATACTTGCTGCCGATTTGCAGGAAGCCTGCCTGACGCGGTACGGCCTTACGGGAACAACGCTGGCGTCGTGTCAGGGCGCGGCGCTGGAGCGTATCGCGTTCAAACACCCTTTCTATGACCGTCTTTCACCGGTCTATCTCGGCGAGTACGTCACGCTTGATACTGGCACCGGCATGGTCCACGCAGCGCCGGCCTATGGCGTCGAAGACTTCCAGTCCTGCCGCAAGCACGGCCTGAAGGACGATGAAATCCTCACGCCGGTACTGGGCGATGGCAAATACACTGCGTCGCTGCCGCTATTCGGCGGCCTGATGATCTGGAAAGCCAACCCGCAGATCGTTGCGCACATGGAAGAAAAGGGCGTTCTGTTTTCAAGCAAGACCGATCTGCACAGCTATATGCACTGCTGGCGCCACAAGACGCCGATCATCCTGCGTGCGACCACGCAATGGTTCGCCGGCATGGAGGATGTGCCCGGTTACAACGGCGTGAAACCGCAAGAGACCTTGCGCGCCACGGCGCTGCGTGCGGTTGAGGCGACGCAGTTCTATCCCGACTGGGGCAAGGCGCGTCTGCACGGCATGATCGCCAACCGTCCGGACTGGACGCTGTCGCGGCAACGCCAGTGGGGAGTGCCGATGCCGTTTTTTGTGCACAAGGAAACCGCCACGCTGCATCCGCGCACGCTGGAGTTGTTGGAGCAGGTCGCGCAACGTGTCGAGCGCGAGGGCATTGAGGCCTGGCAAGCGCTGGATGCGGCCGAATTGCTGGGCGCCGATACGGCGCAGTACGAGAAGATCAAGGACACGCTGGACGTCTGGTTTGATTCCGGCACTACGCACAGTACGGTGCTGCGCGGCTCGCACGCCGACACCGGCGCGTTCCCCGCAGATCTTTACCTCGAAGGCTCCGACCAGCACCGCGGCTGGTTCCATTCCTCGCTGCTGACCGCGAGCATGATGGACGGCAGCGCGCCGTACAAGGCTTTGCTGACCCACGGCTTTGTCGTCGACGGCGCCGGCAAGAAGATGAGCAAGTCCAAGGGCAATGTCATCGCGCCGCAGCAGGTGATGGATGAACTCGGTGCCGACATCCTGCGGCTGTGGGTGGCGAGCACGGATTATTCGGGCGAGCTGTCGATCTCCAAGGAGATTCTCAAGCGCGTGGTCGAGTCGTATCGCCGTATCCGTAACACGCTGCGTTTTCTGCTGGCGAATCTGGCGGACTTTGATCCGGCGAAACATGCCTTGCCGGTGGAAGATTGGCTGGAGATCGATCGTTATGCGCTGGAACTGACGCGCAAGTTCCAGAACGATGTGGCCGCCGGCTACGAGTGCTATGAGTTTCATGCGGTGGTTAAAAGCCTGACGGCTTTTTGTTCGGAAGATCTTGGCGCTTTCTATCTGGATATCCTGAAAGACCGGCTGTACACCACCAGTGCGGATTCACGGCCCCGGCGGGCTGCGCAAAATGCGCTTTGGCACATCACGAATTCGCTGGTGAAAATGATGGCACCGGTGTTGAGCTTTACCGCGGAAGAGGCGTGGCAGGTGTTCAAGGGCGGTCCGGAAGGCAGCATTTTTGAAGCGCTGTGGCATGAACTGCCCCCGCAATCGTTGGATCCGATGGTCCGGGATTCATGGAAGACCGTACGGGATATCCGTAACGAGGTGAACAAGAAAATCGAAGAGCACCGGGCGCAAGGCACCATTGGTTCGCCGTTGCAGGCGGAAATCGAAATTTCCACGCATAACGAGCTTTCTTATGGGGCGCTCAATCGCCTCGGTGACGATCTGCGCTTTGTGATGATCACGTCCAGCGCAAAAGTTCGTCACGTTCCGGGTTCGGGCATAGCGATCGACGTCAAGCCAAGCGCGCACGCCAAATGCGAACGCTGCTGGCATTACCGCGCCGATGTCGGTCACGATGCAAGCCATCCTGATTTGTGCGGCCGCTGCACGTCCAACCTCACCGGCGCGGGCGAACCGCGCCAGTACGCCTGATGTGGCGCTGGCTGCTGCTGTCCGGCGTGGTGGTGGCGCTGGATCAGGTGAGCAAGTACGTGGCGGTTGCGGCGCTGGCTGACAAGCCGCCGCTGGAAGTGACGTCGTTCTTCAATCTGCTGCTGGTCTACAACCGCGGTGCGGCGTTCAGTTTTCTGGCGGGCGCCGGCGGCTGGCAGCGCGAACTGTTTACCGGCATTGCGCTGGTGGCTTCGGCGTGGATCATTTATCTGCTGCGCCGGCATTCCCAACAAACGCTGTTCAGCCTCGCACTGGCGCTGGTGTTGGGCGGTGCGATCGGCAACGTGATCGACCGCTTGATGATCGGCGCCGTGGTTGATTTCCTCGATTTCCACGCCTTGGGCTGGCACTGGCCGGCATTCAACGTTGCCGACTCGGCGATTACCTGCGGCGCTGCGCTGCTGATCTGGGATGGGCTGTGCGATGGGTCAGCGGCGAAGAGTGACAATAAGTAATTGTTTTTATTGATAAATTTATGATGTGCTGGCGCTGTGGCGCCGGCCCAAGGGTATAATCCGCGCCATGCAAGTACTGCTCGCCAATCCCCGTGGTTTCTGTGCCGGCGTCGATCGTGCGATCGAAATCGTCGAGCGTGCGCTGGTTTTGCACGGCGCGCCGATCTACGTGCGTCATGAAGTTGTGCACAACAAATTCGTCGTCAATGACCTGCGCACCAAAGGCGCGGTGTTTGTCGAGGAACTGGCCGAGGTGCCATCGGGCAGCACGGTGATATTCAGCGCGCACGGCGTGTCGCAGGATGTGCGCCGCGAAGCCGAGGCACGCGGACTGAAAGTATTCGATGCGACCTGTCCGCTGGTGACCAAGGTTCATGTCGAGGTCGCCAAAATGCGCGATCAGGGACGCGAAATCGTGATGATCGGTCATCGCGGTCACCCCGAAGTCGAAGGCACTATGGGCCAGAGCGAAGGCGGCATGCATCTGGTCGAAGGCCCGGATGATGTGGCGAGCCTCAAGGTCGGTGATGAGAACAACCTGGCGTATGTCACGCAGACCACGCTGTCGATGGATGACGCGGCGCGTACGGTGATGGCGCTGAAAAAACGCTTCCCGAAAATCGTCGGCCCGAAAAAAGACGACATCTGTTACGCCACGCAGAACCGCCAGGACGCGATCAAGACGCTGGCGCAGCGTTGCGATGTGGTCATTGTTGTCGGTTCACCCAACAGTTCCAACTCCAACCGCCTGCGCGAAGTCGCTGAACAGCTGGGCGTTCCCGCGTACATGGTCGATAACGCCACCGAATTACAGCCCGAATGGGTTGCCGGCAAAAAAGTCGTGGGTGTGACTGCGGGCGCTTCGGCGCCGGAGGTGCTGGTGCAGGCGGTGATCGAGCGACTGCGCGGCCTGGGCGCCAACAGTGTCAGCACGCTGGATGGCATCATCGAGCGGGTGACGTTTCCGCTGCCCAAGGGGCTTGCCGTAACGGCTTGATTCCCGCCGCCGCGTTTTCTAATACCGATTGTTACGGAAGGTGTCGGGAACGACCGCGGTTTCAAACTTGATTTCGAGCAGCACCAGGCTTTTCACCGGCTTGCCGTCCTTGATGCCCGGCGTATAGCGGGCGGCCAGAAACGCCTTGACCACGGCGGGCGCAAATAAATCCGATTCCGGGTGTTCCGGCACCACGACCCGTTCGACCCTGCCTGTTTCATCAATATACAAACGCAGCTGAAAGGCGACCGATACGCCTTTTTCGAGTGCGGATGGCGGGTAATCCGGTTCGGTGCGCGTGGTGATCTGCGGCCGGATATCCAGTTCGTGGGTCAGAAAATAGCGGGTGGGATCGCCGAACGGGATGAGTGCCCCTTCGGCCAATGGCACCGCTTCTGTGGCTGAAGCGGACTGTGGATATTCCGGGGAATCGGCGGCGTCGGGCGGCAAGGCACTGACGGGGGTTTTCAGAGTAATGTCGCCCGCTTCAATGAGTTGCGGCGCTGATACCTGCACCGGCGAAAAAGGCTGGACCTGCAGCACTGCATCAATACGCTTCAACGGCAGGGCGCCGCCCGCCGGACTGCCTGCCGCAGAAACCAGAAATACGCCGTGGATGCCGGCTGATGCCAGCATCGCCAAAACCAAACGCCCCACCGAAGCGGGGCGTTCTGGATAAAACATCGTCATGCGGCTATCGATCGACGGACAACTCGCGCCACGATACCCGGCGGCCCTGCGCAGTGGCAGGTGCAACCGGTGCGCTTTCGGTGAGCTGCTGGTTATCGGCGGTGGTGACGATGACTTTCACCGTTCCGCCGGGCAGCCGCACCACGTTGATACCGACGATCAGCGATGCGGCAATCTTCGTGCTGGCCATGTTGTCGGTCGAGTTGGTGATGAAGCTGCCGGTGCGCGCGTTGAGGAAGTTGACCCAGCCGTAACCGCCGGCAACACAGGCATCCGTTGAAGGCACGTTGGACGGAATGATCAGTGTACCCAGTTGCAACACCGGGTCCACTGAAACGCGCTCAGAGGGCGAACCTGATCCGCCGTCAGGCAGGTCGATGTACCAACCGGAAGCCGTCAGCAGATCCACGGAATTGTTGGATGCCGTGCGACGGTCTCCGGATATGGCGGATAGCGTCTGCTGGATGAAGTTGCTGTCGCTGCGGATCGCGCTGTAGACCGGCGAAGTTACGCCAGCCATCGTATCCTTGATCGCATAAACCGATTGCCGGCGATCGGTCGCATTGTCGGAAGTGCCGAGAAACTTGCCGGTGCCGACATACACAATCCGCGAGCTGGCGCCGACCAGTCCCAGTTCGGGCCGGGTGGTGACCGGCTGTGCATTGCCCGAGCCATCGACCAGCGTGCTCAGGCGGGTGACGCTGTTGGCGGTGACGGAGGCCGTGCCGGCCAGTTCAAACCGCCACAGATTGCCTTTGAGGTCGCCACCGTAGATGGTCAATGCGGTGTTGTCTTCCGCAGAGTTCTCCACCCAGGCGTTGAGTCGGGTCAAACCGCTCGGATCAACAGTGCCGGCGGTGCAGGGCGCGGTGCTGCT
Organism: uncultured beta proteobacterium; assembly: GCA_903933915.1. GTDB lineage: Bacteria > Pseudomonadota > Gammaproteobacteria > Burkholderiales > SG8-41. The sequence goes on along the minus strand of CAIZLW010000001.1, from coordinate 5,529 downwards.
GACGCCATCACAGCCGACTCCCGTTGCCAGGCGTTGCAGGATGGCGCCCGTTTGCGCGTCGATCACATAGACATAGCCCTTGCCGCTGCCCGGACTGACGTTGTTGTGGCCGGACGAGAGGATCACCACCCATTTGCCGTCGGAGGGGCGTTTGACGATCAACGGGTTGCCGAACGACAGGCCGATATTGCAATCCTCGAAGAAAGTGCCGGCATTCGCCTGGCTGTCGGTCAGGCAGGTCGTTGTGCCGCCGCCTTTGAGTTCCCACAGGCCTTTGGGCGCGGCAGGGTCGGTCACATCCAGCGCGTAGAAGCCACGGCCGCCGGCATTGAGCCCGGCCACCAGTATGGTTTTCCAGTTGGACGCGGCCGAGCAGGGAGTGGCCGTGGTATGCCCGAAGCAGACGTCACCGACAGCCGGTGAACCGTCAGCCAGATAGCGGTGATTGGTGCCGTAATTGGATTCGGCCAGGCGCTTAAGATCAGGGAACACCATGTTCGGTATGAACGCCCATCGTTCGGACCCTTCACCGTTTACCGAGCTGGTATTCAGCGTACCGGTAAAGGCATCGTCGGCTTCGGACGCCGTGCCTATGCCCGAGGTCTGGTAATAGGGGTTATTGTCAGGGTCGGTGGCGAAGGCATGCAGCATGCCATCATTGGCTGCCACGTAGACCGTGCCCTGCCGGGTGGCGTTATTGGACTTGAACGTGGAGTAGAACGCATCCGTGTAGGTCAGCGGCGGTGCTTTGACGTAAGCCGGTTGCGCGTTGATGATGTCTCCCAATACATGGGCGCGATCACGGTAGAGGTCAGACGTTGCAGTACCGCCCGTGGTTTCAAAATCGTTGTCGCCACGGATAAAGTCGACCAGATTGTTTTTAGTGGCGGATAAGTGACGCCCGCTGCCGTCGGTGGGCCAGGGTACGGATTGGCCCAATGCGCCGTTGGTACCACCCAAGGGGTCGAAATGCGCGGTTAATTCGGCTGCGGTCAACAAGCCGCCGTCATCACATTGCGGATAAGTGGCGACCGGTGCATCGGTCCAGCAAAAGCTGCGCAGCTTGTTGGCATTTTGGGTGCGCGACACGCCAGCGACTGTCACGGTGGCTGCTGCGCTGGTATCGCCGGCGTCAAAGGTGTAAATGCGGCGCGTGAGATGTCCGCGGCCGTCCAATAGCTCCTGGGCCGACCACAGTTCGCGATTTGACACCGTGCCCGTAGTGAGGTCGATAGTGCGGGCCTTAAGGTCACCTGACCACTCGACAGTCTGGAACTGCGCGGTGAAGGCAAAGTTGTCGCCGGCGACCGGTTGCAAGTTCGAGGTCGCCGCCGCCGCACCCGCGCCGACGCGCGCTGCAACGGCATTTAACGTCTCAACAATACTGTTGGAGAGTGTGACCGGATCCTTTGCGCTGAAGAAGGTGCCGCGGCCATTGACGGCGGCGTGCCAGAGGTCGTCCAACGTGGTTTCACCATTGGATACCGGCACCGGCCAACTCTTGATGCCCGACTTGATGTCCTTGAAGTCACCGGTCTCTTGCGTCTCATAGCCTGGATCGTAGGTCAGCGTGCCGGCCAGACCCAGCCCGACCGTAAACGTGGTCATGTGCTGATGCGACGCGGTGTCTTTGCTGGTGGTCGGCACTAAGTTCTGCAGATCCGGGCGCAGGTCGGTCTTGTAGTAATACATGGCAACGTCTGCGAGGGTATTCCTGGCGCTATTGGCGTCGTAAGCGCCAATGGCCTGGGTTGAATAACCCGAATTCACCCCATCCTGGTCACCAATTGCGGTGACGCCGTCCAATTGGTAGCCACCCGGTTCGCTCTCGTTCCAATATCCGTCTGTCGTCAGGATGGTGAAGTTGGGTTGGCACGCCATGGTAATCGGGCTGGCACCCATACCAGCAATTGGACTTTTATTGCCGTAATAACGACCGGCCTTGGTCAGTGCACTGCGCAGCGGTGTGCTGTTGCCAGTCAGCGCATTGTAGAGATTGGTGTACCACTGCTCTTTATGACCGCCCGCGGTGGGCGAAAAATCGGCTACCGCCAACGAGCCGCTTGAATTGTTGTTGATGGTAAAGAAGCCGACGCGGAAATCGTTGCTAAGGCCGACAAAGGCGCGGCCGATAGCTGCTTTCGCCATGTGCATGCGCGTGCGGTAATACGCGAACCAATTGGCGAAGTTGGTCATTTCTTCGGCATAAGTACAGGAGGCGCTGGAGCAATCAGTGCGCGCTGGAAATTTGGTGTAAGTCTGGCCGGAAAGGATGTTGGTGCGAGAAAAGTTACCGACGTTTTCGCGCCCCCATGATCCGGTAACCGCGTCAACGCCGCCGGTGAAATTTGATGTGGTGTGTGACAGCGAACCCGCCGAGATGCCGTTTGCCAGCGATGCGCTCACGTCAGTCAGTCCGGAGTCCGACCAGGTTAGCGGCCAGCCGTTTCGTTCGGCGCCGGTTCCGGCCTGGGCGGTGATCCGCACCGTCGCGCCGCTGCCCGATGCGACGTAGCCGTGGGTGCTGGTCAGTGCATTGACGGCGGTGCGGATCAATCCGCCCATTTTGCTGTTGGAGCAGCTGCTGCCGCAGGTGATGCTGCTGGTGATCAGATCCACCACCGAACCGGCAGGTCCGACACGCAACTGATTCAGTTGGTCGGAGTTGCTGTTGGCGCCGCCCACGTCAAACTGAAGCCATGCCGGCGTGAGCGTGGTGGCGGGGGCTGTCACCGTAATCGAGGAGCCGTTGCCGGCGATGCCGATAGTCGGAGTGCGGATAAACAGCAGCGAAGCGGTACAGGACGGGGTGACTGACCCGTATGCCGCGCCGGTGCAGGAAGCCTGGTAGCCGTGCGAGCCCTGATTTTGATTGATGCGGGTGACGATTTCGTTGGTCACTGTTATCTGGTTGCCGCTGCTGCTGGTGCCGACGCTGTTCACCAGATTGGAGGTCAGCAGGTTGACCGTGGTGGTATCGGGTTTGGTGATGGTGATCTGGGTAATGGTCGCCGCGCTGGAACTGCCGGTGGTGATATCAATTTGGCCGACGGGGTAAGCCGCGGCGACGCTGGCGGTGGCGTTGACCGTGCCAAGAAACTTCGGATAGATGTACGAGCCTGAACGTTTGGCCTGGCAATTGGTATGCGCGGTGCTGTTGCAGAAACGCACCAGCGCCGGAACGTTGTAGACGACGCCGGAAACCGTGGTCGGCGCTGTTGCGGCAACGCACGTCGTCAGTGACGCAGTGGTGCAGTATTCGGAGGCAACAATCCGGTAGTAATACGGTGCCCCGGTAATGTATTTACGGTTGCTCGAGCCGTCGCGGCCATAGCCGAAGACATCGGTGGGGTAGGTGTAGCCGCTGTTGGTCTTGCACACCGCGGTGTCGGTGGCGGTGGCGCCGGTGCTGTTGCACCACACCCGGTCCGGGAAGCCGGTGACCAGATTCATCGTGGTCAGTGCGGTGGTCGGCGTGACCGTGCCCCAATGGGTACTGTCCGGACTGTTGTTGTTCAGGTTGCCGAGGTGCAGGCCTTTGCGGAGATCGTTAACGCCGCTGCCGCTGACATTGTCCGTGGGCACCGCAGTCCAGTTGCTGGTGTTGGCGGCATTCATTTCTCCCTTGGAGGAACCATCGTAGTTCACCGCCGGGTAGTAGCGGATTTCCGGGTTGTAGTACTGGGTGTTGAAATCCGGCGACATTACCGGCGGATCTCCGGGGAAACAGGGCACGGGGCTTGCCGTCGGCGGATTGTTGCTGTCGCGAGGGTTGAAGCAGTTGTTGTTGGCCAGGTAATCCGGCGTGTACTGACGGGCCATGGAGCCGGAATCGTCCAGGATCAGCAGCAGATTGGGTTTGACGTTGGTCGCCGGCAGCGCCAGCGGACCACTGGCGATGTCGGTGGCCGCGCCAAAGGCGATGGTGGCAAAGCCGGCAACCAAGGTTGTAATCAGCAGCAGGCTGCGCAGTTTGGTGTAGGCACCTGAGTTAAGTGTGTGTGGGCATTTCATGATGGTCTCCGCGACGCAGTTGTCCGGTGGTACTAGTACATCGATGATTGAATGTAACTGAGAGTGTTGCGGGGCCCGTCGACGCGTACGGTCACGCGATAAAGGGCTGAAGTGGATACGCTGATGGCGAGGGTGCCGTAACTGGCCGCGCCCTTGGTGCTGGCCGTTGCCGAACTGGCGGCGCCGGTGGTTTTGACGCAGCTGGAAGAAGTGGTGCCGCCGACGCTGTCGCAAAGACGGTGAATCACGTAGCGCACGGTGTATCCGGTCGGCGAGCCGGTGGCGGTTATTGCGGTGGACCAGTCAAAATCGGTCTTCGCCAGGTCGGGGTCGTTGCCCAGCAGGTCCAGGTTTGCTTGCCAGGTGGCGTAATAGGCGTTGGTGGAACTGTCATTGTCGAGATTGACGCTGGTGCCGGTCAGCCAGTTGCGCGCGGCTTCCGTGCCCAGGTCGCCGGCATAGGTGGCGACCTGGCGGAAACTCAGGTTGCTGGCGATGACCGTACCGCTGTCGACGTTGCGCATCAGCGCAATGCCCGCCAGTGTCATCGCGACCAGTACGATCAGCGCCACAAACAGGACGACGCCGCGCTGCGCCCGATAGCCAATCGGTTTCATAACGCTCTCCATATCATGTTGCGCAGCGGAACATTGGATTCGTATACCCGGTAACGATAACAACGGTCATCGCTGTTGGTGGTGGCGAAATCCATTTTTTCGAATGATCCGCCGGACCAGGTCGGGGCATTGGTCGCGGTGGTGGCGTCGCAATCCGTGCCGGAAGCCGGTTTTTCATAAGTGCCGACTCGCGCCAGCACGGCCAGCCGGATCGACAAGACCTGCTGCCATTCGGCAGTGGTGGTCGGGGTCGTGGAGTTGTATTCATCCACCACGCCGTCGTTGGCAGTGCCGCCGCCACCGCCGTTGTCTTTGCCGTATTGCGCACGCATGTCGACAATACCGTCAACCAGATCCGTAGGCGCTATTCCTGCAGCTTGATCGAGAAGATCAATGACTCTTAGTTTGCGATTGGTAATGGAGTAGGTACGGATCGTCGGGAAGCCCAGATTCAATACGGTGTCGTCAGAGGCATAGGTCGGCAGCGATCCCCATGCTGCCGGATTAAATTCACCGCCCGCCCCCCCCGAAGCCATGGTGATTTCCGGGCCGGATTTTGCGGTGATACGGCCAAAGGTGCAGGTTGTCGGTGTTGTACGGCTCACAAACATTACAAGGTCCTTATCAATTTCGGAGAAACCTGCAGCACCATCCAGAGTTGCTTTGTTTGTGGCTGCATTGAAATTGGTCAAGACCGTGGGCATGATCTGTACGGATTCAGTTGCGAAAAAGGTGGTTATGGTGTGCGGTTCGCTGCCACTGGTTGTAATAACGACAGGCGCAACCGTGATGACGGGTAATGGCGAACTGGCGTTGATGTTGGTGGAGTAATTTGGGGCGTAGAACCACCGGACCTGTCCGCAGCCTAGTGCCGTTGAATTCGCAATGCCGTAACCCG